>JAOTRX010000011.1 GCA_030247675.1 Desulforhopalus sp. | reverse complement strand
GGCGAACTCCGATGGAAACCCTTGTGGATGGAAAGACAGTATGGCAGGATAAAAACTTGAACTGAATTTGATCTGACAGACACCTGCAAAAAACTGGTAACTGTCAGATCAAGTCGTAACTACTACACATGAGAAGCGTTTCTCCGTGCTATCTCAGATCACTTCTCATTTGCAATGCCAACGTCTATAGTCTACACTGTCATTCTGAACCTCAAGAAACCCTCTCTGCTATAGTATCTTTAGTTAACCTCCCTGGACCGCATGAATCTCTTTGAAAAAGTATATTCCGTCCTAGCTATGACCTTTGCAGTTGGTTTGATCCTTGCTCTAATTCTCCTCCCCCAACTCCGTCAGATAAATTACCTCCTTCCAATAAGCTTCATAGGTTTCACCTTGAACATAGGCCTCATGTTCATTGTTTTAAGAGACATTTTTCTCCGCTCTTTTGAGAGTCAAACCATAAAATTCCTTTGGATCACCGCCGTGCTAATCCTTTGGCCTTCCATTGCCTATTACCTCTTTCAGCACGGAATGAAACCACGCTCCGCATAAGTATCCCTGGCAACAAACGTCGCCAACTTGGGCAAATGAGCGAATTTCCACAAGCCTATTCTTTCCCTTCTTGACATTGATATCAATACACAGTATTTTTCTTCTCTTTTGAATTTCTAATTACCGAATTTAGTGAGCTTCCCACGATGAAAAATTCGTTATTTTGCTGTTGATGCAAAAAAACAGATAAAGATCAAAGGGAAAACCCATATTGGGTGACAGCGAACTCTACTGACATATTATGTTTGAGAATTTATCCGATAGACTAGAAGGGGTTTTTAAAAAACTCCGTGGCCAAAGCAAGCTTACCGAAGAGAATATCGGCGAGGCATTGCATGAGGTGCGCAGTGCCCTTCTGGAAGCAGATGTCAACTTTAAAGTAGCGAAAGACTTCGTTGCCAATGTCACCGCCAAAGCCATCGGTCGCGATGTCTCAAAAAGCTTGTCCCCGGGCCAGCAGGTCATAAAGGTCGTTCACGAAGAACTCGTCGATCTCCTAGGTGGTACAGCCCAACAAATCAAACTCGACGGCAGACAGCCTGTAGTGGTTATGATGGCTGGCTTGCAAGGATCTGGCAAAACCACTACGGCCGGCAAACTTGCCAAACTGCTCCAGGAGAAAGGCCGCCGCCCCTACCTGGTTCCAGCTGATATCTATCGCCCAGCCGCCATTGAGCAACTGCAGGTACTTGGTGAACGCATTAACGTGCCGGTCCATCCATCTGCCCTTAATGTAAAGCCAGTTGACATCTGCCGCCAGGCATTGAACGAAGCTGGGCTCCGTGGCTACGACACATTGATCATTGACACCGCCGGCCGATTACATGTCGACGAGACTCTTATGATCGAATTGCGAGAAATCCGCTCTGCAATTCCTCTTACCGAGATCCTTTTCGTGGCTGACGCCATGACCGGCCAAGATGCAGTAACCGTAGCTGACAAATTCAATACCGATCTTGAGTTTACCGGAGTCATTCTCACCAAAATGGAAGGTGATGCCCGGGGTGGCGCTGCCCTATCCATAAAGTCCATAACCGGAAAGCCAATTAAATTTGTTGGCATCGGTGAAGGACTCGATGACATTGAGGTATTTCATCCAGAACGGGTTGCCTCGCGTATCCTTGGCATGGGTGATATTCTCACCCTGATTGAAAAAGCCGAAGCGGTGGTCGACAAAGAAGAAGCCGACAAAATCGCCAAAAAACTCAGAAAAAATCAATTCACCCTGGAAGATTTTCTTGAGCAGATCCAGCAGATTAAAAAGATGGGTTCTCTCGAAAAAATTCTTGATATGGTCCCGGGTATAAACAAGCTCCGTCAGCTCAAAGACGTCCCAAAGCCTGACCAGAAAGAACTCGTTAAAACGGAGGCTATAATTCGCTCCATGACCCGCCAGGAGCGAAAAAATCATCAGATTATCAACACCAGCAGAAGAATGCGCATCGCGGCAGGCTCCGGCACTGCCATCGGTGACGTCAACAGAGTGCTGAAAAGCTATTCGGAAATGCTGAAAATGATGAAGAAAATAAGTGGCAAGCCCGGAGCAATTTCCGGTATAAAGCGTAGAAAACTGCCGAAAGGCATGAAGAAAAAATAGGGTCTCTACCCGGAAACGGCAAAGAGCCCAGTACCATAACCCCATACAATCAACCGGAGGACTTACCGGAATGGCAGTACGTATTCGATTAACCAGACTTGGCAAAAAGAAAAAACCTTTTTATCGCATCATCGTTGCCAACAGCGAGACCAAACGTGACGGAAAATTCCTTGATATCGTTGGAACGTATGATCCGTGCAAGGAACCGGCAGCAATTACCTTTGATAACACCAAGCTGCAAGAATGGCTCGGCAAGGGAGCACTTCCAACTGTAACTGTAAAAAGCCTGATCAAGAAAGCATCAACGACTGCTGCCTAGTGATGGAAGAGCTTATTTCTGTTATTGCAAGGTCCCTAGTCGATCAACCAGATGCTGTGAAGGTCGCCAGCAAAGTTGAAGAAGACTCCGTGACCATCGAGTTAGGCGTTGCCCCCGAAGATTTAGGGAAGGTTATCGGTAAGCAGGGACGAACTGCCAGGGCGTTGCGCTCTCTTTTGTCTGCTGCCGCGGCAAAGGCCGACAAAAGATGCCGGCTTGAGATAATTGAATAAGCGATGGTTGATGTGGTTGCGGATTTTTCGTATCCCGATGACGAGTATCTGTTGCTGGGCAAAGTTGTTAAGGCGCACGGACTGCGTGGAGAAGTAAAAATCTTCCTGTTCTCCGGTCAGCCCGAGAACCTCAAAGGTTACCGGGAAATAGTCCTCGCCGGCAAAAATGGCAGGCTCTCTGCTCCCCATGTAATTCTGAGGAGCAGAGCCCAAGGCAAAGCTGCGGTTGTCCAGCTGGCATCCATTGCCAATCGGGTGCAAGCGGAACAAATCGAGGGCGATGCTGTACTTCTGGCGAGAAAACACCTGCCGGCAGTCGGTGACAACGAATACTACTGGCATAACTATCAGGATAAATTGGTTGTTGGCCTCGAGGGTAATACAATTGGCCGGGTTACGCATATTTTCACCAACGGCGCGCAAGATGTTCTGGTGGTAAAAACGGCTGGAGAAGAGCTCCTTATACCAATCACCAAAGGCATATTGGTTGGCGAAACGGCGGAAAAGCTGATTGTTGATCTTCCGCCAGGCCTCATGGAACTCAATAGCAACTCTGCCGGTTGAAGGGAAGTGGCGTCCCCGAATGATTTTTGATATTTTAACGATTTTCCCAGACCTCTTCGATTCGCCTCTCAATGAGGGTATCCTTCGAAGAGCTCGGTTAAAAGGACAAATCGCCACCAACATTGTCAATATACGGGATTTTGCCGACGATCCCCAGGCTATGACTGACGACCGGCCTTTCGGCGGTGGCGAAGGCATGGTGATGAAACCCGAGCCTTTGGCGAAAGCAGTAAGGAGTAGACGCGAGCAGGGTCACTCTACAGCGAGGGTCATTTTGCTGACCCCTCAGGGGCGACAATACGACCAGAAGATTGCCGCCGAGTTGGCAAATGAGAAGCATCTCGTCTTAGTATGTGGTCGTTACGAGGGCGTTGATGAACGGTTTCGTGCCGGTTATATTGATGATGAAATCTCCATTGGCGATTTCATCCTTACCGGAGGCGAACTGGCGGCCATGGTGATTATTGATTCGGTGACCAGATTGTTACCGGGTGTTCTGGGGTGCACAGACTCAGCCGAGAAAGACACCTTTAGTCGAAGATTACTCAAACATCCGCAGTACACCAGGCCGCGGATATTTGAGGAACAGGCTGTACCTGATGAGTTATTAACCGGCTACCACGAGAAAATCGAAGCATACCGGTTTATTGCATCTGTCCTCCGGACGATTGAAAGGCGGCCGGATTTAATAAAATTGGAGACGTTCAGTACCAAAGAAATCAAGCTGCTTCGTCAGCACGATCTCTATGAAAAAATAAGGATACTCCAGCAGATACCCCCGGAACGATGACCTATCAGGGCGAAACTACACTGAACATTGCCCTTGTACATCATCCTGTGGTGAATAAAAGGGCGGAGATAATTGGCTCGGCGGTTACCAATCTGGATATTCACGACATTGCCAGATCTGCCCGGACCTATGGGGTAGCCAGGTATTTTTTGGCAACTCCCTACGAGGACCAGCAGCTGCTAGTCAGAGAGTTGCTCGCTCACTGGGAGACCGGACACGGGGCCACATACAATCCGGCTCGAAAAGAGGCACTCAGCATAGTCTGTCTTGTTGACTCTTTGACGTCTGCAATCAATGAGTTGACACAAAAATACGGTAAACGGCCGATGCTGGTCACAACCAGCGCATTGTTACGGGAAACGACCGTTGGTTATAATGAAGTAGCACAAAAGATTAAAAGCAAAGAACCGGTGCTACTAATATTTGGCACAGCCCATGGGCTTGCCCAGGAAATTATTGATTTATCTGATGTAACACTGCCCCCTATCAAGGGTGGCACGAATTATAATCATCTTTCGGTTCGCTCTGCCGTCTCAATCATCCTTGACAGGCTGCTCGGAACCTAAGAAAATTGGCAAAGAACTATTTCAACTACGGGATTTTATCCTAAACATACTTCAACTAATAGAAGACGTTATGAGCACAATACTTGAAAGAATCAATTTAGAGCAGATGCGGCAGGACCTCCCTGATTTCCGTCCCGGCGATACCGTGAAAGTACATATCCGGATCGTAGAGGGTAACAAAGAACGGATTCAGGTCTTCCAGGGTGTGGTAACCAAGCGTAAGCATGGCACCATGAATGCCAGTTACACCGTGCGGAAGATTTCCCATGGTGTTGGTGTTGAGAAGACTTTCTCTCTGCATAATCCCCGGATTGAAAAGATCGAACTGCTGACAAAAGGCAGGGTCCGTCGTGCTCGTCTCTACTACCTCCGCAATCTCACAGGAAAAGCGGCGCGTATCCGCGAGCGTGGTCTGCCACGATAAGGTTTTCGTGTAGCAATCCATACCATCACTGACATACTGCCTTACAGGTCGATGTCCGTGATGGTTGGTCTTTTGCATTTCTAATATATGGCGATGCAAGAAAGCCTTTCAGGTTGTCACACTGGCAAAGACAACTTCAGTCTCGAGCGGCACTTATACGCCAGAGGGTTACGCTGTGTTGCCGGTTGCGACGAAGCAGGGCGTGGCCCTCTCGCCGGTCCTGTTGTTGCTGCGGCGGTGGTATTGCCGTCAGACTGCAATCATGCGGTTTTTCTCGACTCAAAAGTCCTCAAGCACCAAAAAAGACTCGAACTTGAAAAACTGTTGTATGATCTAGGTTCAGCCATAGGTGTTGGCGTAGTTTCCGAGAGGCAAATCGATTGTATTAATATCCTTCAGGCATCACTCCTGGCCATGCAGCTGGCTGTGGAAAACTTGCCAACCCCACTGCCCGATTTCATTCTTGTCGACGGCAAGTTTACCATTCCTCTGTCGACACCTCAGAAAGCCCTCGTTAAGGGTGAATCGAAAAGCGCTTCCATCGCTGCTGCCAGCATTATCGCCAAGGTCACCCGGGACAGACTTATGGAAGACCTCCACCACAAATTCCCTGTCTACAATTTCATTCAGAACAAAGGCTATCCCACCCAGGAGCACCGCTTAGCTATATCCTCCCACGGACCTTGTCCAGCCCATCGCATGACCTTCAAGAGAGTCAGGGAGTATGTTAAATAGAGAACAAAATCTTGGGCAAAGTGGTGAGAATATCGCCGCCGAATTCCTCACTCAAAATGGCTATAAGATACTGGAAAGAAATTATCGATGTCTATATGGGGAAATAGATATAATCGCTAGGGCACAGGAAGTTTTAGTGTTTGTTGAAGTAAAGACAAGAACCAGCATAGCTTACGGCTCTCCCGCCAGTGCCATAACCCCCAGAAAGCAAAGACAAATTAGTAAAACTGCCCAGCATTATCTGGCTGCAAAAAATCTTTTTGACACCCCGGCCCGATTTGATGTTGTCTCTATTTGTATCGGCTTCAAGCAAAAGCCGGAAATTGAACTCCTCACCAACGCATTCGACCTTTACGAAGGATAATTCCATGTCTCATGGCAGGGTAGCATACCGCTGCCGAGGATAAAAATTGCGCTGGAATTGCAATCAGGCATTTGCTGTACCCATGAAAACGGAAATGAGCTCACCATGTAATTTGAAATTGAAGTTACCAAAGGGCCAACCCAAAAGTTATGAGGATGGCTTGCATAATAACTTTTTCACGGTACACTGATTCTTATGGTCACTATTGGAATTACCATGGGTTGCCCCGTCGGGATCGGCCCAGAAATCATCGTTCGCTACTTTGCCGAGAATGCCCAGCCTGCGGGATTCCAGCCGGTGGTTATCGGCGATAGAGGTGTTCTCACCCGTGTAGCTAATCAGCTTGGACTACCGTCACATTTTGTGGCCTGGCAACCCGAGAATCCACTGCCAACCTGGGGCATCCCGGTCATCCAAGTTGCCGATCTTGCTGCCAATGACCTCGTCTGGGGTTGCCCCACTCTTGCCACCGGTCATGCCATGGCAGGCTATATCGAACACGCCGTTGCACTGGCTCAACAGGGTATCCTTCAAGGCATAGCCACCTGCCCCATTTCCAAGTTTTCGCTGCAAAATGCCGGCTATTGCTTTCCCGGGCATACCGAGATGCTCGCCAGCCTGACCAAAACCTCCAACTACGCCATGATGATGGCCGGTAAGCGGCTGAAGGTCACCCTGGTTACCATCCATCGCCCTTTAAGGGATGTGGCCGCAGATCTTACCATCGACACAATTCAAAGATTAATTCGTATAACCCACTCGGCTCTTATGACCGACTTCGCTATTAGTCAACCACGAATTGCCGTTGCCGGTCTCAATCCCCACGCCGGTGAAGGTGGGATCTTTGGTGATGAAGAGACGCTGCTTATTGCGCCTGCCATCGCCCTCAGCAAAAGGGAGGGTGTCAATGTCAACGGCCCATTTCCTCCAGATACGGTGTTTTTCAAGGCCTCGGCCGGAAATTTTGATGCGGTGGTCGCCATGTACCACGACCAGGGCCTTATTCCCTTTAAAATGCTGCACTTTGAGGATGGGGTAAATGTAACCCTCGGCCTGCCTATTGTCCGTACCTCCGTTGATCATGGCACAGCCTATGACATTGCCGGCAAGGGCCTGGCGCAACATGCCAGCCTCGCCGAAGCCATTCGCCTCGCCGCAACTATTGCCACTAACCGGGCAGCCTTGCCTGTATCTTGAGATAAAGATTATGATATCCAGCAAAGAACGCGGAAAACTGATCATTTTTGAGGGCATAGATGGGACTGGCAAAACCACCCAACGCGATCTCCTCGGCAACTATTTGCGCGACAAGGGATATCCGGTTGTGATCACCAAGGAACCTACCAACGGCCCGTTCGGCATGAAGATTCGCGACCTCTACAATCACAGAGACAGATACAGTCGTGAGGAAGAACTTGAGCTCTTCTTGGCTGATCGCCGGCAACATGTAAACGAGCTCCTCTTGCCCGGCCTTGAAGAGGGCAAGATTATTCTCTGCGATAGATACTACTTCTCTACCGCCGCCTATCAGGGAGCCCTGGGCCTTGATCCCGAATCGATCCTGGCCATGAACAGTTTTGCCCCTGAACCCGATCTTGTCCTGCTTTTCCAAATTGATCCGGCGGTGAGTCAGCAACGAATTGTCTCTGGCCGGGGCGACACCCCCAACAATTTTGAGCAACGGGAATTCCTGGAAAAGGTAGCCAGCATCTTTTCCTCCATTAAAAAGCCATATATCCGTCCAATTAATGCTTCGGAATCAAAGGAAATCATCCACCACCTCGTTGTTGGCTATGTAATGAAACTCTTTAAGCCCCAGATCTCCACCACCCTGGTCTGATCCAATGAGTGGAAAAAACTTCCTCCTTGCAATCTGCTGCTGTCTCCTTCTCGCGTCATGCACCGTTTACCAGAAGGTTGTCACAGTCATTAACGAACCGGCAAAAGAAGATCCGGACACCGATCTTGCCTGCTCCTACTTCTATTTCCTCTGGGGATCTCACGCTGAATTCACCGGGCGCTACCCAGAGGCCCTTGAAGCCTATGAAAAGGCCCTCATCTGTGATCCCGGGGTAGAGTATCTCAGAGACAAACTGCCGATACTTTTGCTAAAAATGGGTGAATTTGACAAGGCAGCCAGCACATTGCAACAGACCCTGGTCGAACACCCCGAAGCAAACAGCAACCGGCTTCTTCTTGCCAGCTTATACATTCAACAAGAAAAAATTTCAGATGCCATATCACTTTACAAACAGATACTTGAGCGTGACCCGGAAAACGAAAGTGTGTTTTTGCGTCTTGGCCTGCTCTACAGCCATTTGGAAGACTACCAGAAGGCAGAAGATCTCTTTCGGCAATTGCTGAAAAAAAATGGCAGCTTCTACTACGCCCGCCTGTCTTTGGCCCGCCTCCTGAAACAAACCGGGAAATCCCAAGAAGCCATCGAACAATACGAAAAATCGCTGGAACTCAATTGGTCGAGTGAACTGGCCTTCGAACTCGGTTTATACTATGCGTCCTTGAAAAAAAATGCCGATGCCCTGCGTGTGTACACCACCATCGGCGAAAACGATCCCTTTAATGAGCGAGCCGCACTCAGCCGGGTGCAGGCCTTGCTTGATATGGAGAAAAGTGGTGAAGCCCTGGAGGAACTGAAGAACATTCGTACCTTCAGCAGAAACCCAACGAATATCGACCTTATCACCAGCAAGGTTCTCCTGCGCCGGGAAGAGGATGAAAAAGCTAAAGAAATCCTTGAACGGCTGGCAGAGGAAGCGGATGATTCAGAGGCTCGCTATATGCTGGCGCTGCTTGCCTACCGTGATAAAGACTACCCCTTGGCGCGCAAACATCTCAGCCGTATTGCCGAAAACAGTCCTGATTTTGACGATGCAGTATATCTGCAAACTCGCATCTATCAGGAATCCGGAGAAAAAGACAAAGCCATCGCTCTTTTGAGAAAACATATCGCCAAGGAGTCCGGACGAAGGCCCCTCTTTTACGCCCTCCTCGCTTCGCTGTACCATGAAAACCAAGAAGACCACGCTGCCGTTTCCCTCCTCGAAGCAGCTGTGTCCATCTATCCCGACAACGCTCAGCTATTCTTCCAATACGCTCTAATCCTTGACAAGAAAGGCATGGAAGAACAGGCCATGAACAAAATGATGAAAGTCCTGGAACTGCAGCCGGATCACGCCGAGGCCTTGAATTTTATCGGCTATACCTGGGCCGATAAAAATATCCGCCTCAAGGAAGCCCTGGAATATATTACTAAGGCAGTGGCCCTGAAACCTGATAACGGCTACATCGTTGACAGCCTGGGTTGGGTATATTATCGCCTAGGCGATTTCCAGAGGGCAGTCAGTGAACTCAGCCGATCCATCGAACTGGAACCGAATGATCCAAACATATACGATCACCTCGGCGATGCGTACCGCTCCCTCGGCAACACAGGCAAAGCGCTTGAATACTACCAGAAGGCTTTAGGGATGTTTGAAGATGAAAACAAAAAAGCTGCAGTACAGGAGAAAATTGATGCCCTTGATAAACACTAAGATCCCAAGCATCCCGTTTTCCAGCCTCCTGCTATTTGCTGCTCTGATCCTCTCAGGATGTGCCGGCAAACCCTGGACAAGCCCCCTGGATGGTGACCAGTTCACCACCGCCAGTCAGTTGGTCGATTCTCTGTTGCAAGAACAGCAGGCCTGCGGCCCTGGTCTTGATGGCGACTTGGCCCTTTTCTACACAGATCCCCTCGAAAAACAGGCGCTGAGTGGCTACCTGCAGTTTTCATCCCCAGGATCCTACAAATTTGTCGTCGCCAACCCTTTTGGCCAAACCCTTGTGGCTATTGCCGGAGACCAGAAGTGGTATCAATATGTTAATGTCCCTGAGAGGAAATACTTGGCTGGCAGCATGCAGGCCTTTGGTGTACGCCACAGTCTGCCGAATGAATTCCTTAACGGGCAATGGGGGGAGTGGATCACTGGGAGAAATCTGCGGCCGAGTAATACCATCTCCGCTATCTACGAGGATAAGGATGCCAGGGGTTTGTGGATATCTTTTCGACACGGCAAGACGGAACCGGCGGGCATGAGCCACCTGCTTCTTGAACCTTCCAGCAAATTACCTCTTGCCCGCGTCCTGGAAAACAGCAACGGTAAAATCATTGCCAAGGTGACTTATGGTGACTGGATTACTCTAGGAGAATGTCACCAACCTCTGGAAATACACATCGAAGGCCTCGACTACGGAACCGATATCCGACTTAAGCTGTCAAATGTCCAACTAACCAATGAGGGAAAACAATTCTCCATTCCCGTACCGCCAGGATACACCCAACAGCTTTTTCCATAGTAATCCAGTATTACTTTGCTGATTTCTCCGCCGGCAATTCATTGATGATCAAGACAAAGAGATTGTCCTTTTTAAAGAATACCTGCTGCAAATCATAGTCCCTGCTGGGAGAGAGACTGAGAGTCACCTGGACCTTCTCCGGTTTGCTGTGTTTTGCCGTGCTTATCTTTTGGACATATTTGCCGTTGGCAAGGATGTTTTCCTGCAGCCCTTTGCTGAGTTCTATCCCGGGAAAATCACAGATCACTCTGGGATTGTCTTTTTCCACGGCAGAAACGGTTGGCGGAAGAAATCCGGTGAGATGAAAAAGTACCATTTCGCCTTTTTGCGAGGAATCATCAAAGGTTATATTAAGAAGCTGCGGGCTCTCTGGCACGGAAGGTGCGGCAGGAGTTATAGTTGAGGCCGACGCCGCTTTCTTCTCCGGTTCGGCAGGGAGAGCTGCGGTCGATAGCGGTTTCTCCGTTGCCAATTTTCCGGCCGCTTGCTTGTCAACGGCGGGTTTGTCAGCCACAGCCTTTTCCGCGACAGGTTTTTCAATCACCGGTTTTTCGACGGTGAGTTTTTCAGTGGCAGGTTTGGCAACCGCAGCGTCTTTTTCAACAGGTAATGGCGGGGCCACTGCTTCCTGCTTGACGGCGGGCAACATCTCTTTTGAAGACTGCTCCTTCGAATCGGCAGACAACCGTACGGTGAGAATACGATCCGCCTCGGAATACTCGCTGGTATGACGAACGGCGATGTTCTTGGCAAGATCTACCACCACGCGTATTTTCTGTTCAGGAGCCTGATGCGAACCGGTACGAATGGTTGTGGCCAATTTGCCTTCGGGAAGAGGAATGTTTCCTTTGCCCGCATACGAACTATTAAGGAAATCAAGGACCAAACGAGGATTATCACCCTTCATGGTGAAAATCTTCGGGGCAACCTGGGCCCCGAGCTTGAAGGTCAACTTCTCCTCATTGTCGGCAACCACGGCATGGGAAATCGATTCGATTGCCACCCCACCCGAGGACGCTGCAAAACCTGCCGAAGACAACCCGACAATGATTCCGGTAAAAACGACGAGAAGAAATGCTAACCATTTCATCAGACACATCCTTTTTCACATATTATAACGAATGTTTAACCAAAAACGCCGAGTACAACTTTTCTGATTACCTTATCCCGACTTGAAAAGTCAACCAAATTTCAGTAAATGATTGGCCTGGATGATATTGAAGAATCAAAGAGATATGCCTACTGCAGGAGTATTTCCTCCACCATTTTTCCCTGGGAACCCCATGTCCAACCAAGCGCACTTTGCCTCCGTCGTCAAACCCGGCCGCTACCTCGGTCATGAATATAATTCCGTGCAAAAGGACTGGGATTCCATTTCGGTCCGCTTTGCCCTTGTCTTTCCAGACCTTTATGAAATAGGTATGTCCCATCACGGCCTGCAAATCCTCTATCATATTCTGAACAGCCGGGAAGATTTCCTGGCTGAGCGCTGCTATTGCCCGGACACCGATATTGAGCGGCTCCTTCGTGAAAAAGGACAGCTGCTCACCAGTCTTGAGTCACTCCGGCCGCTGAACAGTTTTGATTGTATCGGCATCACCCTGCCCTATGAACTCTGCTACACCAACATCCTGACAATCCTCGATCTGGCTAATATTCCCTTGTACGCACGGGACCGGGACAGCTCGTTCCCCCTTCTCCTCGGCGGCGGCGCCGGGTCCTTTAACCCTGAGCCGGTCGCCGATTATTTTGACGCCATTCTCCTCGGCGACGGCGAGGAGGCGGTCATCGAGATTGGCGATGTGATTGTCCGGCATAAAGCCGCGGGTGGGAGCAAGGCCGAACTTCTTTTGCACCTTGCGGCAATTGACGGTGTGTATATCCCCAGCCATTTCCAGCCGGATTATGACGCCTCCGGGAACATCCTGGCAATCCGTCGAATGGCCGGCGAAAAAGATGTGATACGTCGGAGAATACTGAAAGATCTTGGCAAGATAGATCACCTCAAACGACCCATCGTGCCAAATGCCAAGATTGTCCATGACCGACTGGGGATCGAAGTCGCCCGCGGCTGCACCAGAGGCTGCCGGTTTTGCCAGGCAGGCATCACCTACCGGCCGGTTCGGGAACGGACCCCGGAGCAAATCATGGAACTTGCGGAAAACGGCATCGACAACTCCGGCTTTGAAGAGCTCGCCCTGTTGTCTCTTTCCACCGGCGATTACAGCTGCCTGGAACAGACTCTTCCAGCACTGATGGACAAGTTCTCCTCACGGTTCATTTCCATCGCCATGCCTTCAATGCGGGTGGGAACCCTCACCCCAGCGGTCATGGAGCAGGTAAAACGGGTTCGCAAAACCGGCTTTACCCTGGCCCCCGAGGCCGGCAGTGAACGGCTGCGCCGGGTCATCAACAAAGGCATTACCGAGGAGGACCTCCTCAGTACCTGTAATGACGCCTTTGCCGCCGGCTGGCAAGGTGTGAAGCTCTATTTCATGATTGGTCTGCCGACGGAGACCGATGAAGACATCCTGGCCATCGCCGACCTGGCTAAAAAGATCATGAATGATAAAAGCAAAGGAGGCGGCCGGGGCAAAAGACAGATCACCATCAGCGTCGGCACATTTGTCCCCAAACCACACACCCCCTTTCAGTGGGCAGAACAGCTGAGCATGGACGCAGGCATGGAGCGCATTCAGCGCATCAAGCGAACTCTTCCCGGCAAGGGCTGCAACCTGCGTTACCACAGCCCCAGGCAGAGTTTTCTCGAAGGGGTTTTCTCCCGCGGCGACCGGCGCCTTGCAACCCTTATTGAAAAGGCCTGGGGTGAAGGAGCCCGCCTCGACGGCTGGGACGAACATTTTGATCTTTCCCGCTGGCAACAAGCGGCGGAGACCTGTCAATTGTCCCTTGAATGGTATCTGCAGGCCAGGAACATAGAAGACATATTGCCGTGGCAGCATCTGAGCTCAGGGGTCACCCCGCAGTTTCTCCTTGATGAGCAGGAAAAGGCCTGGCGCGAGGATTACACCCCCGATTGCCGCTACCACGCCTGCCAAAAATGTGGCCTCTGTGACTTCAAGACAATCCAGCCGGTAGTCTGCAACCGGGGCAAGAACGTTGTGACAGAACAGTCTGCTTCTCCTCAGGTACCAGATTGTGCTGCGCAGGAGCATAACCCCTTTACCGGCCACTACAAATATATCGTTCACTACTCCCGCCTCGGAAATATCTGCTATCTCGGCCACTTGGAGATGCTACAGGGAATCTTTCGCACCCTCCGCCGAGCGGCGATACAAACCAATTTCAGCCAGGGCTTTAATCCGTCACCAAAGATCTCCTTCGGCCCGGCCCTGGCGGCTGGAACAGAAAGCCTTGCCGAATTTTTCATCATGGACCTCCCGGAACCGCTCAAAGACTGCGCGGCAACTGCGAAAGTCCTCAACGAAAAGCTCGTCCCGGGCCTGAAAATCAATAAAATTGAGCCCCATTCGGGGAAAGTGCCGCAATGCCTTCTCAC
Organism: Desulforhopalus sp.; assembly: GCA_030247675.1. Lineage (NCBI taxonomy): Bacteria > Pseudomonadati > Thermodesulfobacteriota > Desulfobulbia > Desulfobulbales > Desulfocapsaceae > Desulforhopalus > Desulforhopalus sp. Next base: position 152,331 of record JAOTRX010000011.1, on the reverse strand, counting down.
CTCCTACATTCTCACCCTGCCGCGAACAATCACCGACTCGGAAAAGGAGCGGATCACCAATTTTTCTGGTAGTGTGAGTTATCCTGTCACCAAGACGAGGAAGGGGAGGTCCAGCGAGATCGACATTCGCCCGCTTATCGCCCGTATTGAAGTCTCCGGCCCCGCATCGATACAGCTTGACATGGTCGGAGTAAGCGCTCAACCCGGGATCAAACCCTTGGAGGCGCTGGCACAGATCCTTGGTCTGAATCAAGAGGAATCCTTGGCCACCACAATTCTTAAAACTGCTTGGCGATCCATGGATAGCCAGTAACAGAACACAACAGGCTTCGAAGACTTTATGAAATTCCCTGCAAGAAATCAAATCGTGGCACAAAAGATTCCCACTGCAGCCGCTACCTCCTGGTTACTTGCTCTCTTGTTTTTCATGCTCACCGCCGGCGTCCAGGATACACTTGCCGCCGAGGACAATATCGACCATCTGATCAGTAACGGTGGCTACATGATCGAAGACAGCAGCGGCCGTCACCGATACCGGGCAGATGACCTTTTTGTGCCGGCTTCAACCATGAAGGTTCTGACAAGCCTGATCGCGCTTGAGCTCCTCAGCCCGGAGTACCGTTTTGAAACGCACTTTTTCCTCGATAGCCAAGCGAACCTGTATATCAAAGGTTATGGCGACCCACTTCTCACTTCCGCAAATATCCTCGAAATCGGCAAAAAACTTGCCGGCATGGGAATAACGAAACTGCGCTCGCTATGTCTCGACGACAGCGTCTTCAGCCTGAACGGCGAAACAGCCAGCGACGAAAATTCGGCAAACAGTTATGATGCCCCAAACGGCGCCCTGGCCGTCAATTTCAATGCCGTGCCGATATTGGTCGGTAAAAACGGCAAGGTCAGCTCCGCTGAACCGGAAACCCCTCTGCTTCCACTGATGAAACAAATAGGTAGCGGACTTGCTCCCGGCTCCTATCGTCTCAATATCAACATGCTGCCCCCTGAGGCGGACAAATCGCCGACCCTTCGCTACGCTGGTGAACTTCTTACGGCGCAGCTGCAAAAAGCCGGGATAACCATTCAGCATCCTTTCAAAAAAGAAAATACTCCAGGCAGCCTCAAACCTGTTTTCATTCATCAAAGCCCTGCGCCTCTGGAGGAAATTGTCAGAGAATGTCTGAAATATTCCAACAACTTCATCGCCAACCAGCTATTTCTCACCTGTGGCCTGCAAGCCTACGGTTTCCCTGCAACCTGGGATAAGGGTAGGCAGACCTTCGGCAATTATGCAATGACCTCCCTTGGCCTTCCCAAAGAGGTGCTGATCGTCATGGACGGTGCCGGTCTATCGAGGCAAAACCGGGTAAGTCCTGCCGCCCTGATTCAGATCCTTGGCCGCTTCAAACCATTTGCCACCCTTTTAAAGCAATACGAATCAATACCGCTGAAAAGTGGCACCCTCACCGGTGTCTACTGTTACGCCGGATACTTCCCGCAAAATGACACGCTTATACCTTTTGCCCTCCTGCTCAACCAGCCGGAAAACACCAGGAAGCAACTGCTCAAGGAGCTTCAGGCCAGGGTGCCCATTGGTGACACAGGCATCCCGCTGGCCCGGCTCGACAAACGCTGAAAATGTCCTTGCCATTTGCGCTGGCCTTTTTTACCATGCAAGCAGCCTGCACCTTCGTCTGTCATTCATTTTTCAACAATTTATTACCACCAAGGAGTTTGTATGCTGCCTGCCGATCATTGTAAAATTGCCGTAAGCTGCGGTGCTTTTCTCCTTTTCCTGACCCTTTCCTCTTGCGGAACAGCCCCGGTTGGCGACCCGGGAAACGGCCAAACATGGTACAAGATGAACAACTGCGGTGCCTGTCACGGTGAAACAGGTAAAGGTGGCCGAGCTCCCGACATCACCAACCTCGACATGAGCTTTGGTAGTTTTGTCAAAAAACTGCGAAAGAAAGATGCGCCAATAATGCCACCCTTTCCAGAGTCAAAAATCTCCGAACGAGATGCGGCAGATATTTATGCCTACTTGAAAAGCGCCAAATAACCACACCTTGGCTTAACAACCTTGGGCTGAGAAATGATCGGTGTGCGAAATGTCCTTTGTAATTGTAACCAGGAATGATTATCACTTACTACAACAGGGATCGCGGTTGTTCCATATTGGAGGTTTGCCACCGCAATCATTCTCTTCACAAAGGAGGGCATTATGAACTCAATGGTTGAAAGCCTTTACACCTTTCTGGCGGCGGTGGGATTTACCCACCCGCTCCACCCCATGCTCACCCATGTGCCGATGGGCATGATTATTGGCATGGTGGTGTTTTCCCTCCTCGGTCTAGTCATGAAAAAAGAGGTCTTTGATCAGACTGCCTTTCACTGCTGTGTCCTTGCCCTGCTCTCCATTGGCCCGGTTATCGGTGCCGGTATGCTGGATTGGCTTCACTTACAGCAAGGGGCGTGGAATGGCTTTATCATTGCAAAAATGATTCTCGCCACGGTGCTTACTGTTCTCTTGATAGCCGCCGTTATCATAAAGAGAAAGGGAGCCAGTCAGAGAAAAATGGTGATTTTCTATTTTCTCTGTCTCGCCTGTGCGGGAGGATTGGGCTACTCGGGCGGGTCACTGGTTTACGGTTAATGGTTCACCCCCTCTGCCGCCTGCTTCCGGGATGAGGGGTTATTCTTGCACATGCCTCAGCACTATCAGTCCATCGGGATTAGTGCCCTTTGGGGCAGATGCAGACGAATCGAAAAGCATAAAAAGCACAAAGGGATGACCTGTTTTTTGACCATCCCTTCATGCATATCTAAGGTTTTCTAAACACTGCCCCCTTAAAACAGTTATAGTATCCACAGAAAATTGAATCAAAAAACAAGAATATAATTCTACACAAGGTACGAAGCGCACTCTGAAAAGCAGTATGCCAGGTCCACTCTTACTCCTCGAAGCCTTTGGCCAGCTTCTCCTGTAGATTTGTGGCAAGGACCGCCAAAAAGGCCTCAGTCGTTAAATAGTGGTTCGGCTGGAGATCCTTCCCGTAAATGCACAAGGCCAGGTCTTTGGTCATTTTCCCATCTTCCACCGTCTCGATACAAACATCTTCCAGCGCCTGGCAAAAGGCTATGAGCGGCCGGTTACCATCCATTTTGCCGCGGAAGGCCAAGCCCCTCGTCCAGGCGAAGATCGAGGCAATGGGGTTAGTGGAGGTTGGTCTTCCCTGCTGATGCTCCCGGTAATGGCGGGTGACGGTACCATGTGCGGCCTCGGCCTCCATGGTCTTACCATCCGGAGTCACCAGGGTTGAGGTCATCAAGCCAAGCGAGCCGAAACCCTGTGCCAGGGTATCCGACTGGACATCACCATCATAATTTTTGCAGGCCCAGACAAAGCCACCATCCCATTTCAGCGCTGAGGCCACCATGTCGTCAATCAGGCGATGTTCATAGGTGATACCCAGGGCATCCATCAGCCCTTTGTAGGTGCTTTGGTAGAGTTCGGCAAAGATGTCTTTAAACCGCCCATCATACTGTTTTAAAATAGTATTTTTTGTTGAAAGGTATAATGGCCACTTTTTATGAATGGCCTGGTTAAAACACGAATGAGCAAAGCCGGTGATCGAGGCATCGGTGTTATACATGGTCATTGCCACCCCGCAGCCCTGGAAGTTATACACGTCGTAGCTCTGGGGCTCGCTGCCATCCTCAGGAGTAAAGGTAACCGTCAATTTTCCCCGTCCTTGAACAACAAAATCAGTTGCCTTGTATTGGTCGCCGAAGGCGTGGCGCCCAATACAAATCGGCCTTTTCCAAGTAGTTACCAGCCGGGGAATATTCTTCACCACGATAGGCTCGCGAAACACCGTCCCGTCAAGAATATTGCGGATCGTGCCGTTTGGCGATTTGTACATCTTTTTCAGCTTGAATTCCTTCACCCGTCCTTCATCGGGTGTGATTGTCGCGCATTTAATGCCGACCCCGAATTGTTTGATAGCGTTGGCCGCATCAATGGTCACCTGATCATCACTGGCATCTCTCGACTGGATCGACAAATCGTAGTAACGGATATCCAGATCAAGATAGGGTAAGATCAGCGATTCTTTAATAAATTGCCAGATAATCCGCGTCATCTCATCGCCATCCAGCTCCACAACCGGGTTAGTTACTTGTATCTTTTTCATCGATTATTCATCACAGTAAAAGTTGATAAATGAACCTTTGCCCAGTGGCAAAAATTGTCCTGATAAAGAAAATGGCCAAAACTAAGGTTCGTTCGAGCCCGCCGAAAAGGGAGAAGGTTTTTACAAGCTGCGTTGAGCAGCTTGTCTGCTCAAACGAAACATATGCCCTTGCGGTATACGTATTTCATATTAACGAGAAACCGATCAACTTGCCAGTCTCCAAATGGTAATTTGGTCGAACGGCAGAATGTCACAAACCGCCAAAACGACAGTATCGATCCGCTGGACAAATCCGCCACAAACTGTAAGATAAAACTGAGCTGAGCAGCTATCTGCTCAAACTAATCGTATGCCCTTGCGGTATAAACGCGGTACCTACCGGAGGCGGATAAAAACCAAGCTTCCATCCCGCCAATCTCTCGCCATGAGTGTCCGAATGCACATTGAGGTTGATAGCCATACCCACACAATCGCCAGCGGCCACGCTTACAGCACACTGGGTGAGAACGTCGCCGCCGCCGCTGCCGCTGGAATCAAGCTCCTGGCTTTAACAGAACATGGCCCGGCCATGCCGGGCAGCCCACACATCTGGTACTTCAGGAACATGCGGGTCATCCCCCGGATCCTTAACGGGGTAGGGGTTCTCAGGGGTATAGAGGCAAACATCATCGACTGGCAGGGTAAGCTTGATATCGATGACAGCCTACCACCACTGTTGGATATCGTCCTCGCCAGCCTCCATGAGCCGGTCATCGAACCTTCCACCAAGAACCGGCATACCGATGCGGTTATCGGGGCCATGGCCTCAGGGAAGATCGATGTCTTCGCCCACGGCGGCAACCCCGCCTTTCCAATCGATGTCGAGGAGGTAGCCAAGGCGGCAAGTGCCTATAAGGTCCTGGTCGAGATCAACAACTCCTCGCTCACCACCTCCCGTCCCGGCAGTGAGAAAAACTGCAGCTCCCTCGCTGAGGCAGTTGGCCGTCATGGCGCCTGCCTCACCTTCGGCAGCGACGCACACATCGCCTACAACGTTGGACGATTTACCGAATGCACCGAATTTATAGAAAATATCGGCTTTCCAAGCGACCGAATCCTCAGCACCAGCTGTTATGCCTTCTTGACCTTTCTCCAAGAAAGGCACAAGGAAAATCTCGATGCCTTCTTCGAGATAGGCGCCCCAATGACAAAATCAGTGTAGGCCGGCCTTACCTTTCCCCCCAAACAACGAACCCCTGCTTCTTATACCCTTCAACGCACTCTTCATTTTTGCTGTAGGATGCGGGCGTCACAAACTGATCGCTGACTTCGCATTCAACGAAGTCCATGGTTTTAGGATCCTGAAGAATGACCATCTTTTTCTTACCTGAGTACGACGCACAACTGCTGCAGAGCAGGAACAGGACACACAGTAAATTCATGTATTTTTGCATGGCTCACCTTACTTAGGACTCGTGAATCTGTCGTTGCCCGGATCTGCCTCGAAAACTTCGGCACTGCGGAAGGGAAGGCCGGCGGCATCTTTTGTGGAAAGGACTGGCGGCGCCGATATCGGCCACTCAATGCCCAGTTCAGGGTCATTCCAGATGATGCAGCGCTCATACTCTGGGGCGTAATAGTCGGTGGTGCGGTAAAGAAACTCCGCAGTCTCGGACAAAACGACAAAACCATGGCCAAAACCTTCGGGGATCCACAGCTGCAACTTATTCTCCGCCGACAGCAGGGCTCCGACCCATTTGCCGAAGGTGGCGGATGATCGCCGCAAATCAACAGCAACATCGAAGACCTCACCGCTGACCACCCGCACCAGCTTCCCCTGGGATTGCTTGATCTGATAGTGCAGACCACGCAAAACCCCTTTATTTGACCGAGAATGGTTGTCCTGAACGAAATCCCGCTTCAGTCCGGTCTCTTCCAGCCACTCGCGCTGATTAAAACTCTCAAAGAAAAAACCCCGGTCATCACCGAACACCCGTGGCTCGATGAGCAAAACTTCTGGAATGGCTGTTGCTGTAACTTTCATTGATATCTAAATATTCAAAAGGTTCGGATATTGCCGTGCAATGCATCCCGGCACTTACAAGCGATACATCTCGGCATAATACATCTGGTATTCGCCGCTGACGATATCGGCCACCCAATGAAGGTTGGCAAGATACCAATCGACGGTTTGGTCCATACCCTCGGCAAAGGTCATCCGCGGCTGCCAACCAAGCTGCTCCTTGATTTTCGTTGCATCGATGGCGTAGCGGCGGTCATGGCCCAAACGATCGGCCACGAAGGTGATAAGCGAGCGGCGCGGCTGCCCTGATTCGCCCAGGCCAAGCTTTTTGTCAAGAAGATCACAGATAAGGGTGACCACCTCAAGATTTTGCTTCTCGTTATTGCCACCGATATTGTAGCACTGGCCGTTCCTACCCTTGGTCAACACCTCGACAATCGCCTCACAGTGATCCTGCACATACAACCAGTCGCGGACATTCTTGCCGTCACCGTAAACCGGCAGGGGTCGGTTGTTCAGGGCGTTATTGAAGATGAGGGGGATGAGTTTTTCCGGAAATTGATACGGCCCGTAGTTGTTCGAACAGTTGGTTATGCGCACCGGCAGACCGTAGGTGTGGAAATAGGCACTTGCCAGGTGGTCGGAGGAGGCCTTCGATGCCGAATACGGCGACCGTGGGTCGTAGGCCGTGGTCTCGGTGAAATACCCGGTCGAACCAAGAGAACCGTAGACCTCATCGGTACTGACATGGAGAAAACAGTGTCCTGCCTCCTGCGCCTTGTCCCCCGGCCAATTCTGCCGCGCTGCTTCAAGGAGGGTAAAGGTGCCGCCAATATTGGTGCGGATGAACTCTCCGGGGCCGGTAATCGATCGATCGACATGCGACTCGGCGGCGAAGTGGACAACCGTGTCAAAGCCTTCCTCATGAAAAAGCCTCTCAACCAATTCGGCATCGCAGATATCGCCCCGGACAAAGCGGTAGTTTTCCCCTTCGATAATCCCCGCAAGGTTTTGCAAGTTACCGGCATAGGTGAGTTTATCAAGATTTACCACCCGCCAATCGCCATGGTGGCTGTGCAGCAACCGAACAAAATTCGCCCCGATGAACCCACAACCTCCGGTCACCAGCACGGTACGCTTATTTTTCATTGGTGTCAGTTTTCTGTTTGCATTATCGGAAAAAGAACATATCCTACTCACTTTTTTTCTGCATGTTCTTATAATAAGTTCATTCCATAAATCAAAGTTCTATTTTCAGCAGCCATGAGTAAACAACAGCACCAGGAAATCGCCAGGAGGCGGACCTTCGGGATCATCAGCCATCCCGATGCGGGGAAGACTACGCTTACCGAAAAACTGCTTCTATTCGGAGGGGCCATCAACATGGCCGGTGCAGTGAAATCGCGGAAAGTAGACCGTCATGCTACCAGCGATTGGATGGCAATCGAACAGGAACGCGGCATTTCCGTAACGACTTCGGTGATGAAGTTCACCTATCGGGATTATGAAGTCAACCTCCTCGACACCCCCGGCCACCAGGACTTTTCAGAGGACACATACCGGGTACTTACTGCTGTCGATTCAGCGGTGATGGTCATCGACAGCGCCAAAGGCGTTGAGGCGCAAACCGAGAAACTGATGGAGGTGTGCCGGATGCGCAACACCCCGATCATGACCTTTATCAATAAGCTCGACCGCGAGGGCATGTCGCCGCTCGATATCATGGCAGAGATCGAAGAAAAGCTGCAGATTGAGTGTACCCCCCTTTCCTGGCCGATCGGCATGGGCAAGACCTTCAAGGGCGTATACAATATCTACCGCAAGGCCCTCCATCTCTTTACTCCTGGTCAAAATACCCGCGATGTGCAGGGTATCTTTATCGACGATCTGAACGACCCGCAGGTTGATGCGCTGCTCGGCCGCCAAGCCGACGACCTGCGCCAGGACCTGGAACTCCTCGCCGGCGCCGCCAATCCCTTTGAATACGACCATTATCTGAAGGCCAGCCAGACCCCGGTATTCTTCGGCAGTGCCATCAATAATTTCGGTATCAGGGAGATGCTCGACTGTTTTGTTGAAATGGCTCCGCCGCCCGGCCCACGCCAGGCGGTAAGCCGCATGGTCGATCCGGAAGAAGAGGATTTCACCGGCTTTGTTTTTAAAATTCAGGCCAATATGAACCCGGCGCACCGGGACCGCATCGCCTTCTTTCGCATCTGCTCCGGCCAATTCACCAAGGGGATGAAGGTCAGACACCATCGCCTCGGCAAAGACATCACCCTTGCCAACGCCACTATCTTCATGGCCCAGGAACGATCCAACGTGGAAGAGGCCTGGCCGGGAGACATCATCGGCCTGCACAACCACGGGACAATCAAGATCGGCGACACCTTCTCACCAAAGGAGCCTCTGAAGTTTACCGGCATTCCCAATTTCGCCCCGGAGCATTTCCGCCGGGTCCTGCTCAAAGACCCGCTGAAGATGAAACAGCTGCAGAAGGGCCTCGTCCAGCTAGCGGAAGAAGGCGCCATTCAGGTCTTTCGCCCACTTATCGGTTCAGATTACATCATGGGGGCGGTAGGCGTCCTGCAATTCGAGGTGACCATGGCCCGGTTGCAAAACGAATACAGTGTCCGGGCTATCTACGAATCCGTCGATTACCAGGCAGCGCGCTGGGTATATTGTGATGACAAGAAAGCCCTTGAAGAATTCGAAAGGAAAAATCAGGCATCCCTCGCCAGGGACACCGAAGGTTTTCTCACCTATCTGGCGCAAAGTGAGTGGATGTTGAACTATTTCATGGAGAAGTGGCCCGCCATCATCTTTCACAAGACCCGCGAGAATATCTGATTCCTCCGCCAGGGCTACGCTGCGGTGAGCCGCACCGGCAAAAAACTGCCTACTCTGTTTCAGGTGTCTCTATCTGGTCTACAAATACCAGGGCGTGACCGCCGGTCAAGGCCTCGGCGACCTTCTGCCTGGCGGCGGTGATAATCCGCTGGATAGTGCCGCGGGACACCCCCATGCTTTTCCCTGCCTCTTCCTGGGTCATCCCCTCTTTATCGCAAAGCCGCAAGGCCTCGAGCTCGTCATTGTGGAGGGAAATCTGCCTGAGGGAGACAAGCGGGGTTCCGGTGGGCTTAAAGGCCTTACCACAAAACTGGCCTTGGCATTTCCTCTCTTTTTTAGGTCTTGGCGACATATATCCCTCCGGAAACCGGCTCCAATGCAATAGGCAAACACCTTGCTTTGACGAGCTACCTTGTTACCACCGATGCAAATGAGGTATAAATCTCAACCACCTGCAATGATACGGCAAAAGGGACGCTCCAAGGAGGAGCGTCCAGCTAAAGGCCCCTTATACCGGTTGTGAAGGGAAAAATCAATCCATCAGTGCTGACAGTTCCCCGACCCTTGACAGGCCTGATCGGCATGCATTACGGGCAGGCTGTTGCCTACAAAACCGTCAACCACATCACTGACGGTCTGCATGCTTCCACGATCGGCAAAATAGACGGTGATCCCTACCTCGGCAAAGCCACGCAGGGGTCGTCCCCCCATGCCACCGACGATTATTGCCTGAACTCCTGCGGCGTGCAGAAGTTGCACCGGCACTAAACACCCGCCAGCCTCATGTCCACCGTTGGCTATGGTCTTTACATTTTTGACATTTTTTTGCTCGTCAAACTCGACGACGGTAAAGATGTCACAGTGGCCAAAATGGTCTGAACGTTGCGCCTCAAGGCCCCCTGGACTATTAGTTGGAATTGCTACCTGCATGTTGTTTCTCCTTATTAAAGACATTTAAAGAATGTATTGCTAATTGCCAAGATCATCATTTTGTGCATTTGCACGATAACCTTCACCCGGCCGATTGTCAAGGAGGCAATCTTGCAAACCGGCAAAACGAACAGCCGACTCACAGAAAGAGGGTGGAACAAGCCATGGACAACCGATCGAAGATCAGGTAGATTACCGGCAAACTGGGCTTGCTTGCTGTCACGACAGATCACCACACACCAAATGGCCCTCCTTCCTGAAGAGGAGGGCCGTCGTCACATCCTGCGGCACAGGCGAGGTAGGCAAACGATTCTCCACCTCACCCAGTACCGAGGTCTCACCGCCGATCACTTCTTTTATTCGGATATATTCTTGAAACTCATTGTGATTTTTCTCACATTCTGGCTCTTTTGTCTAAGCGCTGCCCAACCTGCTTCGGCGGCCGATGCAAAAAGGAAGGCTGCTTTCAAGGAAGTAACGGCCACCTCTTCCACAACACATCTTTTAGCCTTCGGCACCCTTGATTACGACTTCACGCCGGAAATGGTGGCCATACTGCGTAGCGGCATAGCCCTCAAATTCTCATTTTTTATCGAACTGTACAAAACCAAGGAAAACTGGCCGGACGAACAGATTGCCTCCCTCGTATTTCAACACATAATGACCTATGACCCCTTGAAGGAAAATTACCGGATCACCCTCGAAGAGGAAAACAACAAAACCCTTTCTTTTAAAACCCTGGAGGAGGCACAAAAGGCCCTCAACGAGCTTAACGGCACCAAGGTCGTCGCACTGCAGCAGCTCATCCCCGACAATAGCTACAAACTGAAACTTCGCGCCGAACTGTATCAAAAGACCTTGCCGCTTAGTCTCCACAATGTCGTGCCCTTTCTTTCGTGGTCGGAAGTGGCGACGGACTGGTATTTCCTTAAATTTGCCTACTGATAGCCGACAATGAATAATCCCCCCGAGAAAGAGCAGACCGAAAACAGGCGGCCCTACAGTGCTGAGCAGATACAGCAGAAACGAAAACTCGTCCGCCGGACCATTTTCATCTGCCTGCTCCTCATCCCCTTCTTTGTCTGGCTGCAAAGCACTTTTCTCAAAGGCGGAACCGAGGTCCCTTTAACAAATAATATCTTAATCTTCGCCCTCATCAACATTAACGTCCTGTTGGTGTTGTTCGTACTCTTTTTGGTACTCCGTCACCTGGCTGAACTCCTCTTCGAGCGGCGGGCCAACCGGCTCGGCAATAAACTCAAAACAAAACTGATTGTCTCCTTCCTCTCCCTGACACTCATTCCAACCATTTTGCTCTTTTTCGTCGCCCTCCAGTTTGTCTCCACCAGCATGGATTACTGGTTTAATACGAGCATCGAAGACTCCCTTACCGAATCACTGAAACTTGCCCAATCCTTGCTCCACGAAAAGGAAGACCAAGTTGCCCTCATGAGCAAGGGCATCGACGAACGATTAAAAGACCTCGATATCGGATCCTATACACCGGAGGACATCAGCAAGACCCTGGAGAATATCCTTTCCTTCAACCCGATTAATGGCCCCGACAGCCTCAGCCTGTTTACCAACGACAAGAACTTGGAAATCATCGTGCGGGGCCCGCAGCTGCGCAGCACCATTCTCCCCAAAGTGCCGGTGGAGGTACTAGAAAAGGTACGAGCCGAGCAAACTCGAGAGACCCTCATCCAAGAGGTCCAGGTAGGAGATCTGGTAAGTTGTGTCGCCGAGATCCAATTGGGCAGCGGCCAACTCGGCAAGGCAATCCTGGTGACCTCGCTCCTGGTTAAAAGTGAGCAATTAGCCAGAATGACTAATATTTCCAAAGGCATTACCGGTTACCGGCAATTAAAGCATTTCAAGGACCCCTTTAAGTTCTGGCTGCTGATTATCCTGCTGATCGTCACCCTCCTGGTGATTTTTGCCGCTATCTGGTTTGGCCTATATATCTCCCGGGGCATCACCGAGCCTCTGGAAAAGCTTGTTCTGGCGACCAGGCGGGTTGCCGATGGTGATCTTGAATTCGTCATGGAACGCGACTCCAACGATGAGATGGGACTTCTTGTCGACTCATTCAACCAGATGACCCTCAACCTCAACTCCAGCAACAAAAAACTGGGAGAGGCCCATGCCGCCCTGCAGCAAAGCTCCCAGGAATCGGAACAGCGGCGGCGCTACACCGAAATCATCCTGCAAAACGTCTCGGCAGGGGTTATCTCCCTTGATGAAGCAGGAAAAATCACTACGATTAACCGCTTTGCCGAAAAGCTTTTAAATATAGATAAGAATCTTTTCCTCGGACTCAGCTACAAGGATGTGCTGCCCAGCTACCAGGCGACCATCGTTGACGGCTTTATCGAGGAACTGCACATTACCGGCAAGACCACCGTCGAGCAACATATCCGGCTGAATGTCCTCGGCAGAAACTACTCTCTCCTGGTAAATTTTACCCGGCTTGAGGACGAAGGGGGAAAACCCATCGGCTTCGTACTGGTCTTTGACAATCTGACCAAGCTCGAAAAGATGCAGCGCATGGCGGCATGGAGAGAAGTGGCAAAAAGGATCGCCCATGAGATCAAAAACCCGCTTACCCCAATCCAGCTTTCAGCCCAGCGCCTGCGCCGCCGTTATCCGGAAATCCTCAATGAGGAGAACAGCATCTTCGACCAGTGCACAAACACCATCATCACCCAGGTCGATGAAATGAAACGGCTGGTGAGCGAGTTCTCACAATTCGCCCGCATGCCCAAAGTGCAGAAATCACCGGAAGACCTCGGCAAACTCGCCAAGAGCACACTTTTCCTTTACCAGGAAGGCCATAAGAATATAAACTTTACCTGCCGGGAAATGGAGGCGATTCCGATCTTCAACTTTGATGCCGAGCAGATCAAACGCTGCCTTATCAACCTTTTGGACAATGCTGTTGCGGTTTTACCGGATGGCGGTAATATAGATATCGAGCTTTCTCTCGACCCGGAAAAAGACAAGGTTTTTCTTAAGGTCTTTGATAATGGGCCGGGCATCTCCAAAGACAACAAACTCAAGCTCTTTGAGCCCTACTTTTCAACGAAAAAGACCGGAACCGGCCTGGGGCTGGCGATCGTCTCGACGATTGTTGCTGACCATAACGGCTACATCCGAGTTGAGGACAATGAACCCACCGGGTCAGTTTTCATTATTGAACTGCCACTCCTGAAACAGGGTTAAAGGCAACGTCGATGTCGAGCAGAGCTTAGTTGCTATTGCTAACGAACCGGGACTTGCCTCCCTCCGCGCACCCGAGGCACAGCCAATTCCATGAACAAACGCATTCTCATAATTGATGACGAGATCAGCATCCGGGAGACGCTGGCCGGTGTTCTTGAAGACGAAGGATTTTCCTCTATCACCGCTTCTTCCGCCGAGGAGGGCCTTGACCTCCTCGAATCGACGAACATTGACCTGGTACTGCTCGATATCTGGCTGGGGGACAGCATGGACGGCCTGGCCGCCCTGGAGAAAATCCGCGAACGGTATCATATGCCGATAATCATGATATCCGGCCATGGCACCATTGAGACAGCGGTTCAGGCAACACGCAAAGGCGCCTTTGATTTCATCGAAAAGCCCCTGTCCTACGACAAGATTATCCTCGCCATAACCAACGGCCTGCGCTTTGCCAAACTGGAACAGGAAAACCTCCTTCTGCGCCAACGATCCCCCGAGAAACCGATTCTCACTGGGGAATCGGCGGCAATACGGGCCTTGAAGCAACAGATCGATATGGTTGCCCCAACCGATGCCTGGGTTTTGATCAGGGGCGATCATGGCACGGGCAAAGAATTGGTCGCCCAATCGATTCACCGTTCTTCAAAGTCCTGCGACCAACCGATGATTGAGGTCAACTGCGCGGCCATACCCGAAGAGCTGATCGAATCAGAGCTGTTTGGTCACGAGAAAGGATCCTTTACCGGAGCCCACGCCAGCAAGCGCGGTAAATTCGACCAGGCCGACGGCGGCATTCTCTTTCTTGACGAAATCGGCGACATGAGCCTCAACACCCAGGCAAAAATCCTGCGCATTCTTCAAGAGCAAAAGTTTGAACGGGTTGGCGGCAGCAAAACCATAAAAGTCAACGTCAGGGTACTTGCCGCCACCAACAAAAATCTCGAAGAGGATATAGAGGCCGGCAAGTTTCGGGCCGATCTTTTTTGGCGTCTTAATGTCGTGCCGATTCATGTTCCCCAGCTCAGGGATCGCCTGGAGGACATCCCTTTACTGGTAACAGCCATCATCCAGGACTTGACCGGCAAGGGCCTTAAGGGCAAACACTTCACCCCTGATGCCTATCAGGCGATGATGGAGCATCATTGGCCGGGAAATGTGCGGGAACTGCGCAATTTTGTCGAACGATTGGTGATCATGTGCCAAGAGCCGGTCATCAACGCCGGACACATTTCTCTCTTTTTGCATCCGGGACAAGCGGCGGGGCCAGTGGGCTGCGAAACCAATCTGGGGTTACTTCTCGCCCTCGACTATAAAACTGCCAAGAGGCTTTTTGAAAAGGAATACCTGCAGAATAAGCTCCTCGCCAACGACAATAACATTTCGAAAACCGCCGAACTCGTTGGCCTGGAGAGGAGTCATCTTCATAAAAAGCTAAAATCTCTGAACATCATTCAATAGGTCGACGTGCAACTACCGAAACCAACACGGGAAGCGCTGATGTCTGGCAATTTGCAATTTCCCAATGATTCGGCCCAACCTCACCACTACAGGAGCATCCATGGTTTTTCCAGAAAATAGACCCAGAAGACTTCGAAAGAGCAGTGCTTTTCGTGCACTTATCCGAGAAACACAGCTCACCGCGAGCCAGTTCATCTATCCCCTGTTTGTCATGCCGGGCAAGAACAAGCGCGAGGTCATCCCCTCCATGCCCGGTGTATTCCGTCTGAGCGTCGACCAGCTGGCGGCAGAGGCCAGGGAGTGCTTGAAACTTGGTGTGCATTCCGTCATTCTCTTTGGCTTACCGGAGAAGAAGGACGGTGTAGGCTCGGGTGCCCACGCTAAAAACGGCATTATCCAAACGGCGATCAGAGAACTGAAAAATAAGGTGCCCGAGCTGCTCGTTGTTACCGATGTCTGCCTGTGCGAATATACCGACCACGGCCATTGCGGCTGTCTGATCAATAATGTCGTCGACAACGACGCCACCTTGGAAATTCTTGCCAAAACAGCCCTGTCCCATGCCGAGGCGGGTGCCGACATGGTGGCGCCTTCCGATATGATGGACGGCCGGGTAGCAGAGATCCGGGCCGCTCTTGATGAAAACAACCACGAGTCAGTGCCGATCATGTCCTACGCGGTCAAGTACGCCTCGGCCTTCTACGGTCCATTTCGGGATGCCGCCGACTGTGCCCCGCAATTCGGCGACCGCAAAAGCTATCAGATGGATCCGGCCAACAGCCGAGAGGCCTTACGGGAAGCGACCCTCGATGTCGACGAAGGTGCCGACATCCTTATCGTCAAACCAGCCGTCGCTTACCTGGATATTGTCTCTCGCCTGCGTGACGAGTTCGATTTGCCGATTGCCGCCTATCATGTCAGCGGCGAATACGCAATGATCAAGGCTGCCGCCGAAAAGGGCTGGATCGATGGTGACCGGGTTATGGAAGAAACCCTGCTGTCGATAAAAAGGGCGGGTGCTGATATTATCATTACTTACTTCGCCAAGGATATGGCAAAGCGTCTGCAAGCGCTCTAAACAAAAGAATCCGCTTGCTTTCAAAAGAAAACAAGCGGATTAGAGCGATTGAAACAAAACCGGGGGAGCTTATAACCTGCCCCCCCCGGGCACAGCACTAAAAACAAGACGCATCACACCCGGATATCAATCAATCTGGCCGACCCGCTACGATCTCCCCCCTGCCCTCGCCCTTGTGATTGCGGCTGTTCTTGCTCGGCAGAAGCTCCGGCTGGAGTAACGTTTCTTGCGAGTGCCAGCGATTGCGGGGAAAAAGAGGCAACATCGGCATAGCTTTGTTGCTGTGCATCTTCCTCCTCCTGCCCTCCTCCGGGTCGGATCTGATTCCCCCGGGAAATTCTTTCACTATGAATGAGAGTGGAAATATTGCTCGATTCGCCTAGCATCACTCACCTCCTTGATTGGTGCCTTATCCTTCGTTGTCTACTTTCCAGTATAGGGAGGAGATAGCTGTTTTACAAGACGGCCCGCATTTCTTTTACTGCCGGAGCCGTTCGCGCCTGTCGATTTCTTTTCCACCCCAACCAAAGACCACAAACAAGCAAAGCACCACAGGCATCGGCAAAGATATCGAAACCGCTGGGCGACCTTCCCGGCACAAACACCTGATGCACTTCATCGGAGATGCCGTAGCCCAGACAGAATACAACGGTGAAGGAGAAAACGGTTGATGGTTTGCTTTCCCGGAACCCTGAGCTGAAGGCAAAGAGTACCGAAGCGGCCAACACACCATAAGCAGCAAGATGGGCGAGTTTATCGATTCCGGGGAAAGGGGGAAGATACAGGGTATCACCTGGTTGGGCGGAAAGAAAAAAAATGATCCCCATGACCAGGGCCATGGGAATTGTCCGTAAACCGGCAATCAGTGTCCTGCTCATGCTTCGATGGGCGGTTCCGGGTTTGGAAGATGGACCTGCTGCAGTTGCTTACCGGAAAATTTCTTTTTTATGCGACGGATGGCGGCATTCAATTCGCGGGTCGGCGCATCCGCCATGACCTGCATCACCTTGTCTGCATAGGCAGTAAGCACCAACTGCCTGTTGTCCACCTTAAAGGTGTGGCTATAATTGATCTCTATGGTTTCGGTGTTTTCGTCAATAGGTGGTTCAAGGGCCACGCCTTCCCTGGCAATCTGAACGCAATCGGATTCGGTCATTTCCAGCAACCACGCATCGCCAAGCTCTGTGGCGTAGAAGAAAAACACTCCCAGTTCACGACATACGACCCGCTTGTTCACAGCCTCGGCCTGAATATCCCGCACCGCACTCATCAAAGACACGTTGACCGGCGGTGGGGCAATGGCGCCTTGCTCTTTGTAGGCGCAGCAATGCTTATATTTTTTCCCGCTTCGACAAGGACATTTGTCGTTTCTGCCTATCTTTGCCATCTATCGAACCTCTGCATCTTAATAATGTATTACGAACACTTGCTGTAGCCGCATTCGTAGCAGGTTTCACAACCTTCTTCAAAACGAAGCATCCCTGAACACTCGGGACATATGGAGGAAAAGCCTTTTTGCGTTCCAGCCAAAAAGGACTTAAAGAGCTTCCCGAGCTGCGCGGGAAGGTCTAGCATATGGCCGCTCGACCTGTCAAGTTGTTTGATAATCTCATCCATTGGTACATTAAACCGCAAAGCCAGTGAAACCAGGCGACAGGTGGTTGTCCACATGGTCGATTTGTCCTTCAGGTCGACCCTGTTATCAAAAGGAAACTTGGCGAACACCTCCATGGGCTTTTCGTTTTCATCAAAACAGACGATGATGTACACCGACTTCTGATACTGATCCTTCACCCGATAACGCTTGGCATTGAGTGTATCCGGCAGTATCTGTTTGACCGGCCCGCGCTCCGAAACAATGGCGGTTTTTTCTTTGGGGTGCGCCTCCGTGGCATTCAAAACCTGGTTGTCCCTTGACCCGTCACGATACACGGTCAAGCCCTTACAGCCGAGCTTATACCCGCTAATATAGGAAAGCTTGACCTCTTCCCGCGTTGCGTTTGCCGGCAGGTTGATGGTTTTCGAAATCGAACTGTCAACCCCGCTTTGCTGCAGACAACCCTGCATCTTGATATGATCCTCAGGGACGATATCCTGGGCAGTGCGGAAGATTTCCTGCCATCGCTGGGGAATCTCTTTATGTCCCATTACCGTGCCGCTGTCCGCCACCTTGCTCATCAGCTCGGGAGAATAAAACCCTTCTTCCCGGGCCACCTTCTCAAAGTATTTATTGACGAGAATGAGCCGATCACCGTCCATGACATTTTTCACCATGACGATAGAAAAGTACGGTTCGCACCCGGAGGCACAGTCGGCAATCATCGATACCGTTCCGGTCGGCTGGATGGAGGTGAGGGCGGCGTTACGTCGGGGGCGATAGGTGTTTATCTCGGGATTGTAGGCAGGGAAAGGGCCCTTTTCGGTTGCAAGCTCGGAGGATCGTTCCTCGGCGGTGTCTCTAATAAAACGCATCACCTCACTGGCGAGGGCACGGCCTTTCTCATCGGCATACGGCGTTTCCAGCTGAATAAGCATGTCATGCAATCCCATGATCCCCATCCCTATTTTTCTGGTTTTCAGGGTCATTTCTTCGATCTCGGGAATGGGAAAACGGTTGCAGTCGATGACATTGTCCAGAAAGACCGTGGCAATACGCACTATCTTTTTCAACCTGTCAAAATCAACGGCACCCTTGCTGACAAAATTCGCCAAATTAATTGAGCCGAGGTTACAACTCTCGAATGGCAACAACCACTGCTCTCCGCAGGGATTTGTGGCCTCGAACTCTCCGAGCTGCGGGGTCATATTGTCGCGATTGGCAGTATCGATGAAAAGTACGCCCGGCTCGCCGTTATGCCAAGCCAAGTCTATTATTTTATCAAAAACCATCCTGGCACTGAGCCGTTTAACGACCTGCCTGGTGGATGGTTCAATAAGGTCAAAATCACCATCTTCTTCCACCGCTTGCATAAAGACATCGGTGATGCCCACGCTGAAATTAAAATTATTAAAGCGGTTTTGATCGGCTTTTGCGACAATAAAGTCCATAATATCGGGGTGATCTATACGTAACACACCCATATTTGCACCACGTCTCTTACCACCCTGCTTGATGGTTTCGGTAGCTGCGTCAAAAACTGCGGCGAAGGACAAGGGACCGGAGGCAACACCTTGGGTCGAACGTACCGAGGCGTTTTTTGAGCGGAGACGGGAAAACGAATAGCCGGTACCGCCACCGGTTTTATGAACTAAGGCTCCATTGCGAATGGCGGAGAAAATGCCGTCCATCGAATCATCAACGGGCAAAACAAAACATGCAGAAAGCTGCCCAAGATCAGTTCCAGCATTCATCAAGCAGGGCGAGTTCGGCAGGAAATCCAGCCGATAAATCATATTAAAAAAATCTTCCCGGAGCTGCTTATGATACTTCTTATCACGATCGACATCTGCGACCGCATTTGCCACACGTCTGGCTAAGGTCTCCCAAGTCTCTGTTACGTTACCATCAGTATCCTTAAGGTAATATCTTCTTGCCAGAACCGTTTCAGCGGTAGTAGTCAAAGCCTGTTTGGTCAAGTCCGGTGTCATGCAGGGACCTCTTTTAAGAGAAATGGATGATAACAATATTCCGGTCAATCTCTCCTGGGGGAGACGTCCGATAAACGCAGGGAATCTTCTTTTGAATCTTTTTTGCTCGTTACAACTCAGAGGGCACAGGCCATCTTATACCCCACATTTATGGCTTGCTCAATATCAATCTACAACATATGGTGGTTTTCCTAAAACCACAGAAAATTAGGGAGGTTCATAGAGTGCAGGTTTTTTCAAGAGAAATCAGGCGATATGATAAAATTTATAAGACGAACACAGAAAAGAAAAAAAACCAAATTTCGGTGTTCAGGAAATATTCCAATTCGATGGATGTCCGCTAAACCAACCAATGTCCTAAGCATACCCCCCTTCACCTTGCCGTTTGCGTGACGTAACTGAGGGGATGAGCGAACATTTTTAAATTTTTTTGAAATTTCTTTATGATTGTGATAGGATGACTCAGGAAAATCAGATTTTTCTCAATTGTTTTCTAGGAAAATGCTGTTTTTCGAGTTATGATCGGATGCAGCGTTATACGGTATGTTTCATGTGCGCATGTAAATTTTTAAGTATCTATCATCTAACATGGTGAGGAGGAGAGAATTGAAACAGAAAGCTTTTTCATTATTCGTCATGGCATTGGTGCTTGTTTCTGTGAGTGTGGCGAATGCGGCCACCACTTTAGTAGAAATAGGCAGAAGTCCTTTTCATCAACCGCCGCTGAAGACCAAAGAAGACCTGCTGTCCATGTTAAAGCTGAAGGCCCCTGAGGTTGCCAAGGGCTTTGCTCTCGCCGGCAGAAGTGACTTGTATGAAGATTTTATGACCCAGGTCGCCAAAGGCAAAATTGATTTGGTTCAGTTTCCGAAGGGGTCACAGTTTGAGTGGATGTTTTACAAGAAAAAGGGCAAAGGGACCATTCGCATAGTTAAAGACGTGACTTGGGGAAATGATAAACCCTTCCCAGGATTTCAATTTTTTGTTGATAAGGCTGGGGTTCGTTATAACTTCGTTATTCCACTTGGTTGTGGGAACGTTGCGTTGATGGGTGAGAGCAAAATTCCTGAGGTTGCTGTTGCTCCCCCACCAAACAAAGCTCCACAGTGTGGAATGACCGTTACTCCGGTTAAAGCCTTCTGTGGTGAAACTGTTACGGTTGATGCGCGCACGTCTTCCGACCCAGATGGTGAGATTGCCAAAATGACCGTTGCTGTTGTTGATAATACCGGCAAGGTTGTCAGCCAAAAAGTGGTTGAGGGCAAATCCCTTACCAGTGAAGTTGCTATGCCATGTGGTACCAATACCATCAAAGTTACCGTTGCCGACAATAAGGGACTGGAAGCCACCTCTCCTGCGTGTGCCGCTCAGGTTACAGGAACCAACAGACTTCGCTTTGTAGGTGATCTCGGCTATTACCGGCAGTTTGATCCTTCCAATTACCTGTTCGCCAGAGCTGGTATTGAGTACAAATTAGCTGAACAATTTGCACTTCTTGGATTGGTTGGTTGGGCTCCTGAGGTACATGGAAAAGACGGTGCCTCGGCATTTATGGCTGATCTGCTGGCTGAATACAGTTTCTCCAGATATTTCGTTGATCTCGGAGTTGGCGGTTGGGTCACCAACGGTGACGACGATCTGCCTGGCGAAGACAGTCAAGTGGACATGATTGCTGGATTTGGAGCCAGAGTATACGGCGAACCTGATCAATTCAACGCTTCTCTGTTCTTCGAAGTGCGGTCAGCCTTTGACGAAATCGACGAACTTGCTGACTATGGTCGCTTTGGCTTAGGTGTACGGTTCCGTTTCTAAGATCTAAGAGTCTGCCCCCCATTCTTTAACGAGAGTGGGGTGATTGATGCTGGTATATAAATACCCCAACAACTTTCAAGCTGTTGGGGTATTTTTTTGCCTTCACTCCAAGATAATCTCTAACGGAACCGGAGGGGCATCAATAACTATTGAGACCGCGGCAAATTGAAGCCTTGGTTGCCGATATTCTGCAGATCAAGTACTCCCAAAGGAAGCAGCTTGAGATCAAATGCCCCCACCGTCGCAACTTTTTTGGGATGTATTTGTCATGTGCCACATCCCCGGGACAGAGCCCAGTGTAGACATCAGTTCAACCCGCTGACGCAGAAGGAGGTGGCACGCTGATAAATTCCGGCCAGGCGGTCCCCATTCCAGATCTCGTCAAGAGTCTCCTCTTTCAGGCTACCGACGACCGTGCTCACGCATTTGTCGCAAGGCCGAACATCAAGGTTCGGATCTATCGCCAGCTTCGTGAACCCTGCCATGCACGGCGCCCCGACAGCCGACGTCTCCACACTATTACAGAGGTCGTCCACAGGCGTTCGTACCCTGACCCCGTACTTGTCCCGCAGCCCGATAAGCTTTTTCCACACCTGATCCATTCGTGGAGGGTCTACCTGGAGATACCAATCCTTCCCCTTCAGAAACGGTACCGGTTTGATCGGCATGACGTGGAAATGGCGTGTTACGTCCGCCAGCGAAGCAATGGTTTCTTCAATCCTGTCGATGTTCTGGGACGAAACAACGATAGCCGCGGTTATGCTCGCGCCAACCTCCTTGAGCCTCTGCAGGTTTTTCAGGACTACAGCAGTCTTCCCCCGAGTGTTATCGTTTATCTCAGGTTCCGTGGAGTCCACTGAGACCTGTATGGGGAAGAAGCCTTTCTTTCTCACAATCATGTCAATTGTTTCGAAATGCTCATCCTGCAGGGCCGTGCCGTTCGTCAGGATCGAGGTGTGTTCGAAGGTGTCGTGGGCCAGATGAAGCAATTCGCTGATCTTGGGATGTAGAAACGGCTCCCCGCCGCTGAGAGTCAGAAGAAAAATCTCATGCTCCCGCAATATGTTAAGGGTCGTCCGGTAGTCATCGAACGGCATGTGGGTCTGCAACCGTGGCTGAAAATAGCAGTAACTGCAATTCAGGTTGCAGACCCCGGTTACATTGACTGTTACAAGCAATGGAGCACCCGGCCTATTGTTCATAATCACCTCAGGAATGCGTGCTATTTTGGTGTCTTCGAACCATTACCGCAGCCTGCCGTTACAGCTGCTGGGTAACATCAGCCAGCAGCGAGTAGAGCTCGCTTTCGCTGACCCCATGCTCCTTGATAACCTCATTCAGGCTCTTGCCCCTCGCAAGATCAAGGCATAACTTCGTTTCCTTTTGACCGAGTTCCCAGATATGGCCGGTCCGGCGGTTCCATACCAGGCCACCGAACTTCTCTTTTCTCAAGACCAGTTCCGGTCCCCACTTCCTGACGCGCTCCTCATACGTAACAAGATCCCCAGGATGGACCGGCCGGCTGCAATCCAGAATGCAGCAGAACGCATCGCAACAGATCACAATTGCCTTATCATCCTTCTTGAAATACTCTTTCACAGGGACTTTTCCGATCTTGTCGGGCTTGATTCTCTCCTGGCTAATATCTCCCAAATATAATTTTGCTTTCATCGAACTCCCCCCTTCGTTCTTTGTTGAATAAAGTGGATTCCCAGTTCAATCCCCAATCAATACTGCAGCCATTTGTCGTATACACTTCTCTGGAGATGCTTATTTGACTGTCTTCTGTTCCCCGCCCATGGAAATGCGAAGGGCGACAAAACAGGCCCCATCCCCATCCTTTTTAAGTCTGCGGTTTATATTTATCAATTTCTGCCGGTGTTGGTTGCCACCAATCGAGATCATGCCTTGCCGCTATTTCCTGGCCATAAATTCCCACGGGATCCGAGCGATTCCATGGCTGGACTACCGCATGGGTTGTCAGCATTTTAAGCGAAGGCACTTCATTTTTAACCAGGATAATAAGAGCATTAAGTGCCAGCATTTGTTGTTCAGTATATTCTTCCGAACCCGGATTGGGATCGTTTGGGACGTGTTTTTGCAAATTGGCGAGACTAATAGCAATAGAGCAATCGTTAATACCTTCACCATGGGTTCCTGGCACAGGGATGGTTGAGGAGGCGTGCCTGCCACGATGGTGGTACCGCACGCATTGATATACAAGCGACTCGGTTCCATCGGATTTGTACGTCCAATCAGAATCCAGGGAATCCCTGGCAATAATAAAATGGTAGGCGTTTCCCTTGGAGCGCAAATAATCTATACTGGATCTTGCGCTGGCTCCTGCCGTTGCATGAAGAACAAGCAAGGTAGGTTCAATATTGTGCAGTCGCGGCGTTGTGCTCAAGAGATTGGTCAGTCGCTGAAGAATCATATCGTTTAACCTCCATGTATTGAAGATTGACACTGCCGAGCAGCGCGAGTTATTCCAGGTTTTGGTCAAAATATTTAAGTGCTCGTAAGCTGTCCTCAACCGCAGATTTCATATAGTGAACAGCTATGTCTTCGAACACACTCGGCATGATCTTGATATCCTTTCCTTGGACGTTATACGTAGTGCATACCCCAAATTTTTTACCGAGATGACCAAACCTGCCAAACCCCTTGATTCTTAGCGGAACAGTATCTGCATCTTGACCATCATAAAAAAGCCAAAAGGCATCAGACGATACTTTTGCATCAGGATAGTCATTATTGATTACGACGGGAAACAAATTGAGAGGCGCCTGTAATTCGCTCAACACTCGGTGAGCGGCCTTATTATAAAGGCTGGTAAAATCCTCTGTAGCCACTCCGGACAGAACGGCATCAAAATAGCCTTGCATATCCTGGAGTCTTTTCTCGATCGCCTCCCAATGATTGACTGGAGAGGTCATTGTCAAATAATTTTCAAAGGAATCTTCCATTGATGGCCCATGATAAACAGGAACGACATGAGATGGAGTACTCATATCCTGAATATGGTGGAGTATACGGCCAAAAGTTGAAAAGAGATGTTTACTTGCACCGTCCTGTATGAGCTCCAGGAAATCTCCTTGTCTTTTTGTAATCCAAAACAGGCTTGTCGGACGGAGCTTGAAATTGGGAAAGAAGATCGGAACAAGTGAAATTTCACCATTTGCAATGGTGGTGTTTGAAGGAAAGAAATGCCAGTTTAGGCCTCGGGAAGGACTTATATTGTCCTCATCCATACTTCCTTCCCAGGTGGCCTTTAATAATCTTTCATCTTGTAATGCGAGGGCAAGTTTTCCACCGGATGCAAATTTGGTATAAATCCCTATAGCCAAATTAGTTATATTTTTATGCGATTCTGGTTTCATATGTTCCTTCCGCCGTTAGATGATAAAGCAACCGTTCTGGACCATGAGACTTACGCTCATCAAACATGCTAATAAAACTATCCATTTTTATGCCAGCCATGCCATGGATCACTCGGAATCGTTGGAGGTCAACGCATCTTCTCCCATAAATATTTCACAATATTCCATTATGTATCGAATAATTTCTTAGATAGATCCGGAGACCATAATAACCCAAGAAATTTCGTCTTCGTCCTTGTATTCAATCGATGAATATTCAGAAGGTAATGGTTGTCCATCCACGATTCCCTGTCCAAGCGTCCTTGTCCTATGCCATGCCGGTCCGGCTGAAATATTAATCGTCTGAAACCATAATTTTTCGTCCCTGGCAGTATCATTATTTTCCTCTTGTGCTTCTGTGCTCTCCTTGTTTTTATTTCTTCCTGCCCATAAACCATTCCTGAACCAAACCAAAGAAACACCAATACTTGCTCCATCAAACAATTTACTGTCTTCGGATATCACTTTGGCTGCCATATATATTCCAGGTGCAAAGTTATCGTATTTGTTTTTCCCGCTTCTTGCCCAGTCCTGAAATACATACTGCCCCATCATCCAAATGGATGCACTGTAATCGTAGGAATCCGTAATCCTAACAATCTTATTGTCTCCATTTATTTTTGCTTCCTTTACATATGCATCGGAAAAAGCCTCTAAGGCTATAGCCGGAGCTAATTGAAAATATCCGACACCGTTCTTGCTTTTTTCCTCACCGGAATTTTCTCCGCCTAAACAGATAACTCCAGGAACCAGTAATAGCACTTCAATCATCAAAATTATAATATTTAGTTTCATTTATCTCCTCCTAATCGTTGGATCTATCTTCCAGGCTCATTCCTTTCATAATCAAACTACCTATGTCATAATTCATTGAATTCTAGGAGAAAAAAGGTCGTTCGGCTAATCTACAGCTAATACTCCTATATTATATTTGTAGCTTCCAGCTAATAATATCGAGCCTAAAAAACAAAGATGCTCGCACACAGTTTGAAGATCACAAGCAACGGTTATAGGTGACTGAGTTCCGAAATATACACCTCATGCAATTTGTCGACAGCGCGATTATTACGGATGTACATATGCCAGATGAAACTGAGATCAAAGAGGATGGCGCTCAGCCACCAAAGGCAAAAGAAGGCTATGGCCATTGTGACCACGGAACTGGAGGAAAGTACCAGCTTATCGCCGAAGACAATATATCCAACGACCCACATAACGACAAAAAATCCACCGAATAAGAGCGGTTTGAGGCTGTACCTTCTAGATAGGAGCCCACAAGCGGCGATGAGTACTGAAGCCGCGAAAATCGCCATATTTGTATTTTCATAACCCAGCAAAGCACTCAATGCCTTGCCTATGTTTGCCCTTGTTTCGAGCGACACAAATTGAATAACCAGACAGGTTGTCGCGAGGTAGAAAACTAATGCAAACAATTGAGCCAACCAACGCCGCGACAGTCTCACAACTCTTGACAGCGCTGTAGTTCCGCTGAGCAGTAATGCTATGAGCAGCGAGTTAAGCACTATGCTTAAGTTGGGTTCTGTATAGCACATGTATTTGTCTACCGCCTGGTAGAGTAGATAGGTTCCTACAAGGAGAGGGACAAATGCTGCTGCATAAGGCAGGATATAGTTCAGGATTTTTGCAAAAATATTGCTCTTCGGATCTGGCTGGTCCGGCTGGGGGTCAATCACTGTGTTGATTATGTGGCCAAAGAGCTGCGTATCGGTCATATAATCAACATGGGCTTTGCCGGGTAGGTAACTGCGGGTAAAGCTGAAATCGTTCTGTTCCGGGAAGTCAAAGCACCCACAGCCGATCTTTTGCAGCCAGTCTCGGGCTGTATCGAGCTTGAAACCGACTGGATCTCCTAAGTCGGAGTAGTTGTGCCAGCGGATGAGTGTTTCTTTCCACGTGCCGCCGCTAGATTCAAATTCAGTTCGCAGCTCTGGCCACAACACAAGATGCTTGTCGATAGGGGAACCGAGGGTTACGAATCCCTTAACGGTGTCGATCCAGGAAGGCTGTGGAACCGCGCCAGAGTCTTGTCGCAAAGCCCGGAGAAGCCCCAAGAAAGAGATGACAGTCCCTTCACTGTGGGCGAGTATATAGATCTCTGTGGCAGGATTATAGTTGTATAGAGCAGTCATGGCCTTGTCGAATTCTGCGAGAATCAGTTCCCGGACAACTCGGAACTCCGTCATAAGCTGCACATCTCCCAGATAATTGGTGAGGACATTCTCAAGTTTCGGCTTGTAGGCGCCGACATGTTTAAAGACGGTCATGAGCACCTCGGAAACTGAAATGGCGTTGATTATCTCCTGGAGCACGAGTTTGATCAGCTCGTAATCCTTCAGTGTGAACAGCTTATTGTTTTCCTGGTGCAGCTTTAACCGCTCGATAACCGTTCGCGCCCAGTTGCGAGTATCTTCTAGTTGGTAGCCTTTGTTCTCTACCCCACGGGCAATGTCTGCCCAGTAAACTTCGGTAAAGGCGACATTCAGTGGGAGCTGGGGATCGAGGGGAGGTGATAAAACGAGAGCGTTCCGGGTTGAACGAATTTCGCTGTCGAGACGACCAAGGGATACCGTTGCTGGCTGCCCGTAATGTTTACAGAACTGTTTGACGACAGCCTGGACAGTGTCGAATGCAGTCTGATTGCCTATGCCATGCACAGCAACAATAGTCTTTTCGGGTTTCTGCATACTGCCTCCTGTTTTTCTATCCAGGATTTTCAACCTCTCTATAAAATTGCCAGTTGGCAGATGGAGAAGTTGTTAACGGCTTAAATCTCATATATGCGAATGGCTTCCACAAAAATTCCCCTCACACAAAATTGCCAACGGTTAGCATCAACAACGTACCTGCTGCATTTAAATGCCCAGAAACTAGGATCGGCACCTCATGATTCAATCTGTTCCCGGTGGGCCACTTTGTGCCCTTAGACCAAACGACGCACAAACCGGCCCCATTCAGCCGGAAATGAGATTGTATTCAAATGGGAGCCTCTGGCAGAGGCAGTGGAATCTACCTTTTTTCCAAAGGTATTCAGCAAACTGGAGTAACTTTCAGATATGGTCTTACTTGAGGGCAGGCCACTCGCATCATGCGAGATGTTGGCGGTAGAGATGGTGTTTTTCGAAGATTGGAAGATTTGAGCGCCCATGCCATTCCCCCCTGAGATAGGATGAACAGTGTTTGCGTAACACAGGCCCCACACTTTGACAATCCGTATATATACCTATTTTTCCGTTTTTAAATCATCTTATCTGGCTGCATTTTTGTGGCCATTGCAGCCTGTATTTTTGCCGGCTAGGGTTTTCCTGGATAGATATACTTTGTATTCTCGATGTACTATCAGTTTGTAAATCAACAATTAGACAGCCATTTCCTTTCAATCTCGACGCATTTATGTCGGACGGTACTGCGCATCGCCACAGGTTCCTGAAAAAAAATCCACCTCCTAGACTCAGGGGCAAATAATCCATGGCATCGGCGCCCCCGAGTCCATTTAAAAACAACACACAAACAATTCCTGTCATGAGATTAAAGAGCAGCCCCAGCAAACAAGAAAAGGATTAACAAGTTGAAATCACCTGTTAATCCTTTCAATGACATTGGTACCCTCGGCGCGAATCGAACGCGCGACACCAGGATTAGGAATCAGTCCCTTCCCTTACATAATCACCACATCCCCTTCTTTTTACACGTTATATTTAAACACGATATAGCGTTGTTCCCAGTCAATACAGCTCGTTTTCTTGCATTATTGGCTTCTTTCTCACACAAAATCCCACACGGAAAAGCTGATAAAACCTACACAGGATCAAATATCCTGAGGCCGTTTTTGATGCTTCAACAACCAATCATCTAAGGAACACAAATGAACAAGCGAAATATTTTAAGAGCACTTGAAAGGCGAAAATCTAATCAAAGTTCAATCATGAATTTGAACAAAAAAGTTGCAGAATATGTTGTATACGCAAAAAACTGCATAATGAAACTAGAGAGATATGGACAATTTATCATGTTTTCTAGCCTTTCCGGAGAAGCATGGCTTTTAGATCAAAGAGAAAATCTTGCGCTACGGATTGCCGATCATAGCATCCCCTTGCAATATCGAATCGAAGAGACAAAAACCAAGCTCTTCATCGAATGGACAGAAAGGTATCAAATTAGTGATGGCGCTTTTATTGCCATAAGAGGTGAGAAGCAGAGTGTCTTTTTGGACTATCCTGTGTCGGAGTTGACTAACTTATTAGCGAAACTTCAATAGAGCTCTACGGGATTGTTGTTATTGAAGGAAGAGGAAGCTGGGTATCGGCAATTTTGCCGATACCTGCTTGCTCTTCGGTTTCAATTACCAAAGAATAGCGAACAGCACGGAGGTAGCTGCGGGAATGGGCGTTTTGGGAGTGACGAAGACGAAAAGGGCCTTAAAAGTGTGCCCGGTCGAGGAATGAGCCGAAACGCCCATTTCCACAGCGGCAAAAGGCTTGCGAGACTGCCCGTTTGGGCCGTGGTAGTTCGAGTCTATCCAGCATCTGCCGATTTGCCCTACGGCCAGCGCGATAGAAATCGCTTGACATTATATCCACAGGATATATAAATGAACTATCCGCTGGATATAACATCGGGCGATCAAACGGAGGAATCCACGATGGCTAGGAAAAGAATGATTCTGTCTTTGGATGAAAATGTACACAGCGTACTTATGGAATTCTCCAAAGAGACCGGCACTCCTGCTGCCACATTTGTTACCCAGTTGCTAGAAGAAACATTACCTAAGATTATTCAAATTACAGAAATGGTTAAATTGGCAAAAGCCAATGCTGGGGACAAAGCACTTGAGAAATTGATGGATATGACTATTGCAGCCGACGAACAGATCAAAACACTCAAAGCTGACATGGAAAAAACAAAAGAAGAAAGGCTTAAAAAGAGTTGAAACAAAAAAGCCTTCAAACTGATCTCGAATCTTGGCGGATCTGATCAGTAAGAAGGCTAAACCCCAAACAAAGAAAGGAGTTAGCATGAATGTAGACAACAACACAGTTAATGTCAAGGACACTCAGATTTCCGGGGGGCAAGCCCGAATAGCATGCCCCCCTGCACTAGCCAGGAATGTAGATAAACTTAAAGTCAGTTTCTGGATAAATTGGCAGGAATCTTCATTTCTAGATGAATTAGCAGAAATCAAATTATCTCTTCAACACACCGAAAGTCTGCAAGAAAAACCTTATTATTGCCCGGGTGGTTTCAACTGGAATGTTCATCGAACCGGAACCCGTCTTTTCACATTCCGGTTGACATCCGGTGACCTTACTTTTCTTCTCAACACCAGAGTAAGCAAAGATAAAATTCCTAATACCAGTTTTGAAATTGGCTCAGAATCATGCTGGCTTCCAGGCTTCGAAGAACTTTTCTATCGATTTTCAAGATGGATTGCTGTTCTGGGTGGAGTCATCGTTAAAAATCAGATTTCCGAGGTTCACCTTGCAGCTGATTTCATTGGGACCAAAATCTCAGATTTGAATATCGCAGATAGAGATTACTGGATCACTCGCTCTCAGTTATTTACTACATACCTCACCAATTACCAGCTATCCAGCATTGCCGTTGGCAAGGGTGACATAATGCTCAGAATATACGACAAGGTTCTTGAGTTAAGACGTGATGCAGTCAAACAGTTTACTTTTTCAGAGGTCTGGGGCCAACCTCGGTATGATGCTCAACCTGTAACACGAGCCGAATTTCAGTTAAGAAGACCTATCTTAAAGACAATAAAAACTGACGAAAAATCAGAGACTGGAATCGATACCTTTGCTGACCTCTGTGAATCCTTTCAATCTATCTGGACGTACTGCACGCTTTCTTGGGCTCGACATTGCTCTGAGAGGATAGAGCATGACCAGAATCATCAATCGAGAGCTAACCTTTCAAATTTTTGGAAAGATCTTTCATCCGTAAAATGGGATGGAAATGAAATCAGAACAAGACAACGCCCCCTACCCAAGAAAGACTATGTTGCATTAAGAAAGCAATACATTGGAATAGCAATGTCACTTGCAGCCTTTCATGAAGTTCATGCAACTGACCCTGACCATATTATTGACATTGGCAAACACATTTTAGATGAGGATATAATAGCCTTTTTTCTCGATGATGAACCAGAATTCGTGAGAAGAATAGAGAAGAAAAAGCGAGAAATATACGAGTCAGTTTCTATCTTGCATTCACTGAAGTCAGAACACCCAAAAGAAGGCCTCTACCCTACTCCATATCCTCCGATAGACTTAAAAGAGGAACACCATGCTCGATGAGAATCCATTGAAGCCTGCTGACATTGCAAAAATGTTCAACCAGAGCATTTCATGGGTTAGCAAAAATTCTAAGAAATTTGGTGGAATAAAAATAGGAGGGAGAATGTTCTTCCCTCCTAAGGAGGTTTTATATGAGCGTTTATTTTGTGGAGAAGAAGGGGTGGAGATACGACTTCATGATGAAGAGCATCAGGTACACTCTGGCATGGTTTACAACCAAGAGAGAGGCAAAGGAAGCAGAGCAAAGAAAAAGACTGGAATTGGGCAAACCGACGTCAACAGACATGGACTTTTTGACGTTGGTCAATCTGCGACTCGATGAAGTAAAGCAACGACTTTCTCTTGAACATTACATGGATACTCTCTACCACGCAAAGAGATGGGCAAAGTTATGGTCAGGCTTATCTTGCTCGGAAATCACAATGGAGGTAATAACAAAATTGAGAGACGAAAGAAGCAAAATTTCTAATCAAACCGCCAACAAAGAACTTCGATACCTCCGTTCTCTATTCAACTGGGGAATAAAAAAGGACTACGTGCAGAAAAATCCAGCTTTAAAAGTTGATATGATGAGGGTGGAGAAGGAAGAGATATATGTTCCTTCACTAAATGATATCAACAAAGTCTTTGAGGCAGCATCTCAAGAGCAGCAGGACTATCTCTGTTGCCTTCGAGATACTTTTGCTCGTTCTAGAGAGATCAATAATCTCAGATGGCAAGACATAGATTTTAATAACAGAACAATCACCTTGTACACTAGAAAGAAAAAGCATGGGACAAAAACACCAAGAGTCCTTCCAATGACTGAGGATCTTCAAAAAATCTTAATTAATCGTTTTGCGAGAAGAACAGACTCGGTCATTTGGGTTTTTTGGCATAATTACTATTCACGCAATCAAGGGAAAAACGTCATAGGACCATACCAGGATAGGAAAAAAATTATGCGATCACTTTGCCAAAAAGCTGGTGTGAAATATTTCCGATTCCATCCTCTAAGACATGCTGGTGCAAGTTTCATGGAAAGTATTGGCGTTCCTATTTCACATATTCAAGAGATCCTTGGCCATAACAACCGTAAGACAACAGAAGGTTACATTCATTCCCTTGGAAACAATAAAGTGGCGGCATTTGAGCGATTTGAGAAAGTAAGATCACAATATAAGGATCAAAACAAATAGTTCTGGGTCCTTTTCCATGCCCCCATGCTTTCGAGTTGGGCAATGATGAGGATAGAATTTACCGCCAAGACTAATATAAAACCGCAGGAAAACCCATCAACTCATTCTCTTGTAGAGTTATTAAACAAAACATGGTATGTCTTGCCAATATGCAACTAAAGTTTAGTTGCATATGTCCGATACAAGTACTACCATAAAAGAATAAGGTATATTTGTGGCCTCAATCGATAAAAAAATATTAGAACTCCAAAGCAAACCGAAAGGTTTTAGGTGGGAGGATATTGAGGCCATAATGATTCATTTTGGCTACAGTCTCCTTGAAGGTAGCGGGTCGAGAGTAAAGTTTTATCATCCAGAGAAAGACTCAGTACTGAGTTTACATAAACCGCATAACCCAAAAACTTTGCGACCATACCAAGTCATCGACATCCTGAGAAAATTAAAAGAGGATGGATATTTATGAAAACGAAAAACTTAAATTACAAAGACTACTTTGGTTCGGTGGATTTTGATCTAGAAGATCAGATTCTTCATGGCAACATTTTGTTTATAAACGATTTAATCACTTACGAAGCTGACAATCTTGATAGTCTAAATAAAGAATTTAAAGCAGCTGTAGATGATTACCTTGAGACTTGCAAACTATTGGGACGGCAACCACAAAAGGCTTTCAAAGGTTCTTTCAACATCAGAGTAGGCGAATCAATCCACAAAGAGGCTGCTGTTGAAGCAAGCAAACGAGGACAAAATCTAAATGATTTTTGCAAAGAGGCAATTACAGAGAAGCTTGCAAGATTGAAGCAAAGTCGATTACCGACATCCCCAAAAATCGATATTCAAATAGTCAAAATAGATGCAACTCAGCCCAACTCTGTGCAGACCAAACACCAAAACGCAGAAACAAATTTTTTAGAATTAAAAGAAAGAGTAGATTTTGACGCCCCTAGGTGGACAAAACATACAAATTAAAGCTAAAGGTTTACAATGATACATCACGTTTGGACCGTACTATGCCAACATGTACTAACTAATCAAAAGCAAAGTTCACTCAGTTATATTAATACACTGAATTCAATTCCTTTAAGTAAAATAAACAAAGAAACAGGTGAGTTAACCCTTTCTTCATTCTCGATCAACACGAAATGGTTTCATGACAACAAAGACACACCAGAAACTGTTAACATGAAGTTTTCTATGAAACACCAGTCGAGTAAACCTGATATTATTGGTGAACATGAATTTGGCATGGAAGCAAACACCATGTTTGCAGAGTTTCATATGGACGTGTCACAAATGAAACTGAAGAAGAAAGGACTCTATTTCATAGTATTGGAGTACAAAGTTGGAGCTCAGCGAAACTGGAGGAAAGCAACTCAGATCCCTGTCCTTGTTAACAATAAAATACTTTTGCAGCAGAAAATAGATCTGGATGGTCAGCAGGAAATAGATCTGGATGAAACGGAAAAACAAGAGAAGGAAAATCAAGAAAATTAAAAGGTTATTATCTGCGAGTTAACAATTCACACATAAACAACACACAAACAATTCCTGTCATGAGATTAAAGAGCAGCCCCAGCAAACAAGAAAAGGATTAACAAGTTGAAATCACCTGTTAATCCTTTCAATGACATTGGTACCCTCGGGCGGAATCGAACCGCCGACACCAGGATTAGGAATCCTGTGCTCTATCCCCTGAGCTACGAGGGCAACTGACTATTTAAAAATCAGGCGGAATAATACCTAAGATTTTTCAAAGCGCAATCTTTTTAATCTGTTCTCCTACACTGCCATTCGTCTTTCGAAATCCGATACCTTCGAACACCAGGCAATCAGCCTGTCTCCTAGCTTTCATCGCTGTTCAACAACGATTCGCCGTCCTCCAACACCCTTCCGGGGAAAAAGCTCTCCGGCACACCACTGTCTATGACACAGTTTCTTCCTATCTTCTGCTCATTAGGAATTCTCGCCCCTTTTCCAACGAGAGTGATTCCTGTGTAGAGATGGCTGGGTTTGCGGCGATTGGCGCAGGTGTGATTGTCTCCGTAACCAATGGTGGCATTCGCGCCTACCTGCACACGTTTGTCCATAATGGCGAGATCAACAACCGCGCCTTCCTTGACAACGCAATCTTCAAAAAGGATAGAATCCTTAACCACCGCCCCTTCTTCGACTACGACTCCGGGAGACAATACCGAGTTAATTACCGTTCCGCGAATAAGGCTGCCGGAGGAAACCATGCAGTTTTTAAGGTGACACCCTTGGCCGAAACGGGCAGGAGCGCGATCGGCAGTCCGCCCTTCGGTGTCGATATTGGTCCTGATTTGCCATCTCTGAGGAGAAATGCCGCTGTCTTTTCTCAGGACATCCATATTGGCTTCCCAATACGCCTGGATTGTCCCGACATCGCGCCAATATCCATAAAAAGGATAGGCGAAGACATTGTCTTCGGCGATAGCCCTAGGCAGGATATGCATACCAAAATCGTGCTCCTCCCTGTCATGGGCTAGAGCCTTGAGCAGATATTTGTAATCAAAAACATAGATCCCCATGGAGGCGAGATTGGTCTTTGCCTCTTTCGGCTTCTCCTCCCAGTCAATGATCCGATCATTACGATCAACGATCCCCGCCCCAAATTGATGGATCTGGCTTTTCGGCACAGCCATCATCGCGATCGTCACATCGGCCTTCTTTGATCGATGGTATTCTATCATCGCATCGAAATCCATCCGATAGATGTGGTCACCGGATAGAACAACAACCTCTTCCGCTTGATTATGTGCAAGAAAATCAATATTTCTTCTCACTGCGTCGGCTGTTCCTTGGTACCAATCAGATTCTTTTTCTCCGGTTCGCGGCGGCAGAATTTTAATCCCTCGGCTTCTCCCGGTAAGGTCCCAGGCCTCGCCTGTTCCCAGATGGCTCATCAACGACAGCGGTTTATATTGAGTGAGTACCCCAACCTTGGTAAGCCCGCTATTCATGACGTTGCTGAGGCTAAAATCAATTATCCGGTAAATCCCAGCAAAGGGCACAGCTGGTTTGGCGCGCTTCTGGACCAGAATATTCAACCTGCTACCAACACCTCCTGCAAGGAGGAGAACTAGTGCCTCTTTCACTCTTTTCATCGCAACACCTCGCCGGCTTTGACACAATCAGGCCAGTTAGTTTGGCCAAGATCCGGATAGATTGTCGCACCCTCACCAATTACGGTATTATCCGGCACCTCATTTTTCCAGCCAATGACCGTGACCTCGGTGCTTTCATCACAAACCTCCGGGCCAATGACCACGTTTTTGCCAAAGACACTGTTCACATCGGCAACGACCTTATTTAACCGGCAATTCTCTTTGATCTGATTGCTGAAAAATAAAACAGAATTTTCCACAACAGCGCCCTTCCCCACCTGAACCCCCGGAAAAAGGATAGAGTTCCTAACTTTTCCCTCAACCTTACAACCATTATACACCAAGCTGTTCTGGACGACAGCATTGTCACCTATGTACGCTGGTTCAAAGTCGCGAATACTCCGGTGGTCGAGGTTGGTTCGAAATACCCACTTCTCCATATCAATGCGTGGTTCCTTGCCAAGAAGGTCCATATTCGACTGCCAGTATTCATTGATGGTCCGTGTATACCCCCAATACCCGCAGAATTTATAGCCGTAGACCCGGCAATTTTGTTTGAGTAAAACAGGAATGATATCCCTGCCGAAATGATACGAATCACCCTCCTGATTTTTTTCCAGTGCCTGGTACAACACCTCGGGTTTAAAACAAAGCACGGTCATTGACGCCCAATCCGACTCAGGGTTTTCCGGCTTTTCCCAATAGTTGACTACTCGTCCACCTCTATCGCCATCCTCATCATTAAGGGTGGCAATGCCAAAACGGTCGGCCCCCTTAAAGGGAACCTTGGTAAAGGCAATTGTGAGATCGGCGTCTTTGGCAATGTGGTAATCAATCATATCCTGATAATCCATCTTGTAGATATGATCCCCCGACAGGATCAAAATCTCTTCGGGATCGTGGTAGTGGACATAATCGAGATTCTTAAAGATGGCATCGGCTGGCCCGCGATACCAATCAGCTGCCTCGGTTCCAAGAAATGGCGGAAGGATGGAAATTTGCCGATAGCGCCCTATCATATCCCAGGCAGCTCCGTTGCCGATATGATTGATAAGGGAGTAACTCCGGTACTGGCTGAGAATAGCCACCTGTTCTATCCCGGAATTCATGAGATTGCTCAGAGAGAAGTCAATGACCCGGCCAAGCCCACCGAAAGGGACTGCCGATTTGGGACGGTAATAGGTCAAGACGTTAAGCTCGTCGACCCTGCCTCCTGCCAAAATCATCGCCAGCGTAGTAGGTTTGAGCATATTGCACCTCAAGGAGGACGTTGGGCCTCGATAAAACCACGAGGGGAATAATCAACTATTCACCGCTCTTATCAAAGAAATTACCTTATGGTAAAGGCAATTGGCCCCATGTGCAACCCTTCAGGAGGGAAAAATCAAAATAACATTAAATATGATGCATAATAACACGCTTCAGCGTATCAGAAGTAAACTCCTTTTCACCAAGTTGCAGGCTTTTTAGCGGAATCTCAGCCCGTGCCGCACCCTTATGGCCACCTGCCGATCCGATGAGTCCGAATATCCTTTCCGCGAGTTTTCCAGCATTTTTGCGGTACCCATCGCATCGAAAGATCACCACCAACTTTTCACCATGAATTCCTGACACGAATGCCCAGTCTATCTCCCCAACATGATTGAGAAAATCTGCAACAATCACAAGAACGTCGGGACTTCTCACCCTACCCAGGTGGGTAAAGTATCGTCCTTTGGAATATTTCAGTTCAGCCAATGCCAGGGCAAAGTATCGAAGCTCTGAACGCCGCAAATCGGTGAGTTCGAACTTTCGAACCAAATCTCTGTTGGCAATATTAAAAAGATAGCGGAAGGAAATGCCATCGGCAAGAACCGATTTTTGCTCAAAATCGTGGGTGTCTACCTTTATCCCGTAAAATAGGGCGGTGGCGAGAGCCACCGAAGGTTTCATACCGGCAGCCCGCAGATACTCAACCGCCATGGAGGAGGTCGCCCCATACTCCGGGCGGATGTCAACAAACTCCACCCCCTCAACATGGCCGGCTGGGTGGTGATCGATGACCGCGTGTATCTTGATTTTTTCGAAACAGGGCAAGTGATCCGGCTGAGAATCAACCATCACCCGCTTACTGTAATTTTCAATCTTGATGTCTTTCAAACGCTCAAGAGGTATCTTCAGCCTTTCGACCATCGCCATATTATTGAGGCGCCTGATCTCGTTGGGATGGGCAATTGTTACGCTCTTGACCTTGTAGCGGAGCAGCCTTCTAACCGCCAAGGCAGCAGCCAGGGCGTCAGGATCGGCGTTAATGAGGACAAGTACATCATCTTCTTTGACGAAGAGACTCCAGAAGGCATGCAAACGATCCGAAGCAGTACTTTTTACCGGTTGTTTGCACTGGGAAGGGTCTTTTTTCTTTCGCTTGTGCGCCATAAATACGGTAACAGTGGTATTGGACTAAAGACGCAACCAAGTGAACAAGCGGTGAACCCAAGCAGCCCGTTTACCATTGCATAATCTCGCCGCAATCGATCTCCTCAGCTGAAATCTTGCAAGGCAAGACGACAACCATCGATCGCATTCCTCAATACCAGCCACCTCCTGTTGAAATACGTCCTGTCCAATTCCCGCACAACAGTGCAAACAGAACAGTTCAGCACCAGCCAATATCTAATAACTCCAACTAGTTCAAACCCAAAAGGCTCTAATACAGGGATCGACTATACCATAGCCATGACACGCAATGCAAGACCTTGAAAAATTGCCATGGTACACGAAGGCCGATATTGACGCAGACCAGTGATAATGTTACCTACAACTGAACCAATGCCGCAATAGGCCTCCCTCGACAGAAGGTCGGCAATAATGTACCTTGGGCCACGTATCCTTGGCGTTGACCAATGTGGAAAGCTAGAAAAGAATACCTCCTTAATCATTACCAAACTGGCGAGAGGCCTCTTCCCTGAATTACTACCGAGGTGCTACGCAACCTCCTTCTTCTGAGGTGAATAGCGGGCTCTGGTTTTGTGGCGTGGAACCCTGTTGTCAATTGTTTCCTTTGCGAGGTTTTGAGTGAATCTGCTCAACCGATATTTACTTCAGCAGTTTGTCAAATATTTCTTAACCGTCAACAGTGGTTTCGTCGCCATTTACCTCCTCGTTGATTTCTTTGAGAAATACGATGACTTCGTGAACGCCGGCAAGCCCCTCAAACTGGCCTTGGAATATTTTCTTCTTACCATCCCTTTTATTGTAGACCAGCTGGGGCCTGTCTTTATTCTCCTCGCTGGTGTCATCAGCTTGGGCATTCTCAATCACTCCAATGAGCTTACTGCACTGAAGGCCGGCGGCTTGCCTTTGCGTCTGATCATCCGCCCAATTGTCATCGGTTCGGTTGTTTTCACTCTGCTTTTTGTCGCTTCAGCCCAATGGCTTTTGCCGGTAACCGTATCAAGGACCAATACTATCTGGTTCGAACAGCTTAAAGGCAAGGTGCCCCTAGGAATACTCCGCAACAACCGCTATTATTACCGGGGGGCCGACGGCTTCTATTCCTTCGCTTGGCCCAATCCAAAACATCATATTTTTTATAATTTTTCTTACTCCAGGTGGGATGAAAGCTATAACATCGACTCTCTTGTAACTGCCGGTATTGCAAGATGGAACAAAAATACTGATCACTGGATCTTGCGCAATGGTCAAATCCAGCAGCGCCAGGAGAACGGCCGCTATACCATCAATAATTACTCAGTCAACGAGTTCGAATTTCCTGAAAAACCTGAAGACTTTTTAATCCCCGTAAACAAATCGGCTGAACAGTCACTACTTGGTCTGTACCAGGAAATCGGCCGGACGGAGGTCGAACATGAGGTCCGTGCCGCCTGGACGAGTTTTCTTGGCCGTGTTTCCTATATTCTTCTCGGCATCCCCCTGCTTCTCCTCGGCTTGCCCATCCTACTGTTTTCTTACCGCAAGTGGGGCCGTGATCTTTCGATTGCTATTCCAGCTAGTTGCGGTCTGGCTTTTGTTGCCTGGGGCATTTGGGGAGCGCTGCAATCGCTGGCCACCGCCGGCTATGTCTCACCGGTGATCGCAGCGACAAGCATCCATATTATCTTCTCTATCGCCGGGCTCGTTCTTCTGGCAAAAGACGATCGTTAAAAAAAGGCCGCCCGGGATACGCTCCCGGACGGCCAGCGGGGAAATTTTGCTTTCCCCCTATGCTTCTTGCAACTCACAGCCACGACAGGCTGACGAAACTTTTTCTTGCGATATTGCCAGCGCAATCTCTTCCACCCTGCTTGATTTCGGTATGGATAGAGCCGCGGGACTCTTTGAGAGCGGCTTATTTAGGAGTGGCCTTTGATATGGAAAGCATCTCCACATCGAAGATCAGGACCGAATTCGGCTCAATCATCGGCGCAGCGCCATTCTCACCGTAAGCCAATTCAGTTGGAATCACCAGATGCAGTTTAGAGCCAGCACTCATCAGCTGCAAGGCCTCACTCCAACCCTTGATAACCTGATCGACCTGAAACTCGGCCGGCTCGCCGTGCTTTGCGGTACTGTCAAACTCCGTTCCGTCGATCAGCTTTCCGACATATTCGACTTTGACCGTGTCGGTTGGTGCGGCATTTTTACCATCACCATTTTTAATGACCTCATACTGGAGACCACTGGCAGTCACCTTAACGCCTTTCTTCTTTTTATTTTCAGCGAGATATCCTTCTCCAGCTGCCTTATTCTTAGTCTTCATCTCTTCGAGTTTGGCCACTTGTTTGGCCTGCATCTTGCTCGCAAACTCCTTTTTTACCGCCAGCATTTCGTCTGCATTCAAGGTCGGATTGGTACCCTTGAAGGCATCTTCAATGCCGATTAGGAGAAACTCTTTCTGGATATCCCCACCAGCATTTTTAAAGTAGCTGCCCACTTCGAACCCCATGCTGTAGCTAAGCTTATCCTCGAAGCTAGTTGGCGGGGCCGATTGGGAAATACAGGGGGCGGCAAGACAAATCCCAAAAACTGCCGATATTACACATTTTTTCATCAGAAACTCCTCTCTAGAGGTTAATAAACAAAGAGCATTTTACAACAGCCAAGATACTTAGAAAATTGCTGTCGATACAAAGAACCGCCAGGAAATAAACAGAAAAGAAAAGGACAGGATCACCAAGGTAATCCCTTGATTCCCCTGGTTAAGATTTCGATCTTTGGCAAGCTGTGCATACCGTCGCAAAAGCGCCTTAACTCTGCCTGACTTTTTATGAAAATCCTCGCCGGCAATGTAATCGCTGATCATTCCTTTTTCTTTAAAATAATCGAGCAGATTACGACACTCCGCTCGTATCGCTCCACCTTTGCCGCTTGAACCATAACCGTGAATCAAAGTCATAATACTAACTTTATTCATAATTGCCTCATCGAGTGCCAGGCGGCACCGCTTTAAAGCAACCTCCACCACTGGCCGGCCAACCTCAAGGTTGACCGTCTTGTGGATGAATACGGTTGATCCCGCACAAGTCGGCTCCTCCATAGCTGCCCCGCAATAGGGACAGCTGGAACCCATCGCCGGCATCTCATTGCCGCAAACGTGGCAGGTCATGGTCTACCTTGTCGCCCTCTCCGAAGCCTCTGCTTAGAGCCTTCGGACGGCAATAACGGCTGCCAACTGCCGCAGGTGAAGCATCAAGGTTTGGAGATGGTCGAGATTTCCAACTTCTAAAGAGATAGTCATTTCCGCCCGGTCTGTAACCGTGGTATGGGCAGAGATATCGACGATATTTGCATTATCAGCACTGATAGCCCCACTGATTTCTGCAAAAATACCCCGCCGGTTTTCCGCACTGATGTGAATTCCTACCCGGTAAATCTTTTCGGCAATACCGCTCCAAGAGACATCGATCCACCTTTTGGGATCGGAGCTCAACAGATTGACGCAATCGGATTTGTGGATAGAAACACCCCGACCCATTGTGATAAATCCGACGATGGGATCGCCAGGCAAAGGCTGGCAGCATTGACTGATCTTCATCAGCATCCCGTCAATACCGTCTATTTTGATGCCCGATTTCCCCGGTTCCTCATCGCTGGCCTGCTGGTTAACCATGAGGTTTGCCAAATCTTCCGGGGACATTTCGGCCGTCTGCTGCTCCTGTTCCTTGCGTAGCTCAGCTGGTTGCAAACCTTTTATAAGGTTTTGTACAGTGATCACCCCGCTACCGACCTTGGCAAGTAAATCATCCAAGGAGTTGCAGCGCAGCTGCTTGAGAATCAACCGGATATGCCCGCTTTTAATGATCTTCTTCAGGGAAGTATCGTATTTTTTTATCTCACGTTCACAGATCTCCCTGCCAAGCTTGAGGGCCTTCTCCTTCTCTTCACGGCGCAACCAGGAACGAATTCTGGTCCTCGCTCGGCTGGTCTTCACCAGGTCCAGCCAGCCGCGGCGGGGAAGCTGGGTTGGAGAGGTGATAATTTCAACGATATCACCAGTCTGCAACTGATATTTCAAGGGCACCTGGCGGCCATTTACCTTGGCGCCAACGCAGCGGTCGCCGACCTCGGTGTGAATAGAATAGGCAAAATCAATGGGACAACTGCCAATCGGAAACTCCTTGACCTCCCCGGTCGGGGTAAGGGCATAAATCTCCGGATCATAGAGCTCGCCGACAACGCTATCAAGAAATTCGCGGGGATCCTCGACTTCCTGGAGCGAGGCAACGAGCTTCTTCAGTTCTCGGAAAAGTTTGGCATCATTTTTATTAATCCTTTGCCCTTCTTTGTAAGCCCAATGCGCCGCGACTCCTTCTTGGGCGACCCGGTCCATTTCCTCAGTGCGAATCTGAATTTCTATAAAGTGGTCACGGGGCCCAACCACCGTAGTGTGCATCGATTGGTAGTTATTGGCCTTCGGAACAGAAATAAAATCCTTAATCCGTCCGGGAACCGGCGACCAATTGGCGTGAATAGTCCCAAGTGCCTCATAACACTCGTTAACAGTGTTAACAATTATTCGGAAAGCGACCTTATCATAGACCCGCTCAAGAGGAATATTTTGGACTATGAGTTTTTTGTAAATGGAGAAAAGATGCTTGGGCCGACCAATTATGCGGAGAGGCTGAATCCCACTCTGTGCTAGTTTTTCGTGAAGAATCTTGATGACTTCATCAACATAGTTCTGACGTTCGTCAAGAGAGCTTTCCAGCTTATGCGAGAGATCGTAATGCTCCTCCGGGTGTAAAAATTTAAAGGCATGATCTTCAAGTTCCCTTTTTAGCCAGTCAATTCCGAGTCGACTTGCCAGGGGGGCATAAACATCCATGGTCTCCCTGGCAATGTCAACCTGTTTCTCCCGATCAACCATATCGAGGAGAAACATGTCCAGCAATCTATCAATCAGCTTTACCAGCAAAACTCGGATATCCGCCGCCATAGCCAGCAGCATTTTCCTGAGATTTTCCGCCTGACTCGCCAGTTTGCTGTTGTATTGTACCTGGGTAATGCGAGTGGAGCCTTCGACTATTGCCGCAACATCTTTGCCGAATTTTTGTGCAAGCTCTTCAACGGTCACTTCCTCCCCTTTGCCATCTCGTTTCTGCTTCAGAACTCCATGGAGCAGACCGGCAAGTATGGTGTCGAGGTCAAGGTGCATTGATGCGAGAGTCGAGGCCACTTCCAGAAGGTGTATAACATACAGCTCACCGGAAAAATGGCGACTTCCCTTATGAACCCGGGTGACAATTTCCCAGGCATCATCAATCCGCGATAGATCAACGTCCTGCAGGTAGGTAGCCGCAAGGGTCTTCAGCCCATGCGGATTTATTGTCGATTCGTTTGCCATCGTCATCAAAGAGCTATTTCACAAGTTCGGCCGTGATTCTCGCATGCAACATTGTAACTGCCTCATCGGGTGAGAGCTCCTCGGTAACACCGTCTCTGCGCCGACGCATCTCTACCTTACCGTTTTTCGTGTAGCTCTTTCCGACCGTGAGCCGATACGGAATACCCAATAAATCCGCGTCTTTGAATTTCAACCCTGGTCTTTCATCACGGTCGTCAAACAGAACTTCAAGGCCTGCGGCCAACAGGTCTTGGTAGAGCTTTTCGGCGACAGCGGTAAGCTGCTCGTCCTTGCCGCCAAGATTCAAGACAATAACCGTATACGGTGCAATAGGAACCGGGAAAATTATGCCATTCTCATCATGATTCTGCTCAATGGCCGCGGCAACCACCCTGCTCACCCCAATCCCGTAACAGCCCATGACAAAATGTTTTTCCTGCCCATCGCTGTCCTGGAAGGTCGCGTTCATCGACTCTGAATACCCTGTACCCAGTTTAAAGACATGGCCAACCTCAATACCTTCCGTCAGCGCAAGGTTACCCCCGCATTCCGGACAGGGATCGGCAGTGGTTATCTGACGCAAATCGGCAACCGCCTCAACCTGGAAATCACGCCCGAGGTTGACATTCTGCAGGTGATAATTTTTTTCATTTGCTCCGGTATAAAAATTCTGCATCGCCGCAACTTCTTGGTCGGCAACGATCCGGATGGCTATTCCTACCGGGCCGAGGTAGCCGGTCGGCACTCCCGTGGCATTGAAGACCTCAAGATCTTCAGCCATGGCCACATCGGCCACTCCCAAGAGGTTCTTTAATTTCACCTCTTCCACCTCGCGGTCGCCCCGCACCAACACCGCGACCGGTTTCCCATCGGCAATAAAGACCAGGGTTTTAACCAACCGCTCGGGACCAATTCCCAGGAACTCGCAGACTGCGCCAACCTTGCGTTTACCGGGGGTTTCAATCTTCGCCATCTCTGCTAACGGCTCTTTCGAGGTGCTTTCGCGCAAACTCACCACCGCTTTCTCCATGTTGGCGGCGTAGTCACAGTTATTACAGACGACAATGGTATCCTCACCAGTTTTGGCCAGCACCATGAATTCATGGGAGAAACTGCCGCCAATCGCTCCGGAATCGGCCTGAACCGCACGAAAATCGAGACCGCATCGCGTGAAGATTCGTTTATAGGCATCGTACATTTTCCGGTAGGAAATCTCCGCCGCCGCATCACTTATATCGAAGGAATAGGCATCCTTCATGATGAACTCCCGGCCTCGCATAAGTCCGAAACGCGGCCGGATTTCGTCGCGAAATTTGGTTTGAATCTGGTAAAGATTAATAGGAAGATCGCGGTAAGAATGCAGTTCCTTCCTTGCAATATCGGTAATCACCTCTTCATGGGTCGGCCCCAGGCATGACTCCCGCTCGTGACGATCGCGAAACCGCAGTAGCTCCGGCCCATATTTCTTATAACGTCCAGTTTCCATCCAGAGATCTGCGGGCTGCACCATCGGCATCAATAATTCCTGGGCACCGGCGCGATTCATCTCCTCCCTGACAATATTCTCAACCTTGCGAATTGCTGCCAACCCGATCGGCATATAGGTATAAATACCGGCCGTGAGTTTTCGGATAAATCCGCCCCTTAACAGCAGTACATGACTCACAACCTCGGCATCAGCCGG
The DNA here is from genome assembly GCA_030247675.1 of Desulforhopalus sp. Lineage (NCBI taxonomy): Bacteria > Pseudomonadati > Thermodesulfobacteriota > Desulfobulbia > Desulfobulbales > Desulfocapsaceae > Desulforhopalus > Desulforhopalus sp. The sequence goes on along the minus strand of JAOTRX010000011.1, from coordinate 107,647 downwards.
CACTTCCTTTAGAGTCGGCAGCAACAATTGAGAATAACGCATAAAGTATTTCCGTATAGTTTTGAAATTATTCAGCATCCTTCCACAACTGCAGCTGTGGTGATGCGCTCATGGATAGAAGATTATTTTTTAGCAGATTTTTGCTCTTTCCGCCCTTCTTCTTCCATCTTTTTCAATTCGTCCATAAAAACAGTGAGCAGCTCATCTTCCCCCACCTTCTTCCAGATTACACCCTTTTTAAAGATGATTCCCACGCCGTTACCGCCGGCAACACCGATATCAGCCTGTTTTGCCTCACCCGGCCCATTGACGACACAACCCATTACGGCCACCTTCAAAGGGCTCTCCATGGTCTGAATATACCTTTCAACCGCCTCGGCGAGACTAAATAAATCGATACGGGTTCGACCACATGTAGGGCAGGAGATAAGCTCCGGCCCTCGTTCACGGATCTTCAGGGAGCGAAGCAGCTCAAAACCGACCCGTACTTCTTCGACCGGGTCACGAGTCAGGGAAATCCGCAAGGTGTCGCCTATTCCCAAATTAAGCAAGACCCCCAAAGCCACACTCGACTTTACCGTGCCGGCGATAAGCCCTCCCGCCTCGGTAACACCGAGATGCAGAGGATAATCGGTAACTTCGGCGAGGTGTTTATAGCCATTTATCGTAGTGAGAACATCGGCTGATTTGATGGAGATTTTGATATCTTCAAAGCCGTGTTTTTCTAGAAGCCGGACATTGCGTAGAGCACTTTCGATAAGCGCCTGGGTATTTTCTGGAGAAGGATAGCCGTATGTCTTTAAAAGATCCTTTTCTATCGAACCACTGTTGACACCTACACGAATGGGTACTTTATGCATGAGAGCTGCATCAACTACCCTGGCGAGTTTATCCTCGCCACCGAGATTTCCAGGATTGATTCGAATTCCATCAGCACCATTTTCCATCGCAGCAATTGCCAGGCGATGATCAAAATGGATATCGGCAATTAAAGGGATTGAGATCTGTTGATGAATCGAGCGGATGGAGGAGGCTGCATCGCTGTCGATGACGGCAACCCTAACAATATCGCAGCCCGCCGATTGCAAGCGTTCAATCTGACCGACGGTTTGCTCAACATCTTTAGTATCGGTATTTGTCATCGATTGGACCGATACTGGGGCATCACCGCCAATGGCAACCGCGCCAACATGTATTTGTCGTGTTTTCTTCCTGGCGATCATTGAATCATAATAAATAGATACAGACTTTCAGTATTCTTGAATCTTCTTGTAATGCTCGATGTGTATAGACGCGACCGGCAACACCAAACAGAAAACCAATGCCCACCGAGTTTATGCTTTCAAGCCGCTTGCTGACTCTGTTTTTTTATCAGATTCAATTCGGCATCGGAGCTTCTTACATAGAGAGGTGTTCCCTCAGCTAAATCAAGGAGTTGCCCTTTTTCGAGCAATTCTCCGGCCAGAAAGCCAAGAGAGGTGGCCGATGGTTCGTGTAAACCCGCTGGTGCAAACTGCACTTTCTCGCAAAGTGTCGTCTGCCAAACGTCTCTGTAGATCCGGGCACCATTGCCAACCAATACTACCGGTTCATCGATAGATGCGGCCAGTTTTGCCGGGGGAACAACCACTGGCTCACAGACACGCTCAGTCAGGCCCCGTTGATTACACCGGTAAAAGGCAGCGTAAACCTCTTGCTTGCGGGCATCCAGAAGGCTGCAGATTAGCCTGTTGGTCACACATTTCGCAGCTAAGGAGTCCAAGGTAGAAACTCCAAGCAAAACCTTGTCAGCGGCTGCAGCCAATCCCTTGGCGGTTGCCATCCCAATGCGCAGACCAGTAAAACTTCCGGGTCCAAGACTCACTCCTATTCCGGTGATGTCCTGCCAGTTAATTCCAGCCTCGGTCATGATCCAGTCAATGGCCCCAAGCAATCGCCGGGAATGGGTCAAGGTTCCGGTAATGCTCAGGGCCGCGACAACTTCTCCCCGCTGACGTGTTCCGGCAGTAAGAGCGACGGAACTGCAAGGTGTCGATGTATCCAAGGACAATATCAACGGATTGTAAACTCCATCATTGAAATAGTCGGACGATATCATTATAGAAAGCGAACACCATAAGCGTTCCGAGTAAGCCAATACCTACCTGCTGAGCAATAATCTGCGCTCGCATTCCTAAAGGTTTTCGCCGCAATCCCTCAAGGGTTAAAAAGGCGAGATGACCACCATCAAGTACCGGTATCGGTAAAAGATTCAGTAATCCCAGGTTGACGCTTAACAGGGCCATAAAATAGATGAGATTTACCCATCCCGCCTGCATCTGTTGCCCAGCAATCTGAGCGATAAGAATAGGTCCGCCTATTTCCGAAGCCGGGACAACCTGCTGAATAATTTTTACAAAACCGACTGCCGTCAAAGAGATATACATCCAGGTCTGGATCAAGGCATTTTCAAGAGACGTATAGAAAGTGCTCTCTTTCCAGATCATTTCATCGGCCTTTTTAATTCCGATCATAAACCGTTGTTCGACTACTTCACCAAAAACATTTTTGACCGCATCAAGAGCGGGAGTTATGGTTAGATGGATCTTTTCGTTACCACGCTGAACGACAACGCTGAGCGGCTGGCCCTCGCTTGCCTTTACGCCACCAAGAACGTCTTCCCATACAAGTGTTTCGCGTTCATTGATTCGCAAAATCATATCATTCTCAAGAAGCCCTCCTCGACTGGCTGGAGAGTCTGCATTGACTTTCCCGACACGGGTAGTATCGACCGAGGTTGGAATTCCAAGAATAGCGAAAACCATGAAGAATAAAAGTACTGAAAAGAGGAGGTTGAAAACTGGCCCGGCAAAGACAATGAAAAACCTTTGCCATACCGGTTTATGAGCAAAAGACACCCGCTTGTCCTCGTCGGGAACAGCCTGTTCATCGGGATTTTCACCAAACATCTTCACAAAGCCACCGAGGGGAAAAGCGGAAATGACATACTCCGTTTCACCTATGACCTTGCCAAAAATCTTTGGTCCAAAACCGAGAGAAAACTTCAACACCCTGACTCCAAACCATTTGGCAAAAATGAAATGTCCGAATTCATGAACAAAAATAAGTAGACCAAGAACAAGAATAAACGACAGAATGGTATTCATATGAGAAAATGGCGGGGAGATTTCTCTCCGTGCGGAGTAAAATAATTAATTATTTGAGGAACACTCAGCTACTAACTTCAATGCGACTCTTCGAGCCTCGCTATCAGCCAGCAGCACATCGGAAAGACTTGTATCGCTTCCTTGGACTACAATATCCATTGTCCGCTCAACTGTCTCGGCAATTTGCAGAAAATCTATTTGATCAGCAAGAAATGCATCAACTGCTACTTCATTTGCAGCATTGAGAACCGCCGGACAAACTCCTCCTCTATGCAGAGCTCTAAAGGCAAGCTGCAAGGCCGGGAAGCTGGCATTGTCGGGTTCCATAAATTGGAGACTAGCGCATTGCGATAATTTAAGCGGCTGCAGGCTTAACGGCAAGCGCTCCGGATATGAAAGAGCATAGGCAATGGGAATGCGCATGTCAGGGATACCCAGCTGCGCCAGAACCGATCCATCTTGGTACTCTACTAAAGAATGGACGATAGATTGGGGATGAACAACCACCTCAATAGCATTGGCATCGACATCAAAAAGCCATTTTGCCTCTATGACCTCAAGCCCCTTATTCATCAAAGTAGCGGAATCAATAGATATTTTCCTACCCATGCTCCAGTTCGGATGAGCAAGCGCCTGCTCCTTGGTGACCTTGCGCAGGTGATCTCTCTTCAAGCCACGAAACGGTCCTCCGGAAGCAGTCAAAATGATTTTCTTTAGATCTTTTTTTTGCCCGGCCTCAAGAGCCTGGAAAATGGCTGAATGCTCGGAATCGATAGGTAGCAACTTTGCGCCACTTTCCTTTATCGCAGCCATAACAATTTTCCCGGCCATAACAAGCGTTTCCTTGTTCGCAAGGCCAATATCCTTGCCAGCCCTAATTGCCGCAAGCGTCGGTAATAATCCTGCAGCACCGACAATTGCCGAAACCGTAAATTGGGCCTTTTGATAAGCGGCAACGAGGATATTTCCCTCATCGCCAAAAACTATGGAGGTACGGGTATTCTTTTGCAGTAAATCGTGCAACTCCCGGGCGCATCGTTCGTCGCTTACCGAAACAAGCTGAGGTCGAAACTCCTCAATTTGTTCTGCAAACCTTTGCACATTGGTTCCAGCGGCCAATGCCACGATTTTGTATCGTTCTGGAAATTCCCTGACTACAGAGAGGACATTGACTCCAATAGAGCCGGTCGAACCGAGCAGGGAAATGTGTTTCATCTCAATCCCGATAGAGCCAAAATATAATACAGCGCCGGAACCACAAAAAGAAGCGAGTCAACCCGGTCAAGAATACCTCCGTGACCGGCCAAACATCGGCCAGAATCCTTGGTGCCTGTTCCTCTTTTAATGATCGATTCCGTAAGATCACCAAGAATGCCAACAAGAGCTAGAATAACGGCAATCGCTGCAAGATAGCACAAGTTTACCGTAGGCAAGAAAAAATGAGCGAAACCAAGGCCAGCAACTAGGCCCGCAACCACTCCACCCACTGCACCCTCAACTGTCTTATTAGGACTGATATTCGGACAGAGTTTTCTCTTTCCAATCGCCCTGCCAACGAAATAAGCACCTGTATCTGACCCAGAAGTGATAGCGGTGCCAACAATAAGCCACGAACCGCCATCCGGTGAAAACCTCAATAATACAAGGTGTGCTCCCAAAAGCCCCAGATAGAATATTCCAAAAACAAGTCGACAGAAAAAATTAAAATTATCTTCTAAATCTTTATAACGATAGAGAAAATAACAAATGATAAGAAAAAATGAGCAGAGCAGAACTGGAGCAATGATTGCGAGTTGCGGGTATAGACAGACAGATGCAATGGGCGCCGTCAAACAAATGTTTAGGCCCCAACGCTCAATGATGTGAATGTTTCGGGCATCAATCATCCGGAGATATTCATCTCCCGCCCAAAAAACAATCAATGAGGCGATAAAACCAAAAAGTTGAGGTGATCCCTTTAAAAGCAGAAAAAACCAGAGACCAGCGATGAGAAGCCCGGGGACTACACGTTTGTTCATGTTTTATTCTTTTTGCAGTTGTTCCCCAGTGCGACCGAATCGTCTCTCCCGCATCTGATAATCACTGAGTGCCTTGAGAAAAACATCTTTCCTGAATTCCGGCCACATGACGTCGGTAAAATATATCTCGGCATACGACAACTGCCAAAGAAGAAAATTCGATAACCTCGCTTCTCCACCGGTTCGTATGAGAAGGTCGGGATCAGGAAGACCGCAGGTATCAAGATTTTCTGTTACGGTTCTTTCAGATATTGCCGAAAAATCAATCTTGCCATCAAGGCATAAACCACAGATCTTTCTTACCGCTCGCACGATCTCATCACGGCCACCATAGCTAAGCGCCAAATTGAGAGTAAGCTTTGAATTTCCAGAAGTTTCAGCAATAACTCGGGCAAGTGAATTGCGAACCGCCTCTGGCAAGCGATCTCGATCGCCAATCGACATAAGCCTGATGTCGTTTTCTTTCATACGAGGCAATTCTGAATCAAGATAGCGTTTAAGGATGGACATAAGTCCAGTGACTTCCCGAGAGGGGCGCTGCCAATTCTCTGAAGAAAAAGCATAAAGGGTAAGATATCTAATACCAATTTCCCTGCAGGTTTCAACAATATCACTGACTGAATCGGCACCAACTTTATGTCCATACAGTCTTGGTTTTTTCTGCCTCTTTGCCCACCTGCCGTTTCCATCCATGATAATTGCGACATGGCGAGGAAGATGTTCAAACTCAATAGGTGTGCCAGACATAGATTATCCGTAGATGCAGAAACAATAAACCATTGACTAAAAAAAAATCTATTTATAATTCCAGTATTAGAAGGATAGGCTGCTCATTGGCAAAAGTTGGGTTACTGCAATTACAAGAATGCCAGGTTCAAAATTGCAAAGCACAAAAGCCCCAGATTACACTTCAAGTACTTCATTTTCTTTCGCAGCTGTTGCATCATCAATCTTCTTGATATACGCGTCTGTTTCGAGTTGCGCTTCATCCTGAAATTTAAACAACTCATCTTCAGAAATTTCTTTATCTTTCTTTTGCTTTTTTAAGATATCGATAGCTTCACGGCGAAGGTTACGTACCGTTACTCGAAACTCTTCAGCAATTTTTTTAACGGATTTGACAAGCTCCTTACGGCGCTCTTGAGTTAACTGCGGGATATTCAGACGAACAACCTTGCCATCGCCTATCGGATTAAGCCCTATGTCCGATTTCAAGATTGCTTTTTCTATCGCCGGCAACATTTGTGGATCCCAAGGCTGTATAACGATGAGCCTACTCTCGGGAATAGTAAGACTGCCTACTTGATTAAGAGGCATAGAGCTACCATAGGCTTCGACGTGGATTCCATCAAGAATTGCAAGAGAAGCCCTTCCGGTACGCACCTTTGACAATTCTTTTTTAAAGGAGTCAAGACTCTTATCCATCTTGTCAGCCATTTCAAAAATAACATCACTCATGGTACCTTCCTTTATTAAGAAAAAAGGCTCAATCTCAAGTTTAAGCGGTAATGAGCGTACCGACATTCTCGCCCTGAGCAACACGAAGAATATTCCCTGGAACCGCCATATTGAGAACCATAATAGGGAGGTTGTCTTCCTTTGCCAATGCAATTCCGGCGGCGTCCATCACTCGTAATCCTTTCTGTAATACTTCATCGTACGTAAGGCTTTCATACTTAACTGCGCTTTTATCAAGAAAAGGATCGCGATCATATACTCCATCAACTTTGGTTGCCTTAACAACAATTTCGGCATCAATCTCCAGGGCTCTAAGAACACCGGCGGAATCAGTGGTGAAATAAGGGTTACCAGTTCCTGCGGCAAAAATAACTACACGACCTTTTTCCAGATGCCTAGTAGCTCTCCTACGAATATAAGGTTCAGAAACCGACTGCATAGGTATTGCGGACATCACCCTAGTGATAACGCCAATTCTCTCTAGCGCATCTTGCATGGCAAGACTATTCATAACAGTCGCCAGCATGCCCATATTGTCAGCAGTTGTGCGATCCATGCCCTTACTTGCCCCGGCTACTCCTCTGAAGATGTTGCCGGCACCTATCACCAAACCCAATTCCGCTCCTGCAGCAACCACCTCTTTTACTTCACTGGCAACAAATTCAAGAACCTGAGTGTTGATACCAAAAGAATCTCCGCCCATGAGAGCCTCACCACTTAGTTTCAATAACAATCGGTGGTATTTTAACTTTCCTGTCATTGTGGCTTCCTCAAGATAAGTTTGGACGAAAACAACAACTATATCATCGAAATGATGAGACCCTTGTCAGCAGTACAGCTATCTCATTCCGTACCAACTTGAAATCGAGCAAATCTTTTGATAGAGATATTTTCACCCATCTTACCGATCAACTCATTGAGTAGGTCCTGAATCGACAAATCTGGATTTTTCACAAAATTTTGCTCAAGAAGCGCAACTTCGGCAAGAAATTTCTCGATTTTGCCGGTCACCATTTTCTCAACAATCGCTGCAGGCTTACCTGACTCTAATGCCTGTTGCACGAAAATATCTTTTTCCCTCGCTACAACAGCTGCTGGGACCTCATCTCTGCTGATCGAGATAGGGTTGGCGGCGGCAATATGCATGGCGATATCTTTAGCAAATTCACGAAAATCTTCGTTTTTGGCAACGAAATCTGTTTCACATCCGAGTTCAACCATAACTCCGAGTTTCCCTCCGGCATGAATGTACGTGGCGACGACACCCTCGCTAGTGGCTCTATTTGCACGTTTAGCTGCAACTGCAAGACCTTTTTGCCTGAGCAAATCTACAGCCTTTTCCATATCACCATTGGTGTTTTCGAGGGCCTTTTTGCAGTCCATCATTCCAGCTTGAGTTTTATCCCTCAGATCCTTTACCATCTTCGTAGTAATGGCCATGGAAAATCTCCTTTAATATTTTAAATTCCTATTGTTTCTTCCCTTGCTCCGAAGTATCCCAAGCATGCACAAATAAAATCGCTGTCTTCAGATACGAAAAAGGGGCGGTCCTGGGACAGCCCCTCATAAGAACGACAATTGATAAGTTTGTCCTGCAGGAATCTTCGATATTTTAAGTCCTACTCATCAATCTTATCTGAGGCATCCGCCATCTCTGTCCCAGCATCACCCATTGCTGCGGCAACTGCATCTTCAGATGCTTCATCGCCGTCACGCATTGCTTGTCCAGCGAGAACCGCCTCGGCTATGTGGTGACTAATAAGACGAATTGATCGTATAGCATCATCGTTACCTGGGATGAGGAAATCAATCCCATCGGGATCACAGTTTGTATCGGTAATAGCAACAACAGGTATACCAAGCTTGACCGCTTCGCTGACTGCTATATCCTCTTTTCGCGGATCAATAACGAATATCACGGAGGGCAGACTGCGCATATCTTTTATGCCACCAACATTTCTCTCAAGTTTAACCCTTTCCTTTTCCATTATAAGGATTTCTTTCTTGGGGAAGCGGTTTATCGATCCATCAGCTTGCATCGATTCAATGGACTTCAATCGATCAATGCTATTTTTAATGGTCTGAAAGTTAGTAAGCATACCACCAAGCCAACGATGATCGACATAATACATGCCACACCGTCGTGCTTCTTCCCTTATAATTTCTTGCGCCTGTCGCTTGGTACCGACAAAAAGCAGAGTACCACCACGCTTGATTTCTTGTGAAATAAAATCATACGCTTTTTCAAAAAGACGCTTGGTAATGTCCAAGTTTATAATGTAAATCCCGTTACGAGGACCGTAAATAAAGGATTTCATTTTGGGATTCCATCTTCTTGTTTGATGTCCAAAATGGACACCAGCCTGCAACATATCGCGAACCGTTACATTTGTCATACTTTCTCCTTTACTGGTTTGATCCTCCATCTTCAGTAATCATTCAACATCCAATTCGATGTCGAACAACACCAGCTTAATGCGAAGATGTGTGTGATTGGAAAATATTTTCCTAATTCTAACCTAAAAACTGAACATCGTCATGTACCATGAAATCTGGTATTATGCAACGATGTATGTATCTTTACACGTTTTCCGTTATTTTTTTATTAGCGAGCTTACTCCGGAAAAAATAAGCTTCAGCCATTCAAAACCAAACTTTAATAACTCACAATCGTCTTTTTCTATATTGCGCCTCACATCTTTTTCAAGTTGAAAATAACCTATAAGCCTGTTCTTTTGAGAAAATCTTCTAAATTCGTCAATGTTATAACATACTAAAAATGCGAGCTGCTGCTTTTCACCTGCGGCTCCTTCACCTTTCCATGGGTTGGTTGAAAAAAGTGTATCAATTTCTGTCCATAAGTCGTTTATAAGGTTATGTTCGAACAATTTTTGATTTCTTATCCAGCTATTCACGCTGTGTGTTCGTTTCTCACTATGGCCTAAGCAATAGGAATGTGAAGTTTTAAAATAAAAATCTCGGGCAAATCTATCTTCTCGATTTCTCTCCACCGCTCTTTCTAAAGGATAAGTCCTGCATGCAGTTGGCCGATCAGGATAAACGTTGCACCCAGAGTCAGAAAGAAAAGGGCAACTCTTAGATTCATTGTCGGCAAGCTTTAATTTTACCGTAGGGAAAAATGGATTATCTCCCTGGACAAGAATAGTATGCCTTCTAAGAAATTCACTTGAGTCAATATTTAGTGCAGTCTTCATTCTTATAATGTCGTATGGATATAAAATCATATCTACATTTCGACAACACAAGGTGAAACACTCTAAGCCTTTATGGCATTCAAAATTAAAAACAGTATCGCCAAGTGGTACCATCCCATCCGGGAACTGTTTATTTTCTGACATATAGCTATCTCCCGCTTACAATATCTCAAGCTTAAACAAAAAAAAAAGCTGGAAGGAACTACCGTTCCTTCCAGCTTTCATGCTGTTTCATATACTCTCAGCTTTCTACTTTAGGAGGCTCTATAACCTCTTCATACCCAACTAGTTCAAAGATAGCCATCCCCGCAGCATCCCCTTTTCTTACACCTGTCTGAAGGATACGAGTATACCCACCATTTCTTCCAGCAAATTTGTCCTTAATTTCAGTAAACAACTTTTCAACTATTGCTTTACTGCGAACATAGCCCAAGGCTTGCCTTCGGGCATGCATATCACCTCTTTTAGCAAGAGTTATGAGCCGCTCAGCAATTGGTCGAACCTCTTTTGCCTTTTCAGTAGTTGTAATAATACGCTCATGTTCAAAAAGTGATGAAACCATATTTCTAAACATCGCTAATCTGTGTGAACTGGTTCGACCTAATCTTTTCCCGGCTTTTCTATGTCTCATTTCTCAACCTCAATTTCTACACAATATCAATATTGGTATGTAAAATTCTATCATTTACTTTTAAAATTTTTAAGCCTTGCTTTCTTCCTTATCACCACGATGACTAGGTGGAACCCAATTATCAAATTTCATACCTAAAGTGAGATCCATTTCAGAGAGTAACGCTTTAATTTCATTAAGAGACTTCCGGCCAAAGTTCTTAGTTTTCAACATTTCCTGATCTGTTTTCTGAGCTAAATCACCAATAAAATTAATATCAGCATTTTTCAAACAATTGGCAGACCGTACAGACAGTTCGAGATCCTCAACCGGTTTATCCAGGAAAGGATTAAGTGGCTCATTATCTCTCCCGGACTCAGAGGGAACATCTGGCTCAGCACCTTCTTCATCAAAGTTAATAAAGATTGACATCTGCTCTTTGAGAATTTTTGCAGCGTAGGCAAGTGCGTTTTCAGGTCTTAGACTGCCATCAGTTTCAATTTCAAGAGTAAGCTTGTCATAATCAGTTTGCTGACCAACCCGTGCTTGGGATATCACATATTGGATTTTCTTGATGGGAGTGAAAATGGCATCAATAGGAATTTGCCCAATCGAAAGATTTTCTTTATCCATTTTTTCAGCCGGCTGATATCCTTTTCCCCACTCAACTGTTAATTCAGCATGAAAATTAATTGGCCCTGTGAGAGTACAGATAGCTTGATCACCGTTCATTACCTCAACATAGCCAGAAGAGTTGATGTCTTTTGCATACACAGTACCCGGACCAGTTTTTTCAATAATAACCTTACGTGGCTCAGCGGAAAGGAGTTTCAGCCTCACTAACTTCAGATTGAGAATAATTTCGCTCACATCCTCAAGAATGTCCTTCATCGAGGTAAACTCGTGAAGAGCTCCTTCTATTTTCACTGAGGTAATAGCCGCACCTTGGATAGAAGAAAGAAGTATCCGGCGCAGTGAATTACCAATCGTTGCGGCAAATCCTCTCTCTAGAGGCTGACATATGAATTTACCGTAAGTATCAGTGTGCTTCTCCTTATCAACCTCAACTTTTTCGGGCTTTATAAGCTCATTCCAATTGCGGTGAAATGGAATTTTTTCATCAGCGGCTTGAGTCATGGAATTCCTTCTTTACTTATCGTCTTTCGTTTCTGTTGGTGTAACGCAAACTCTGCTCTAATTTACCGCCTGAAACGTCTATGTTGTACTCTTCTTACATCATTAGAGTTTTTAGCGATCAGTCAGACTGACGATTTTGATTATTTTGAATAGAGTTCAACGATTAGTCTTTCTTGGATGGGCATCGTTACCTCTTCTCTATTGGGAAGAGCCTTCAGGGTGGCTTTAAAATTGTCTTTATCCAGTTCAAGCCAACTTGGTACTCCCCTCCTGATGACCGCCTCAAAGTTTTCAACAATCATTGAATTAGCACGACTTTTTTCTTTTAGTGAAATGACATCCCCAGAAGAAACTAAGAAGGAAGGAATGTTAACTTTTCGTCCATTCACCAGAATGTGATTATGACGAACAAGTTGCCTAGCCTGATTTCGCGAAGAAGCAAAGCCAACACGAAATACGGTATTGTCTAGCCTCCTCTCGAGCATAACGAGCAGATTCTCGCCAGTTACTCCACGCTGTTTTTCAGCCTTTTCGAAAAACAGTCGGAATTGCCCCTCGAGCATACCGTACATGCTCTTTACTTTTTGTTTTTCTCTTAACTGCACAGCGTAATCAGATTGCTTCTTAAATTTAGCCTGGCCATGTTGCCCAGGGCCAAATGCCCTTCTTTCAAAGGAGCATTTATCTGAAAAACATCGATCACCTTTCAGAAACAACTTCAAGTTTTCCCTTCTGCAACGACGACATGCAGCACCAATATTTCTAGCCAATTTTGGCCTCCATTTTTATTATGTGTAGAACAATCTTAAGTACAGTCGTTATACTCGACGACGTTTTGGAGGTTTACATCCATTGTGCGGAACAGGGGTTACATCGTAAATACGGCTGACTTCTAATCCTGAAGTTATCAATGCTCGCAGCGCCGCCTCTCTGCCAGGCCCAGGTCCTTTTACCTTCACCTCCACTTTCCTCATTCCAATGTCAGTGGCCTTCTTTGCAGCGTCTGTGAGAGCATTTTGAGCAGCAAAAGGAGTCGATTTTCGTGAACCTTTAAAACCTAATACACCAGCACTACACCAAGAAACAACGTTACCCTGCTTGTCGGAAATGGTGACAATTGTATTATTAAAGGTTGAGTATATAAAAACTATACCTTCAGGAATATTCTTTTTTACCTTTCTCTTTTTAGCGACAGCCATAGAATTATACCAAGTAGAAGTTCAATTATTTACGACGAGCAGCACCTTTACGAGGGCCTTTCCTTGTTCTCGCATTGGTTTTTGTTTTTTGCCCCCTGCAGGGTAACCCCATTCTGTGTCTCCTGCCGCGATAGCAACCAATATCTGTCAAGCGTTTAATGTCCATGGAAACCTCACGCCTACGGTCTCCTTCAACAACATACTCATCTTCAATAACTTTACGGATCCGATTAACATCGTCTCCACCAAGATCATCACTGCTCATGGTATACGGAAGATCGACTTTATCTAAAATCTTCCGGGCAGTCACTAACCCAATTCCGTGAATATACGTTAAAGCCCGATCCATGTGTTTATTTTTAGGAAGATCAATTCCTGCTATACGTGCCAAAGTATTTCTCCTTAAAAGAAGTAGGTGTGTTTTAAAAAATATATCAATTTATCCCTGCCTCTGTTTATGTTTTTTTACTTTGCAGGATACGCGAACAATACCATTACGCTTAAATATCTTACAGTCACTACAGATTTTTTTTACCGATGCGCGTACTTTCATGATCGACAAACTCTCTATTTTTTCTTTTTAGCGGTTTTTGCCCGAAACGTTACCCTTCCCCGATTTAAATCATATGGAGAGAGTTCAATTGTTACTCTGTCTCCTGGCAGTATCTTAATAAAATGCATACGCATCTTCCCGGAAATATGTGCGAGCACCTTGTGTCCATTATCTAACTCAACACGGAACATTGCGTTTGGCAATGGTTCTATAATGGTGCCTTCAACTTCAATTGCTTCTTCTTTTGCCATGGAGTATCCTGAAAAATCAAAGTCCCAATTAAAAGGGGATTAATATAATACAACATCTTGCAAATGAGAAGTAATTTCTTCAGTTGCCATCGGTTTTCCCAGAGCTAAGAATAAGTGGGCCAGACTCTGTGACCGCAACCGAATGCTCAAAATGTGCGGACGGCTTTCTATCACTCGTCACTACAGTCCAGCCATCCCTCAGTACTTTTACCCTATGTGTACCAATGTTAACCATGGGCTCGATAGCTAGAACCATTCCGGCCAGCAACCGTATTGTTCTTTCGCCCTGATAAAAATTTGGAATTTCGGGTGGTTCGTGCAGAGCCTTTCCAATTCCGTGCCCAACAAACTGCCTTACCACAGAAAAACCATGTCCTTCGACATAGTCTTGTATCGCCTTTGAAACATCGCTAATTCTGTTACCTACAACCACTTTTTCTATGCCCTTATAAAGGGACTGCCGTGTCACTTCAATCAATTTATTGACATCGTCACTTATGCCCCCGACAGGAATCGTAATAGCCGAATCTCCAAAGTATCCTTTATAGCACACACCAAAATCAACGGAGACAATATCCCCCTTCTTTAATTTCTTTTTCCTCGAAGGGATGCCATGAACGACCTCTTCATTTACAGATAGACACAAGCTCCCAGGAAAGCCACGGTAGCCTTTGAATGCGGGTACTGCACCATACTTATAACAATGATCTTCTGCAATCTTATCAAGATCCCAAGTCGTAATCCCAATATCAACGCTTCTTTCAACAATTGATAGGATTTCAGCAACAATCTGGTTGGCCTCCTGCATAACGATAATTTCATCAGCAGTTTTAAGAACGATATTTTGGAAATTTCTCTCTTCCGTTTTTGAAGAAAACACCTCTACCTACGTCCTTTAATTTTACCTTGCTTCATAAACCCTTCATAATTACGCATGTGAAGGTGTGATTCTATCTGTGCTATTGTATCTATTGCCACTCCGACAACAATCAGTAACGCAGTGCCACCAAAATAGAACGGAATATTGAATTTCGAAACCAGTATCGTTGGCAAAATACAAACAGAACTCAAATAAACCGCTCCGACAACAGTAAGCCTTGTGAGAACCTTATCTATAAATTCTGCCGTTTTCTTCCCTGGCCGTATTCCCGGAATAAACCCACCATGTTTCTTAAGATTTTCCGCTACATCATCCGGTTTAAACGTTACAGCAGTATAAAAGAAACAAAAGAACACAATCATACCTACAAAAAACATATAATAGTAGATCGTCCCTGGCGACATAGCGGCAGAAGCTCTCTGTACCCAATCTATCTGAATGAAGCTTCCAATAGTAGCTGGGAACATCATAATTGAAGACGCAAAAATAGGTGGTATAACACCAGAAATGTTGATTTTGAGTGGCAGGTGAGAGCTTTGCCCACCATATACCCTTTTCCCAACAACTCTTTTCGCGTATTGAATTGGAATTCTTCTTTGAGCAGTTTCACAGAAAACAATTAGCGCTACAATGATGAACATAAAAAGAATGAGGAACGGAACAAAGAATAATGCAATTTCTCCGGCTTTAATAAGCTGCATTGAGTTAACAATGGCTGAAGGAATACCAGCTACAATTCCTGCAAAGATTATTAAAGAAATGCCATTGCCAATACCCCTTTCTGTCATTTGCTCACCAAGCCACATGATAAAGGCAGTACCTGAAGTCAAGGTAAGCACTGTCATCAGTTTGAATTGTAATCCGGGATTGAGGACGATCGCTTCTCCTCCCGGTCCTGCCATCCCCTGCAAGCCTACAGCAATAAATGTTCCCTGTATAATACTCAGCAGTACAGTTCCATACCTCGTATACTGTGTTATTTTCCTTTGACCTGATTGACCCTCTTTTTTTAAAGCCTCAAGCTGAGGAATAACAACTGTCAATAGCTGGATAATGATCGATGAGCTTATGTAAGGCATTATCCCAAGTGCGAAGATTGAAAAGTTCTCTAATGCGCCTCCAGAAAACATGTTAAACATCCCAAACAAAGTTCCGGCTTTTTGTGAGAAAAAAGCGGCTAAGGCTTCACCATTTATGCCTGGTGTGGGAATTTGAACACCGATTCTATAGACTGCTAGCATTATAATCGTGAACAATACACGTCTACGCAGCTCAGGAATATTTGCAGCACTCTGCAATCCACTCATCATTAATACCTTAGATATTTTTCACGGGACATGAAAAGACCTGGAAAAAAAGTTAAAAAACTAGGACCTATGCAACTGATTTCTCACTGATTACAGTGCCGCCAGCTGCTATGATTTTTGCTTTTGCTGATTCACTTATTTTTCCAATTTGAATTTTAAGAGGTTTGGTTAGCTCACCATTTGCTAGCACCTTAACATTAACACCGTGATCAACTATCTTGGCAGCTATTAGGGTATCTATAGTAACAATACTCTCTGAATCCAGTGAGTTGAGTTGACTAAGTGAAACCAATACGAATTGCTTCTTAAAAATATTCGTAAAACCACGTTTGGGAAGACGCCTTTGTAGCGGCATTTGTCCTCCCTCAAAACCAGGTTTGACTCCCGATCCAGATCTCGCCTTAAAACCTTTGTGCCCTCGACCGGCGGTCTTACCATGTCCGCTCCCTGGCCCCCGACCTAGACGTTTCCGCTGCTTTTTTGATCCAACTTGGGGAGATAGGTTAGCTAAGGTCAACATGTTAATTCTCCTCTATACGCACAAGATGCGATACTTTTCTAATCATTCCTCGAATTGCAGGAGTATCCGTTCTTGTCACTGTCTTGTTCAATTTAGTGAGCCCAAGTCCGGTTAAGGTTGCATTGACCCTCTCTGTACCACCAATGCCACTTTTAACAAGGGTAATAGTAATAGTATCAGACATTTGACTACCTTCTCTAGCGAAAATTTTACTTAATCTGCAATCTGCAAATACCTCACAGTAAGGCATACATACATTAAACAGACATTTCTTCTAAGCTTTTTCCACGCAAATCTGCGATATTCTTTGCAGTTCGTAATTCCATTAATCCAGCTAAGGTTGCCTTAACCATATTATGTGGATTATGTGAACCGAGACATTTTGTAAGAATATTTGAAACACCAGCTGCCTCAAGAACAGCACGAACCGGCCCACCAGCAATTAACCCTGTGCCAGCCGAAGCAGGTTTGAGAAGCACTTTCCCCGATCCAAATTTTCCTACTATCTGATGAGGAATTGTCGTTTCAGTTAATGAGATAGAAGACATACTCTTCCGCGCTTGCTCAACACCTTTCCGTATTGCTTCTGGTACTTGATTGGCTTTTCCTAAGCCATATCCAACCTTACCGTTGCCATCTCCAACAACGATAATTGCACTAAAGCTAAATCTTCTGCCGCCTTTAACCACTTTAGCTACACGGTTAATGAAAACAATCTTCTCTATCAGCTCCTCAGTAGCCACACTTTTGGAACGTTTAAAATCAGACAAGGGACACCCCCTTAATAATAAAAGTAATTAAAAATCAAGACCGCCTTCACGAGCACCTTCAGAAAGCGACTTTACTCTGCCATGATACACTGAACCACCACGATCAAAGGTAACTTTACTAATCCCAAAAGCTTTAGCTCTCGCAGCAAGGTCAATGCCTACTTTCTTGGCAGCGGCAGATTTACCTTTTTCTTCACCCAAATCAAACTGCTTATCGACAGTAGACATCGACACAAGTGTATGTCCAGCCACATCATCAATAAGTTGTGCATATATATGTTTGTTACTTTTGAAGACACGCAATCTAGGCCGTTCGCTCGTACCAGAGATTTTCTTCCTGATTCTTCTGACTCGCTTTGCCCTTGCAATTGTCGATGGATTTGTCTTAGCCATTACAGTTTACCATTCTATGATTTTTGCCTTTGCAGATGCCACTGACTATTTGGTACCTGATTTGCCGACTTTCCTAACGATATGCTCATTTTCATATCTGATGCCTTTACCTTTATAAGGCTCAGGTTTGCGAATCTGTCGAATCTTAGAAGCAGTGAGGCCAAGCAATTCCTTATCGATAGACTGGAGGACAATTTTTGTGTTACCTTCGACTGTAGCCAACACATCTTTCGGAAGAGAGTAGTCTTTGGGGCTTGAGTATCCTACATTTAATGTAAGCACAGACCCATCCACACTCGCTTTATATCCGACTCCTTCAATCATAAGAACTTTCTGAAATCCTTCGGCAACACCAACAATCATATTATTAATCAGAGTTCGCGTAAGCCCCCTAAACGCGTTAACTTTAGGGCTATCAGTTCGAGTCTTAACGTTAACTACGTTTTCCTGAAGCTCGATTTCTATTTCGGAATTCACAGTGCGGCTCAAACTACCTTTCGCTCCTGTTACCATAATCTGTTGCCCAACAAGGGCAATTGTCACTCCGTTTGGAACCGGAATGGGTTGTTTTCCAATTCGAGACATATCATCCTCCGTTATTCGTGGGTCTACCAGACCTCACAAATTATTTCCCCACCAGTATTCAGAGCTCTAGCCTGCTTATCCGTAACCACTCCCTTTGATGTGGAGATAATTGCAATTCCAAGTCCATTCAATACTTTCGGAAGATCGTCGACTTTAGTGTACTTCCGTTGGCCAGGTTTGCTTATTCTTTTTAAACCAGTTATTACCGATTCTTTTTTAGGCCCATACTTAAGATCAATCGTTAAAGTACCTTGAACTAGATCATTCTTGACCCGAAAATCACGAATATACCCCTCGTCTTTAAGCACCTTAGCAACATCTTTTTTCACAGTAGACAAAGGCATCTCTACTGAATCAAACTTCACCATTACTGCATTTCTTAATCTGGTCAGCATGTCTGCCAGTGGATCGCTCATTGACATAGCGAACACTCCTTATAGTTCAGAATAGTAGCGCACAAAAAGCTAATTAATGAGAGTCAATTTACCAACTGGACTTTGTAACTCCAGTTATCTCACCACTTGACGCAAGTTTACGAAAGCAAATCCTGCAGACACCAAATTTCCGAATAAATGCCCTCGGTCGTCCACAAAGTGGGCATCTATTGTATTGTCTCACTGAAAACTTTTGTTTCCTCTGTGCTTTTGCAATTATGGATTTCTTAGCCAAACCGACCTCCAAATACTTATTTATATTCGTCTGATATTGCTATCTATTTAATCTATTTCTTGAATGGCATACCCATCAGCTTAAGAAGAAAAGCCCCCTCTGCGTCTGTTTTTGCCGTGGTTACTATAGTTATATTTAGACCTTTGATCTTATCAATTTTGTCGTAATCTATTTCTGGGAAAATAATCTCTTCCTGTATCCCCATAGAAAAATTACCTCTACCATCAAAACCTTTGGACGACAATCCTCGAAAGTCACGAACACGAGGCAAAGCAATATTTACTAATTTGCTATAAAAATTATACATTTTTTCGCCGCGAAGAGTAACGCAGCAACCGATAGGCATGCCTACTCTTAACTTGAAGGTTGCAATCGATTTTTTTGCCTTGGTAATCACAGCTTTTTGCCCAGCAATCATGGTGAGTTCATTAGCTGCACCTTCAACAATTTTAGGATTTTGTACAGCCTCACCTAATCCCATATTGAGAACAATTTTCTTAATTTGAGGAATTTCCATGACGTTTGTATAGCCAAACTCCTCTCTGAGTGCAGGTACGCACTCATTAATATACATTTCTCTAAGTGCACCCATTTATATACTCCTAACGTATCCTTTTTACCTACTTTGCCTTGCTTTTGCTTTCGATTGTGGCACCACAATTTTTGCAACATCTAATCTTTGTACCGTCGTCAAGAATTTTCTTTCCGATTCGACCTGTTTTAGTACATTCAGGACAGATAAGCTGAAGGTTGGAAACATGAATAAGCGCTTCTTTCTCGACAATCTGCCCTTGCTGGTTCATCTCTCGAGGTTTGGTGTGCTTCTTGATCATATTTATCCGCTCTACCAAAGCCTTATCTTCATCTTTCAAGACTTTGAGAACCTTGCCAACCCGACCCTTATCTTTTCCTGTTATGACTTCCACCTGATCATTTTTTTTCAGGTATGTTTTGCCCTGTCTCATTGATATACCTTCTTCAATCATTTTTCAAAATCCCATGCGGGGACACAGGATGGCTAAAGTGCCTCAGGCGCTAAAGAGATGATTTTCATAAAACCCTGATTTCTTAACTCTCTTGCGACTGGCCCGAAAATACGTGTCCCTACTGGTTCGCCAGAGGAAGCAAGCATAACAGCAGCGTTGTCATCAAACCTTACCCAAGTGTCATCAGCCCGTTTTATTTCTTTTTTAGTTCGAACAATGACGGCTTTCATGACGTCACCTTTCTTTACCTTTGCGTTGGGAATCGCTTCCTTCACAGTTACAACTATTACATCTCCAATAGTTGCATATCTTTTACCGGTACCACCAAGAACTCTAATACAGAGTACCTTTTTAGCTCCGGAATTATCAGCCACATTAAGCACTGTCTCTGTTTGAATCATAATTTCACCTGATATCTCTTCCTAAACATATAAAAAGTGGGCAGTCTTAAGTATTCGCAAACCTATCCTGCTTGTTCCAGTATAGTCTTTACCCGCCACCTCTTTCTTTTGCTTAGTGGGCGACACTCTTCTATGAGTACGACGTCGCCAATATTACAAGCATTTTGCGGATCATCTGCCAGGTATTTAACGCTAGTTTTCATAAACTTTCCATAGAGTTTATGTCTAACTTTTCGCTCTACCCGAACGACAACGCTTTTTTCCATTCTGTTGCTTATTACAGAACCCGTTCTTGTCTTTCTAGTTGTATTTAGATCACTCATAGTTTAGTCAATTAGTGGTTTTAATTTAGAATCTGACTATATACGTTCATATTTAAAATACTTGCAATCATCTTGCAGATTGCTTCTCGATAGTCGAGATTCTCGCAATGTCTTTTCTAATTTTCTTTAGTTTGGAGGTATCTTCTAAAGGCCTAATACGATGCTTGAAAGAAAGGTTCCCCAATTCATCTCGCAGTTCCTTTAAGGCTTTCGTTAGATCCTCAGCAGACATCTTCCGAATTTCTCCAGATTTCATAATGTGTTCACCTTGGTAATAACTTTGGTCGGAAATGGCAATTTGTTCCCAGCTAACGCAAGAGCCTCAATGGCAAGTTCTTCAGTTACTCCAGCTATCTCATATAAAATCATCCCAGGCTTAATAACCGCGACCCACAATTCTGGGGTACCTTTTCCTTTTCCCATACGCGTTTCTGCAGCCTTTTTTGTTATTGGTTTATCGGGGAAAACCCGTATCCAAACTTTTCCACCACGCTTCATAGTTCTATTAATCGTAATACGCGCGGCTTCAATTTGCTGAGCAGTCATTTTTCCGCATACGGTCGCTTTTAAGGCAAACTCTCCAAAGGCTATAGACGACCCGCGGTAGGCGACTCCCCTGGACCTGCCTTTAAAAACCTTTCTATGTTTAACTTTCTTTGGGCTTAACATCTTCTACTCCAGAAATTTATATGGAATTTCCATTAACAGTGTCTTTACTGTACGGAGCCACGATCCTGATCGCTCAAAATTTCACCATTGAAAATCCACACCTTGACACCAATAATGCCATAGGTCGTGTTTGCTTCTGCAAGGGCATAATCTACATCGGCTCGAAGGGTATGAAGAGGTACTCTTCCTTCCCTTACCCATTCACATCTCGACATTTCGGCACCACCTAATCTGCCAGAGCATGAAATCTTTATACCTTGAACTCCGAATCGCAATGCTGAGCTCACCGCTTTTTTCATTGCTCTCCTAAAAGCCACCCGCCTTACAAGTTGTTGAGCGATGTTTTCGGCTACAAGTTGTGCATCTGCCTCAGGTCTTCTTACCTCTTGGATATCGAGCGAGACCTTACGTGAGATTAACTTTTCAAGTTCTTTTTTTAAAATCTCAATTTCAGCACCTTTTTTGCCTATCACTATTCCTGGTCTTGCAGTAAACAGCTTTACACGCACTTGGTCTCCAGTGCGTTCAATGTTAACTTTTGATAGCCCGGCATGCTGAAGACGCTTTTTAAGAAATTTTTTGACCTTTTGGTCTTCTATCAGATAAGTAGAATACTCTTTATCTGCATACCAGATCGAATCCCATGTCCGGGTAATATTCAACCTTAGTCCTTGTGGATTAACCTTCTGCCCCAAAACAGACCTCCAACAATTCCATTGTTCATTAAAAGTTTAAAAATAGAGTACAGGCATTTATTAAGGTAAAAACCTCAATTCTCATCTAAGACAACAGTTATATGACTTGTCCTTTTGATAATACCAGTAGCTCTACCCTGCGCCCTTGGACTAATCCTTTTAAGAGAGGGTCCGCCATCAATTACAATCTCTTTGACAAACAAATTATCAACATCGGCCTGCTCATCTTGTGTAGCATTGGCAACCGCAGACTCCAAGACTTTTTTAATTATTCCCGCACCCTTTTTAGGCATGAAACGGAGCGTAGTTATTGCTTGATCAACGCCCATTCCTCTCACCACATCAGCGACCAGCCTAGCTTTTTGTGGAGAAATTCTAATATATTTTCCTACGGCTTTTGCTTCCATAGATTCTACCCCTAATGAGAGACCTGCAATAAAACTATAATATTGCTTTATTTTTTCCCTTTTTTATCTGCGGCATGGCCATAAAAGGTTCTTGTTGGAGAGAATTCTCCAAGTTTATGTCCTACCATATTCTCTGTGACAAAAACGGGAACGAATTTCTTTCCGTTATGTACAGCAAAGGTTAATCCAACCATTTCTGGGCCAATATCGGAGCGCCTAGACCAGGTCTTAATAACCTTTCGAGAACCACTTTCGGCAGCTTCAATTACCTTTTTATATAAATGATCGTCAACAAAGGGACCTTTCTTAACTGAACGTGACATACGTAACTCCTTGTTCTTTATGATCTCTTCTTGACAATCATTGTGTCAGAAGTTTTGTTTTTCCTGGTTTTATATCCTTTGCTTGGTATACCCCAAGGACTGCATGGATGTCGGCCACCAGAGCTTTTACCTTCACCACCACCCATTGGATGATCGACAGGATTCATAGCAACACCACGAACATGAGGCCTATGACCCTGCCATCGGCTTCTGCCAGCCTTTCCAAGCTTTTGGCTTTCGTGCTCTCTATTACCGACTTGGCCGACACAGGCTCTGCAATTATTATTAAATTTCCTAACTTCTCCGGAGGGCAATCTTACGAGGACAAAACCGCCTTCTTTTGCCATCAGCTGCGCACCAACTCCGGCACTGCGAACCAGTTGGGCCCCTTTTCCAATTTTCATTTCTATATTATGAATAATTGTACCTAGAGGAATATTGATCAAAGGAAGACAGTTCCCCGGCTGAATATCTACGTTATCACCCGCGACAACCGTATCTCCAATAGCAATCCCATCTGGCGACAAAATATATCTTTTCTCACCATCAACATAGTTCAACAACGCGATATTAGCAGAACGATTTGGATCATACTCAATTGACACAACCTTAGCATCAATGTCGGTCTTATTACGTTTGAAATCAATCAGACGATATTTTCGTTTATGCCCGCCACCAATATGACGAGAAGTTATTCTTCCGTAGTTATTTCTTCCGCCGGTTTTTACCAAATTACATACTAGACTTTTTTCAGGTCCACTTTTTGCCAGATCCGGATTTTTTGCCGACACATGCTGTCTCTTACCAGCTGATGTTGGTTTGTACACTTTAATAGCCATGATTTCCCAATCGCTCCATCAATAATATAATAGATAGAATCACACAGACAGAAGGTGATGATCGAATTTTTTTACTTTGATCAATTATAATTCATCAGCAAAGTTAATTTTTCCTTCTGACAAGGTAACATAGGCCTTCTTCCAATCATTAGTAAAGCCGACTGTTTTTCCAACCCTTTTCTTCTTTCCATGAATTTTGGCGGTCTTAACGTCCTTAACCTTGACGTTAAACATTTTTTCAACTGCCATTTTAATTTCGATTTTATTAGCTTTAGGATGAATCTTGAAAATGACTTTCTCATCCTTTTCTTGTAACAAAGCAGCTTTCTCGGTGAGGCAGGGGCCTTTTAAAACGCTATGAATGTATTTCATGATGCAAACCTCTTCTCAAGGCTCTCAATTACTGGTTGAACCAGTATAAGCTTTTTATGCAACAGAATATCATAGACATTGAGCCCTTCGGATGAAAGCACTTTAAATCCATTTACGTTATTCGACGATTTGCTTAAATTCTCAGAGGCGTTGTCCATAACAATAAGTCCATTCGGAACATTTAGGACATTCATGATACTCACAAAATCTTTTGTCTTAATTCGTTCCATTAAAAAATCGTTTACAACAATAAGATTACCTTCCTGAAAGCGAGCGCTGAGAGCCATGGCAACAGCTTGCTTTTTGACCTTACGGTTTAGTTTGAAGCTGTAATCCCTTGGTTTCGGACCAAATGCAACACCACCGCCACGCCAGACAGGAGATGTATTGCTTCCAGATCTTGCCCTACCGGTCCCTTTCTGGCGCCAAGGTTTTCTTCCGCCACCACTAACTTCAACTCTGGTTTTTGTGCACGCATTGCCAGATCTACGACCAGCTCGCTGCATACGCACTACTTCATGAAGGACGTATTCTTTTACTTCTCGATTAAAGACTTCGTCGTTCAGCTCGATCTCGCCAACACTTTCATTTTTCGTGTTAACAATATTTACAGTTGACATAATTATCTCCTCGAACCTGTTTAGACCGAAAATTTATTGTTTGGTAAAAATCTTTAACAGGCCGTTTTTCGCTCCAGGCAGTGGTCCTTTCAGAAGAACAACATTTTCATCGTCTCGCACATCTACCACAACAACATTCTTTCTCAAAACACTGTCATTGCCCATTCTGCCTGGTAGTTTTTTCCCTTTAATAACACGAGAAGGGTAAGCACTACACCCAATAGATCCAGGGGCTCTATGAAACATCGAGCCATGCCCAGACCCGCCACCACTAAAACCATGACGTTTTATTACACCCTGAAAGCCTCTTCCTTTGCTGGTACCCTGCACGTCAACTTTATCACCTACTTTTAGAACAGTGCCGAGAGAGATGACTTGCCCAACTTCAAACAGAGTCGGATCCATCACCCTGAACTCACGAACAAAATAATACCCAGTAGATCCCGACTTAGTAAAATGGCCTGCCATTGGCTTATTAACTCTAGATGCCTTTTTCTCGGCGAAACCCACCTGAATAGCACCATACCCATCAGTGGAGTCGGTTTTGACCTGAAGAACCTTACAAGGTCCGGCCTCAATAACAGTGACCGGAACTGCTTCTCCAAGTTCACTGTACACCCGGGTCATTCCAATCTTCTTTCCTAGTAAACCCATTGACTTTGGCATAACATTACCCGATGCTTCAATTAACTTTTAGAATTGCCTTTAGGGCAATTTGATTTCAACATCGACGCCAGCAGACAACTCAAGTTTCATCAGCAAGTCAATAGTTTGCTGAGTTGGCTCTAAGATGTCTAATAACCGACGATGGGTCCTCATTTCAAAATGTTCTCTAGATTTCTTATCAACATGAGGAGACCTAAGAACACAAAACTTATTAATAGTAGTCGGCAAAGGAATTGGTCCTGCAACAGCGGATCCAGTTCTTCTTGCAGTGTCAACAATCTCGGTCGTAGATTGATCGAGCAGCTTGTGATCGTACGCCTTAAGGCGAATTCTAATTTTCTCTGTAGGTATCATTACAACCCCTTAAGCGATAATTTCACTAATAACGCCAGCACCAACAGTACGCCCGCCTTCTCGAATGGCAAAACGCAATCCTACATCCATCGCGATCGGGGTGATGAGTTCTACCGACGCGGTAATGTTGTCGCCAGGCATAACCATCTCAACTCCCGCCTCAAGACTGACAACCGCCGTTACATCTGTCGTTCTAAAATAAAACTGCGGACGATAGCCATTGAAAAACGGTGTATGCCGACCACCCTCTTCCTTACTCAAAATATAGCACTCTGATTTGAACTTCGTGTGCGGTGTGATTGATTTCGGAGCAGCCAAAACCTGGCCCCTTTCAATTTCCTCACGCTTGATACCACGTAGCAACGCGCCAATATTGTCGCCTGCCTGACCCTCGTCAAGAAGTTTCCGGAACATCTCCACTCCGGTACATGTTGTCTTGGCGGTCGGACGAATGCCGATTATCTCCACCTCATCTCCAACATGAATCACTCCCCTCTCGATTCTCCCTGTGGCAACTGTACCTCGTCCTGATATCGAAAATACATCTTCAACAGGCATCAAAAATGGCTGATCAACATCGCGCTTTGGTTCAGGTATATAGGAATCAATGGCATCCATAAGATCCCAAATGCATTTCGCAGATTCTGCGTCTTCAGGATTCTCCAAAGCCTTCAAAGCAGAACCTTTAACAAATGGCACATCATCGCCAGGAAACTCATACTTATCAAGAAGCTCACGAAGCTCCATCTCTACCAATTCAATAAGCTCCTCATCATCAACCATGTCACATTTATTGAGGAACACAACAATCGCAGGAACACCAACTTGACGTGCAAGCAAAATATGCTCTCTGGTCTGTGGCATTGCACCGTCAGTTGCCGCAACCACCAGGATCGCACCGTCCATTTGCGCTGCACCGGTGATCATATTCTTAATGTAGTCAGCGTGCCCTGGACAATCCACATGAGCGTAATGCCGATTCACAGTCTCGTATTCGACATGAGCGGTAGCAATGGTAATGCCTCGCTCTTTTTCCTCCGGTGCCTTATCTATCTCGGAAAAATCGGTGAACGTAGCCTGACCTTTTAATGATAAAACACGTGTAATTGCTGCAGTCAAAGTGGTCTTGCCATGATCAATATGCCCTACCGTACCTACATTGACGTGCGGTTTTGTCCTTTCAAATTTTTTCTTCGACATTTTTATTCCTCAATATACTTTACGCTCAGATTCCTCTAATTTTTTTAACTATTGCCTCAGCTTTATTAGCGGGTACTACGTCATACTGCAAAAATTGCATTGTGTAACTTGCTCTTCCCTGGGTTGCTGATCGTATCGACGTAGAATACCCAAATAATTCCGCCAGAGGAGCATGCGCCTTCACGGTTTGCAAGTGACCTTCAGAAGTCACACCTACCACCTTTCCTCTTTTTCCATTTAAATCAGCAATTACGTCCCCGATGTACTCCTCAGGGGTTGTAATTTCTAAATCCATGATTGGTTCAAGTAATTTAGGTTCTGCCTCAGCAGTAGCTCTCCGTATCGCCATTGCGCCAGCAACACCAAAAGCCATTTCTGTCGACTCATCTTCATGGTAGGAACCGCCTACCAGGGTCACATTGATGTCTGTAAGAGGATATCCTATCAACGGGCCTGAATCTAAACTATCAATTATTCCTTTCTTAATGGAGTTCAGAAACTGATCAGGTATCACATCCTTATCTACTGTGCTAAAAAACGAGATTCCTGAACCCCTATCTACTGGCCCAACCTCTATGATCACGTGCCCGTACTGACCCTTTGCACCTGTCAATTGATCAAACTTTGCTTCGCTTCGTTGTGGTATCGAAATTGTTTCTTTATAGGCAACTTGCGGTTTCCCAACATTAGCTGCCACTTTAAAGTCGTTCAGCAATCTATCGACGATTATTTCAAGGTGCAATTCTCCCATCCCAGAGATAATCGTCTGACCTGTGTCATTATCACTAGATACTGTAAACGATGGATCTTCTAGAGCAATTTTTGCCAGGGTATCAAAGAGTTTGCTTTCTTCGGCCTTGCTCTTCGGCTCAATTGCCACCCCAATCACTGGCTCAGGAAAGTCCATACTTTCAAGAACAATATGATCGCCTTTTTCGCAGAGTGTATCACCCGTGGTAGTAAACTTTAACCCAACAATTGCACCAATATCACCCGCTCGTATTTCTTGCACTTCTTCACGCTTATTGGCGTGCAACTTCATGAGCTTGGATATTTTTTCTTGCTTTAGTTTTATAGGATTAAATACCTTGTCACCAACAGTCAACTTACCTGAATACACTCGGACAAAAGCAAGAGTCTCGACAAAAGAATCACTCATGAGCTTAAAAACTAAAGCAACAAGCTTTTCCTTTGCATCAGTTTTCCGGCTGACTTGTTCACCAGCATCATTAATGCCAACAACGCTTTTCACATCAAGAGGCGAAGGCAGATAACTCACAACCGCATCAAGGAGTGGTTGCACACCTTTATTCTTGAACGCGCTACCGCACAATACCGGAACAATATTCAATGATATTGTCGCTTTTCGTAGAGCACCATATATCTCTTGTGCAGATATAGGCTTCTCATCTAGATATTTTTCCATGATGCCCTCATCGAAGTCGGCCAACTTCTCCAGGAGCATCAAACGTGCGGCCGTGAATTTTTCTGTGTGTTCGCCAGTAATTTCTTTTACGACAATTTCCTGGCCAAGAGAGTGCTCGTCAAAAACAAGCATTTTCTCTTCAATAAGGTCAACAACCCCCTCAAACTGTGCCTCTTTACCAATAGGAATTTGAACAGGCACGGGATTTGCCCCTAGCCTCTTGGCGATCATCTGGCAGCATCTATCAAAATTTGCGCCAACACGGTCCATCTTATTGATAAAGGCAATACGCGGAATATTATACTTATCCGCTTGCCGCCACACCGTTTCAGACTGAGGCTCAACACCTCCAACGGCGCAAAAAACAGCCACAGCACCATCAAGAACCCTCAAGGACCTTTCCACCTCAATAGTGAAATCAACATGTCCAGGGGTATCAATTATATTTATTTTCTTATCGTTCCAGTAACAGGTTGTGGCCGCTGATGTAATCGTTATTCCACGTTCCTGCTCCTGCTCCATCCAATCCATGACAGCTGTACCATCATGGACCTCACCTAATTTATAGGAACGACCAGTATAAAAGAGAATTCTCTCTGTAGTTGTTGTTTTTCCTGCGTCAATATGGGCCATTATGCCTATATTACGCACATCGGATAGTTCTTTAGGGGCTACCATAGCAATCTTTGACTATTTTTAAACCACTTCAGTCAACCCCCACGCTCCTCCCTGCAACAATTACTTAGTCGGGGTAATTCACCTACACTACCAACGATAGTGCGCAAAAGCCTTATTGGCTTCTGCCATCCGGTGTGTATCATCTTTCTTCTTAACCGCCGACCCACGATTATTAAATGCATCAATGAGCTCTGCAGCAAGCTTTTCCGACATTGACTTCCCGGACCTTGATTTAGAGAAGTTAATAATCCAGCGGATCGCGAGAGCATTTCTTCTTGTTTGTCGCACTTCCATGGGGACCTGGTAAGTTGCACCACCCACGCGACGAGATTTAACCTCTACCCGTGGTCGCACATTCTCCATCGCACCCTCAAAAATGGTCAGCGCATCGTCGTCCTTTACCTTCTCTTGGACAACATCCATCGCTCCATAAAATATCCTCTGTGCAAGAGTCTTTTTCCCTCTTTCCATCAATCCATTGGTGAACTTTGCAACCAGCACACTATTAAAGCGTGGGTCTGGATCGATTGGCCGTCTCTCAACAGTTCTTCTACGTGACATATCTTAACCCCTCAACAAAAAAAGAAACCTCATCAAGAGGATTTCTTTGCACCATATTTTGAACGTCCTTGACGTCGATTGGAAACCCCCAGAGTATCCAAAGTGCCGCGAATGATATGATACCGCACGCCTGGCAAATCCTTAACCCTGCCACCTCGAATCAGCACCACTGAGTGCTCCTGGAGATTATGCCCGATACCGGGAATATACGATGTTACCTCAATCCCATTGGTAAGCCTTACCCTTGCCACCTTACGCAAAGCGGAGTTCGGTTTTTTCGGTGTAGTTGTATATACCCTCACGCAGACACCGCGCTTCTGAGGCGATCCCTTCAAGGCCGGAGTATTTGTCTTTTTTACAGACTTTTTTCTCCCGATCCGTACAAGTTGGTTGATAGTTGGCATTACGTTAACTGCTCCTGTTTACATACTTATAATTGAGACTCAACATCTCAGCCACAGTGGTACACACCTGAATTCAACACGAAAGTGGAGATATTTACCCTAATGGCACCTTTGTGTCAAGGGCAAAATCAGCCATCAAGCGCTTTCACCTCCCGGAGTGGTTGCCTTCCAGACCTGTCCCTGCCGAGATTAATCTACCCATAATGACGTTTTCCTTAAGCCCTGCCAGTTCATCAATTCTTCCAGCAACGGCTGCGTTGGTAAGAACTTTCGTCGTTTCTTGGAAAGAAGCAGCGGAAATAAAACTTTCGGTGGATAGCGAAGCTTTTGTTACACCTAGCAGCAGAGGCTCTGCAAATGCAGGTTTTTTACCCTCTACAATCAGCCGATCCCTTTCTTCCTCAAACTTCCACCATTCAACCTGCTCTCCAATCATAAACTTAGAGTCACCGGAAGCCGTAATCATAACTCGTTTCAACATCTGGCGAACAATAACTTCGATGTGTTTATCGTTTATTTTTACACCCTGCAGTCGATAAACCTCTTGAATTTCATTAACAAGGAATTTAGCTAACTCCTTGACTCCAAGCACCGAGAGGATATCGTTGGGAACGATGGTACCCTCCATAAGAGCCTCACCCGCCTGAACATAATCCCCTTCATGAACAATGATATGTTTGGATTTGGGAATGAGGTATTCTTGTGGCTCTCCATATTCAGGGATTATAATGACCCGGCGTTTGCCCTTTAACTCTTTCCCAAAGCTTACTTTCCCGTCTATTTTAGAAATAATAGCCGGATCCTTTGGCTTCCGTACCTCGAAAAGTTCAGCGACACGGGGTAGACCACCAGTAATATCCTTGGTCTTAGTTGTTTCCCGAGGAATTTTTCCGACAATCGTACCTGGTTGGATGACATCTCCTTCACTTACGGAGATAATTGACCCCACAGGTAAGCTATACCTGGCATAGGTCTCACTATCGGGCATCTTAACGGTTTTTCCGCGATCATTTTTTACTGAAATGCGGGGATTAAGTTGGGAACCAGTAGAAGTATGAATTATCACCAAAGATGAACGCCCGGTTACAGCATCCACCTTTTCCTGCATAGTCACACCCTCAATGATGTCCCCGTACTTGATAACGCCACCAACTTCAGCAACGATAGGAATGGTGTAGGCATCCCAATCAGCAAGGATTGTATCTCGTTCAACAACATCACCTTCTCGAACCAGAAGCTGCGCACCATAATTGACCTTAAATTTTTCTCTCTCCCGGCCAAGTTCGTCTTTTACCGCAATTACGGCGTTGCGGTTCATGACTATTTTGGTTCCTTCTGCATTGGTAACGGAGTGCATGTTACTGAAGGAAACCGTACCACCGATGTTGGTTCGCAACTCCGCTTGTTCTACTGATCGGCTTGCGGTACCGCCGACATGAAAAGTACGCATTGTCAACTGCGTTCCCGGCTCACCGATGGATTGAGCCGCTATAACGCCTATGGCCTCACCGGGATTGACCATATGGCCTCGCCCAAGATCACGACCATAACAAGCAGCACATACGCCCCGCTTGGAACGGCAGCTCAACACCGATCTGATTGCTACACGATCGATACCAGCATCGTTGATTTTCTTCACGATATCTTCAGTGATTTCCTCACCGGCTTGAACAATGGTATCATGGGTAAAAGGATCTTCAACATCATCCAAAGCAACCCTTCCGAGAATCCTGTCCCCAAGAGGAACAATAATTTCCCCACCATCCATCAATGGTTCGGCGAGAATTCCATCCAGAGTGAGACAATCCGCCTCAACGATTGTTGATTCCTGCGCAACGTCTACCAAACGCCGAGTAAGATAGCCTGAATTGGCTGTTTTTAAAGCCGTATCTGCAAGGCCTTTGCGTGCACCGTGAGTAGAGATGAAGTACTCAAGAACACCAAGCCCCTCGCGGAAATTGGCCTTGATTGGGGTCTCAATGATCGCACCGCTCGGTTTGGCCATAAGACCGCGCATACCGGCAAGCTGACGAATTTGATCCCTTGAACCCCTTGCGCCCGAATCAGCCATGATGAAGATCGAGTTGAAGCTTGGCCCCTCAACCCTCTTTCCATCTTTATCGAGGAAGTAGTCTACCTTGATCTCGTCCATCATCGCATTGGCGACATCCTCAGTAACCTTTGACCAAATATCAACTACCTTATTATACTTCTCGCCAGAGGTAATAAGGCCATCCGTGTACTGTTGTTCGACATCTAGGACATCAGTCTCGGCCTTTTCAACAAATTGCTCTTTGCTGAGGGGGATCTTCATATCATTGATGCAAATCGAAATCCCAGCGCGAGTTGCATATTCATAACCAATATCTTTCAACCGGTCAGCAAGGATGACGGTTTCTTTGGTGCCTGCGTTTCTATATGTGTGGTCAATGAGTTTTGCCAATGCCTTTTTGGTGAGCACCTTGTTAACTTCTTCAAACTTCACTGCATCTGGCAAAAGTTCTCCGAGCAAAATACGCCCCATTGTAGTGTCGACCAATTGGCCATTTTTCCGTACTTTCACCTTGGCTTGGAGATGTATCTCACCATAGTCATACGCAATAATAGCCTCTTCCACGCCACTGAAGATCTTCCCTTCACCCGGGACATTCATTCGGTCTCTACTCATATAGTAAAGGCCGAGAACGATATCCTGTGATGGAATAATAACAGGCTCTCCATTTGCTGGAGAAAGGATGTTATTCGTCGACATCATCAGAACCCGAGCTTCTACTTGTGCCTCGACAGAGAGTGGCACGTGGACAGCCATTTGATCGCCGTCAAAGTCGGCGTTGAAGGCCATACAAACGAGAGGATGCAACTGAATGGCCTTTCCCTCAATGAGCATTGCTTCAAATGCCTGCATTCCGAGCCTATGCAAAGTCGGTGCTCGGTTGAGAATTACCGGGTATTCGGTTACTACCTCTTCAAGGACATCCCAAACCTCCTTGACCTCTTTTTCCACCATCTTTCGAGCACTTTTAATGGTGGTTACAAAACCTCTACTCTCGAGCTTATTGTATATAAACGGTTTAAAAAGCTCCAATGCCATTTTCTTTGGAATACCGCATTGATGCAGACGCAAATGTGGGCCAACGACAATAACTGAGCGGCCAGAATAGTCGACCCGCTTACCCAGAAGGTTTTGTCGGAAGCGGCCCTGCTTTCCTTTGAGCATGTCGGACAGGGACTTTAGCGGCCTCTTGTTGCCGCCCGTAATCACACGTCCCCTTCTACCATTGTCGAAAAGGACATCAACTGCTTCTTGAAGCATCCTTTTTTCATTGCGAATTATGATATCAGGGGCATCGAGCTCAAGAAGCCTTTTGAGACGATTATTCCTATTAATCACGCGCCTATACAAATCGTTGAGATCAGAAGTGGCAAATCTCCCACCTTCCAGCGGCACGAGAGGGCGTAAATCTGGAGGAAGTACTGGTATTACCTCCAGAATCATCCACTCAGGTTTGTTGCCGGAATCACGGAATGCCTCAATTACAAACAGTCGTTTGCCAAGCTTTTGCCGTTTGGTCTGAGAGTTGGTGGCGAGCATCTCTTCCCGCAATTGTACCGACAGCGAAACGAGATCTTGACCCGACAAGAGTTCTCTAATAGCCTCTGCCCCTATGCCTACCTTGAACTTTCCAGGATGTTCTTCAAGAGATTGGCGGTATTTTTCCTCAGTCAGCAATGTGCCCACTGGCATGCCATCGACGCTTGATTCGATAACTGCATATTGCTCAAAGTAGAGGATCTTCTCCAATTGCTTGAGGGTCATATCGAGAACTGCGCCAATCTTGCTCGGCAGGCTTTTGAGAAACCATATATGGGCAACCGGAGCGGCAAGTTTTATGTGACCGAGACGTTCCCGACGAACCTTGGATTGTATGACTTCTACACCGCATTTCTCACAAACCACACCGCGATGCTTCATCCGCTTATATTTGCCGCAATTACATTCGAAATCTTTAACCGGTCCAAAGATCTTTGCGCAAAACAAACCATCCCTTTCAGGCTTGAATGTCCGGTAGTTTATGGTTTCGGGCTTTTTAACCTCACCATGTGACCAATCCATGATCTTCTCAGGAGAAGCCAGAGATATCTTTACGTTCTTAAATTTAACTGGAGCTTTCGGTTTTTGAAAAAAATTAAACAATTCTTCCACGAAATCACCTCTCCTTATATTTAAAGGATCTTCCCGGTACCACTCCTGTCACGACTAACACACAATGTTCTGTCTTGACTTTTCAATACCGGACCAAGGGTTAATGAAACAAAGCAAACCCTATCCTTATTCTTCTATGAGTTCCATATTTAGGCAAAGTGCCTGTAATTCCTTTACAAGAACATTGAAGGATTCAGGCAATCCTGTCGTCAAGAAATTATTGCCTTTGACAATACGCTCATACATAGCTGTACGCCCCTCAACATCATCGGACTTGGCCGTCAGAAATTCCTTAAGAGTATAAGCAGCACCATACGCTTCCATTGCCCAAACCTCCATCTCACCAAGTCGCTGTCCACCAAACTGAGCTTTGCCACCAAGCGGTTGCTGAGTAACAAGTGAGTATGGTCCGGTTGATCGTGCATGAATCTTGTTATCAACCAAGTGATGCAACTTGAGCATATACATAACTCCGACGGTAACCTTATTGGCAAATGGTTCACCCGTCAGGCCATCATACAGTTGCACCTGGCCAACCTCGTCTACTCCTGCCTCAGAAAGCAACCTTCTTATCGATTCTTCTGGAGCTCCGTCAAAAACAGGAGTAGTCATATGCAAGCCCCGATGATGCCGTCTTGCCCAATCGATAATCTCCTTATCGGTCCTCCCTTCAGTCAAAGCGGTGAATTCAATTTCCGAATAAATTTGCCGAAGCTTCTTTCGTATCTCGCTGACGGCCTCTTTTTCAGCTAAAGCCTCAAGTTGTTCCCCAAGCTTTTTTGCGGCAAATCCAAGATGAACTTCAAGCACCTGCCCGACATTCATACGCGAAGGAACACCAAGCGGATTAAGCACTATATCCACGGCAGTTCCATCGGCAAAAAAGGGCATGTCCTCCTCGGGAAGCAAACGGGAAACAACACCTTTATTGCCATGACGGCCTGCCATTTTGTCGCCCACAGAAAGTTTGCGCTTTGTTGCGACATACACTTTGACCATCTTGACCACACCCGGAGGCAGGTCATCGCCTTTCTTCATTCGGTCAATAATACCGTCATATCGTTCAGTAATCAGCTTTGCTTGCTTGGCATATCTCTCATAAACCGCATCTATCAACTCAATATATTTAGCTTTTTCAGAGAATTCTATGTCTCGCAAGCGTTCAAAACCAATCAACTCGGCCTGTTCACTGACAAGCTTTTTACCGAGTTTAACAACGATATTTCCTTTCTTATCAAGGATATCAGCCTTGGCTGTTCGACCTTCAAGAAGAGTTCCAATTTCTCTGCAAACACCTCGACGAAGGCTACGAAGCTCATCGAGTTTATCTTGATTGAGTTTTTCAATCTCCAGATCTTCTATGAGCAGAGAACGCTCGTCTTTATCAACACCTTTTCGAGAAAACACCTTCGCATCAATAATAATACCGCTGATACCGGGAGGAACTCTCAGAGATGAGTCCTTAACATCCTGGGCTTTTTCACCAAAAATAGCTCTCAGCAGCTTTTCTTCAGGAGACAACACCGTCTCACCTTTCGGTGTAACCTTTCCAACAAGTGTGTCACCAGCCTTAACCTCGGCACCGATGCGGACAATTCCAGAGTCATCGAGGTTTCTGAGGGTTTCTTCGCTGACATTAGGGATATCTCTGGTGATCTCTTCCTTGCCAAGCTTGGTATCCCTGGCCATTGTTTCAAACACCTCAATATGTACAGACGTAAAGGTATCTTCCTTCAATAGCCTCTCATTGATCAGGATTGAATCTTCAAAATTAAAACCCCGCCATGGCATGAAAGCGATAGTAACGTTTTTACCAATAGCTAATTCACCCGCTTCACAAGAAGGGCCATCAGCAAGAACATACCCTTTTTGAACACGAGTCCCCGGCAGAACAATAGGTCTCTGATTGAAACAGGTATTCTGATTAGATTTTTTATATTTTTCAAGGCGATATAAGGCAACACCGGTGTCAAACCCATCAGTACCCGGCTGATCATAGCGTACGACAATTCGATTTGAGTCTGCCTCCTCTACCACACCATCCCCTGCCGAAAGAAGACAGGCTCCTGAATCTCTGGCTACGTAGCGCTCCATGCCAGTCCCGACAAGCGGTGCCGACGTAATCATCAATGGGACAGCTTGCCTTTGCATGTTCGATCCCATCAGAGCTCGGTTGGCATCATCATTTTCCAAAAAAGGAACAAGAGAGGCGGCAATGCTGATCATCTGATTTGGCGCAATATCCATATACGTAACATTTTCCGAGGCAGTGGTAATTACCTCGCCGTCTTCACGAACGATGAGCAGGTCTTGCGCAATTTTTGCCCCCTCGTCGAGCGGTGTGAGAGCAGGGGCAATATATTGGTTTTGCTCTTGAAGTGCGCTTAAATATTTTACGTCCGACTGGACAATTCTTTCGTTAACCTTCCTGTAAGGCGTTTCAATAAAGCCGTATGGGTTGATCCGGGCATACGTTGCCAGAGAAACAATGAGGCCAATATTTGGACCCTCAGGTGTCTCGACAGGGCAAATACGCCCATAGTGAGTTGGGTGAACGTCACGAACCTCAAATCCGGCACGCTCTCTCGAAAGCCCGCCGGGTCCAAGAGCACTTAAACGGCGTTTATGAGTAACCTCAGACAACGGGTTTGTCTGATCCATAAATTGCGATAATTGGCTGGTCCCGAAGAATTCTTTTATGGCGGCAGAAATAGGTTTGGGGTTAACCAAGTCATGCGGCATAAGAGTCTCAACGTCTTGCAGGGTCATTCTTTCCTTGATAGCTCTTTCCATACGTACAAGGCCCATGCGATATTGATTCTCGACCAATTCACCAACAGTACGTACCCTTCGATTGCCGAGATGGTCAATGTCGTCAACGCCACCTTGAGTATCCTTCAGTCGAACCAAATGGCGAACCGAGTGAATAATGTCCTCCTTGGTCAAGGCTCGATGCGAGATATCAATGTTCAAGCCGAGTTTGGCATTAATTTTGTAACGGCCTACCTCAGAAAGATCGTAGAGGTCTTGATTAAAGAAGAGATTCTCAAAAAACGCCTCGGCAACTTCAGCAGTTGGCGGGCTTGACGGACGGAGCCTTCGGTATATTTCGATGAGAGCATCCTTGCTGCTTTTCGCTTTGTCGAGCGCCAAGGTTTTGCTGAAAGAATCAGAAAACTTTACACCATCTATATGGAGAATTTTGAACTCATTTATGCCATTGGCTTCGAGGTTTTCAAGTATTGACTCGGTAATTTCGGTATTACAATCAACTATTAATTCGCCAGTTTGCTCATTAACGATAGAACTCGCCAAGATCTCACCAAC
This sequence comes from Desulforhopalus sp., assembly GCA_030247675.1. Taxonomy (NCBI): domain Bacteria; kingdom Pseudomonadati; phylum Thermodesulfobacteriota; class Desulfobulbia; order Desulfobulbales; family Desulfocapsaceae; genus Desulforhopalus; species Desulforhopalus sp. Next base: position 70,481 of record JAOTRX010000011.1, on the reverse strand, counting down.
CAAAGACTCAGCAGCCATTGGCAAATAGTGGATACCAACTGACTCCAGCTTTTTGCATAAAACTTTTGAGACTTTTTTCCCTTTTTTGGCGAGCACCTCGCCATCCACGGGATTGACGATGTCAAATTCAAGTCGTTGCCCCTTAACCAACTCAGTATCAAAACTAACCTTAAAAAGGTCACCGTCTTTGATGACTTGATTGGTAGGATAAAATTCCTGGAGAAGTTCCTCAGAAGAGTAGCCAAGAGCCTTTAGCAAGGTAGTAACAGGAAACTTTCTCCGACGATCTATTCTAACATGAAGATAATCCTTGATATCGAACTCTAAATCAATCCACGATCCCCGCACCGGAATAATTCGAGCTGAATAAAGTAGTTTCCCGCTCGAATGACTTTTGCCATTATCATGAGTATAAAATAGGCCGGGAGATCTTTGTAATTGTGATACGATAACCCTCTCCGTGCCATTTACGACAAATACTCCGTCGCCAGTCATCAAAGGCAGTGAACCGAGAAAGACTTCTTGTTCCTTAATATCACGAATAGATTGAACTCCAGTCACTTCATCGACATCAAACGTGATAAGGCGAACCACGATCTTTAATGGGATCTCATAGGTCATGCCACGTTGAAGACACTCATGGACAGTATATTTGGGGACACCAAATTTATACTTCACAAACTCTAGTGAACAGAGTCCATTGAAATCATTAATGGGGAATACGTTCTTCAATATAGCTTGCAGACCATACTCTTCTCTTTCGTCAGGGTCACAGTCCATCTGTAGAAATTTCTCATAAGATAACCGTTGCATTGAGATAAGATGTGGCGGTTCTAGGATGGTATCTGCCGTGGCAAAGTTCTTTCTCACTCTTTCCATAATTGTCCTCGAAATTGCCTTTGAATCGTACTATAGTGTTTAGTTGACAGGCCAGCTCTGCAAAATCATGCTGAGCTAAATATGTGCCGCGGAGAATTTGAACAACTTTCCACTGCAGGGGGCATGCATCGGTAAGGAATGAAATGTAATGCAGGGGGTAAATCCAGGAAGAACATAAGCATTGTTGTTTAGCATGGTAGTATTCCTTTTTGCTATTATTGCCTCAACGAGGTAATCATCCCACCTGAACTAAAACAATTTTTTATTGGATATAATTATTTAGATTCTCAAATATCCAAAAAGCACAACACGCCACGAGACAAAGCCCGTAGCGTGTTTTTATCATACCGCTGTTGCCCAAACTTCGAACAACTTTGTAGCCGTTGTTCCAAACTACTTAATTTCGACAGTTGCACCAACAGCTTCGATCTTCGCCTTGATGTCAGCGGCATCTTCCTTGGTGGTAGCCTCTTTCAAAGGCGCGGGAGCAGACTCTACAAGCTCTTTTGCCTCTTTCAAACCAAGGCCGGTTACAGCGCGAACCTCTTTAATAACCTTGATTTTTTCACTGCCAACGCTCGCTAAGATAACATCAAACTCGGTTTTCTCTTCTTTTGGAGCCTCTGCTGCAACAGCACCAACCGCAGCTACCGCCACAGGCGCAGCAGCTGATACACCGAATTTCTCCTCGAATTCCTTGATAAGCTCAGACAACTCGAGAACTGACATATTTGCAATAAAGTCTATAACATCTTGTTTTGACACAGCCATGATTTTTATCCTCTTTTAAAATATTGAAAACTATATCCGTTTAGATACCTGCTAATTGTTCACTGCTTCTTTCTGGTCTTTAATAGCCTGCAAGGCATAGACAAAAGTCCTTGGTACACCAGTGAGAACCTGAACCAGTCCTGTCGGGACGTTTTTCCAGGTTGACAACAATTGACCAAGCAATATATCTTTGCTCGGAAGCTTAGAGAGGGCAATAAGCTTGTCCACTCCAATCTTTTCTCCATCAAGAACTGCAGAACGAATCTTGAACTTTTCGTTATCATTAGCAAATTTTGTTACAACCTTAGCAGGTTCAACAGGATCTGCATACGCCATGATAACCGCTGTAGTACCGGAAAAATCATCGCTCAAAGCGGCGCTTCCAGTATCCGTAACTGCTCTTTTCAGGAGAGTATTTTTGGCTACACGGATTTCCGAATTACAGTTTCTCAATTCAATACGAATCTTCTGAAACTCAGAAACCTTTAAACCACAATAGTCAGCGACAACAGCAAATTTTGCTCGGCTGAATGAATCATTCAAGTCCGATACAATTGTCACTTTTTCATCACGATTCAAAGCACTCCTCCCAGGTTAAATTGAACAATTGGTTTACAGCAGGCACTACGTTATCTTGGCTGAATAGAATTTGTCAAAGCTAGTAAAAATTCATTTTCATCCGTCTCGGCAGGTCGTACGAGCACGATTAAACGTAATTGTGCCTGCTGTCTTCGACTCTTACTCAACGCCACTCATCTTAGTGGCAATACAAAGAAACTAACTCAATAAAGATCGTACCGCTAACGGATCAAGTTTCACACCCGGACCCATTGTCGACGAAATCGTAATGGATCGAAGATAGATCCCTTTGCTCGTAGACGGCTTCAGTTGAATTATTCTCTGAACAAAGGCTAAAAGGTTATCAGATATTTTCTCTTTTCCAAAAGAGACTTTGCCAATGCCACTATGAATAATCCCACCTTTATCAACCCTAAAGTCAACCTTACCCCCTTTGATATCTTTAACAATATTTGCAACATCAAAGGTAACAGTACCAAGTTTGGCGTTTGGCATAAGGTTCCGTGGCCCAAGTATACGGCCAATTTTTCCAACTACACCCATCATATCTGGAGTAGCTACTGTCTTGTCGAACTCAAGCCAGCCTTCTTTAATTTTCTCAACGAGATCATCTCCACCGACGTAATCAGCCCCAGCTTCAAGAGCTTCAGCTTCCTTTGCACCTTTGGCAAAGACGAGGACTCTCGTAACCTTCCCAGTGCCATGTGGTAGTGCTACGGACGATCGAATCATCTGGTCAGCGTGCCGAGGATCAACCCCCAGTTTAATTGCTACATCGAAAGTCTCATCAAATTTGGCATAGGTAGATTTAAGGACCAAATCAATTCCTGCTTCGACGCTATGTAGGGTACTACGATCCACACCCTCTATTTTATTCTTATAATTTTTACCGTGTTTCGGCATAGCAGCCTCCTACTTGAATAGGATTTATTGATTCCTATCAGCAGTGTTTTAATTTATGAATTAATCAATGATGGTAATACCGGCACTCCGTGCTGTTCCTTCAATGATACGCATCGCGCTTTCTACATCGTATGCATTGAGATCTGGCTTTTTAAGTTCAGCAATTTCTCTGATCTTATCCCTACCTATCTCAGCAACACGATCAATCTTTGGATTACTCGACCCTTTCTTCAACCCAGCTGCCTTCATAAGCAATATTGAAGCAGGTGGAGTTTTTGTGACGAAGGAGAAAGAACGATCTTGGTAAACTGTTATAACTACGGGAATAATAGTATCTCCCATAGCCTGAGTTCTTGCATTAAAACTCTTACAAAATTCCATTATGTTCACACCTCGTTGTCCTAAGGCAGGACCGACAGGTGGAGAAGGATTTGCCTTTCCGGCAGGAATCTGTAATTTGATATAAGCCGTTTCTTTTTTGGCCATTGCTTTTGCTCCAACTAACTATTAATTACATACCTCTTGGGCTGAACTGTTACCACACATCTTTGCCCAGGAAGTGACGACCTCACCTTGCTATCATGTATTAGAAACTTGTACAAATTCCAATTCGACTGGAGTCTCCCGGCCGAAAATTGAAACCATAACCTTCACTCGCCCTTTTTCTGGAAAAACCTCATCAACCACACCTTGGAAGTTTGCAAACGGCCCATCTATTACCCGTACAACTTCTCCAACGTCGAAAACAACCTTCGGACGCGGGCGTTCTGAGCCGTCCTGGATCCGACCAATAATTTTGGCGGCATCAGCATCAGACAGCGGCATAGGATCACGATCATCGCCGACGAAACCAACAACTCGTGGCATATTGTCATGAATTGTGTGCCATGTTTGATCATTCAGATCCATACTGACCAGCATATATCCGGGAAAAAACCTGCGAGAGGATGTTTTCCTCGAACCTTTGATCATCTCAACTACCTGTTCAGTGGGAACAAGAATCTCTCCGAAATGCTCTTCCAAGCCTTCTTTTCGTATCCGTTCCTCAAGAGTAGCTTTAACCTTATCCTCAAAGCCTGAATGAACTTGAAGTATGTACCATTGTCTTGCCATGTTACCTGCAATTGAAAAGTGAGTTAAAGAATTCGGTTGAGATACGTAAAAACCTGAGAGTATGCTGCGTTACACTTATTGGCGCAAGAACATACCAATGATTTTTCCCAGCAAGAGATCGACTGAGCCGAGATACAGTGCCATTATAATAGTGAGCGTCACGACTATTGCCGTCAGACCAAGAGTTGTCTTTTTATCCGGCCATACGATCTTAAAAAACTCAGCTTTAACTTCACCAGCAAATATTTTTATCTGAGCAGGCGAGAATAGTGAAGGCTCTTGAATCTTCACATCATTAGTTTTCTTCAATTTCGTGCTCGCTGCCATAAAGATACATCTCCTTCAACCTTGACTGCCAGAGCCTAACCAATGTATTTCCTTAGGTGGTAATAAAAGCCCTCTTATTAAAAGGCTTTGGCAGGCCAGGAGGGATTCGAACCCCCAGCATCCGGATTTGGAGTCCGGCGCTCTACCATTGGAGCTACTGGCCTGCGAATAAATTTTATTTGGTTTCTTTATGTGCAGTATGTCCTTTGCAGAAAGGGCAGTACTTACTAAACTCAAGTTTATTCGGCGTATTCTTCTTGTTTTTGGTTGTGGTATAATTACGCCGTTTGCATGTTCCACATGCGAGGGTTACTATATCTCTCATTGGCTTTTCCCATATAAAAAATTGCTCTGATCCTTTTCTTTTGGATCAGAGCAATTCTCAATTTTCACAAACTAAGCGATAATTTCACTAATAACGCCAGCACCAACAGTACGCCCGCCTTCTCGAATGGCAAAACGCAATCCTACATCCATCGCGATCGGGGTGATGAGTTCTACCGACGCGGTAATGTTGTCGCCAGGCATAACCATCTCAACTCCCGCCTCAAGACTGACAACCGCCGTTACATCTGTCGTTCTAAAATAAAACTGCGGACGATAGCCATTGAAAAACGGTGTATGCCGACCACCCTCTTCCTTACTCAAAATATAGCACTCTGATTTGAACTTCGTGTGCGGTGTGATTGATTTCGGAGCAGCCAAAACCTGGCCCCTTTCAATTTCCTCACGCTTGATACCACGTAGCAACGCGCCAATATTGTCGCCTGCCTGACCCTCGTCAAGAAGTTTCCGGAACATCTCCACTCCGGTACATGTTGTCTTGGCGGTCGGACGAATGCCGATTATCTCCACCTCATCTCCAACATGAATCACTCCCCTCTCGATTCTCCCTGTGGCAACTGTACCTCGTCCTGATATCGAAAATACATCTTCAACAGGCATCAAAAATGGCTGATCAACATCGCGCTTTGGTTCAGGTATATAGGAATCAATGGCATCCATAAGATCCCAAATGCATTTCGCAGATTCTGCGTCTTCAGGATTCTCCAAAGCCTTCAAAGCAGAACCTTTAACAAATGGCACATCATCGCCAGGAAACTCATACTTATCAAGAAGCTCACGAAGCTCCATCTCTACCAATTCAATAAGCTCCTCATCATCAACCATGTCACATTTATTGAGGAACACAACAATCGCAGGAACACCAACTTGACGTGCAAGCAAAATATGCTCTCTGGTCTGTGGCATTGCACCGTCAGTTGCCGCAACCACCAGGATCGCACCGTCCATTTGCGCTGCACCGGTGATCATATTCTTAATGTAGTCAGCGTGCCCTGGACAATCCACATGAGCGTAATGCCGATTCACAGTCTCGTATTCGACATGAGCGGTAGCAATGGTAATGCCTCGCTCTTTTTCCTCCGGTGCCTTATCTATCTCGGAAAAATCGGTGAACGTAGCCTGACCTTTTAATGATAAAACACGTGTAATTGCTGCAGTCAAAGTGGTCTTGCCATGATCAATATGCCCTACCGTACCTACATTGACGTGCGGTTTTGTCCTTTCAAATTTTTTCTTCGACATTTTCTTGTCTCCTCAGGCCGTTGAATATTTTTCTAAGAATGCTGCTAGTGTTAACATGGAGCCCACGACCGGAATCGAACCGGTGACCTCATCCTTACCAAGGATGCGCTCTACCAACTGAGCTACGTGGGCAAACCAACTGCAACACGAGATAATAGGAATGGAGCGGGAAACGAGGCTCGAACTCGCGACCCTCAGCTTGGAAGGCTGATGCTCTACCAATTGAGCTATTCCCGCTCTATATATCTCTTTGCAAAACAGAAGAGTTGTGGTGGAGGGGGGAGGATTCGAACCTCCGAAGGCTGAGCCGACAGATTTACAGTCTGTTCCCTTTGGCCGCTCGGGAACCCCTCCATTGAGAATGCCTGAATAAGACAAATCTCTTTAAACTCTTATTACTACTTTGTAAAGTACTAATTAATTGGAGCTGGCGATAGGAATTGAACCCACAACATCCTCATTACAAGTGAGGAGCTCTACCATTGAGCTACGCCAGCTTACAAGACGGAAGAATATACTCATAAACTTTTTTTAATTCAACATCTATTTTTTTATTCCATCTTTTCTTTGCGCATCAGCTTACATCGTTACGATACAATCTCTGCACACTAGTTCTAACTAAGAGGGGCTCGGCCAAAAGACCGAGCCCCTCTAGAACCTTTATATTAGCGGTATTTGTTTCGCTTTCTTATTTCAGATCCTATCAGCTCACCTTTCCAAAAGCACTTTGTCGATATTTTTCAAAGGCATACGCGGCTGTTCTATAAAGCAGATGGGCGAATTTGGTATATGGCAGATACAAGAACAGCATCATGACGGCCACTAAATGCATGAAATATACGATATACCCAACTACCGGCATTCCAGCCCAACGTAAAAGCTCCGAACCCAACCCAGTAACGCCAACAGCGGCAATTTCCCAGATCAGAAACCAATCATAAAATGTGGCCTGGGTTTTAAGTTCGACCTCCGCTTTCTTTCTATTTGACCACAACACACCTATGCCAAAAAGAAGTGCTATAGCGGAAACATTTCCGAGGATCTTAAACGGATCTGTTAAAGGAAGAGGTCCATGCAATGAATGCCAAAATAGTCCGAGGACATCGTTCTTCAATAAAGACCAGCAGGTTACAATAAACAAGCCAATAAAAGCGAGCATTAATGGCAAATGCCCACGTACTCTATCGATGTTAGTTTTGCACTCACGGAAACGGGAATGCTTAACAATCTCTATGATAGACGGCCAGATAAATTCTACAAGAAATTGGCCTATAGCAGGCCTGAACTCAGAGTTCAACCCAGCGTCCTCGCTCATTTTTTTCCACATTGTGCTGATCCCCTTGAAGGCAGAAAACAATGCAAGACCAAGAGATGGGACCATTATCATGACAATAAAAAAGATATTCTTAGCATACCAGCGGAAATCCCAAGTTCCAAAAAATTGCTGGTAACCATGGCTGGCAAATTCTTCTGCAGTTGGAAATCTCATTGCTCCAGACAAGAGCCACATTATAAAAATCACCACGACAGGAAGCCCAATCAGTATTGGCAAACCCTTAGCGGTTGAAGCCAATTTTGCCAGTGGAGACGGCCAACCATAAAAGGTGTAAGCGTACGCACGGATGGCACTGAGTACATCTCCAGGTTTGGCCCCACGAGGGCAATTTGCTGTACAATCCCCACATTGGTGACAAAGGAACACATCTGGGTCAGTCACCAGCTTGTCCCTCATACCCCACTGGGCCCAAATCATTTCCTTCCTTGGAAAGGGCTTACCCTCTTTTGAGAGGGGGCACATTACCGAGCAGGTGGCGCACTGAAAGCACTTCTTGAGAGTGTCGCCCCCTGCTTCCTTTAAGGATCTGATAAATTCTAAATCGGGTTGAACATTCATTTATTCCTCCTGCATATATCGATATGAGAACATATTTCTTCTAAAACCCATCGCATCACAAGTCATTAACCTGCAGCAGAAAGATTTCTGCTGCAGGCAACCTCACCAAGTCTAGAATCCTTTAAACGGGTTAGGCCCCATCTCAACGATTTGATCAACAAAATCATTGATTATGCTAGGTATTTTGTCGTAATCAGTAATTGCAACCTGGTTGGCTGCAACTCTTTCCGGCTCAAGCCCTAAAGTGGAAAGAGTATCGCCAATATTCTCCATTCGTTTGTTGGCTATTTCAGACCCCTTTACAAAGTGGCACTGGTAGTCATCACCGTAGGAGCATCCAAGCAACATCGCCCCGTCCAACCCGGCTGAAAGTGCATCACGAATCCATGCCATGTTCACCGAGCCCAAACAGCGAACAGGAATGAACCGAACCATATGGCTTACCCCAAGACGCTTCATTCCAGCCATGTCAAGTGCCGGATAGGCATCGTTTTCACAGACAAGAATAAGAATCCTCAGACGATCCTCGTCGTCTTCCGGTACCTCAATTGATTTAATCATCGAACCAATGAGGTCAATATTGTAATCCTTGAAGCCAATAATCCTCTCAGGACAAGCGCCCATACATGTACCACAGCGGCGGCAGCGAGTTGGGTTCGGCAGAGGAGTACCCTTCTCATCGTCATCAAGGGCACCAAATGGACATTCTTCAGTACAGCGTTTGCACTGGGTACATCTTTGCATGAAAAATTCTGGGTAGGTTGCATCCCCAGAACGCGGGTGAACAGCAACGCCCCTGTCGGTAGATTCAATACATTGAATAGCCTTCAGCGCAGCACCAGTTGCATCATCGACCGCCTCTTCCATGGTCTCGGCCTTACGAACGCCTCCGCATGCATATACACCGGTACGACGAGTTTCGTAGGGAAAGCAAATGAAATGAGAATCAGCGTATCCATCGAAAAGCTCAAGGTCAACAAATGCAGGTCCTTGCCTGTAAGCGAGATTAATCGAATCCTCATTGAGGGTTGTCGGTTCCATACCAGCTGCCAATACCACCATATCGACTTGCAGGCTTATGTCTTCGCCGAGCAAAGTATTTTCGACGGCTACCGAAAGAGAAGAGCCACTCTCCTCAACCTTCATCACATTGCCCTTGGTTAAGAAAATACCATCATTATTCTGGGCACTTTTATAGAACAGTTCCATATGCCCGGGAGTTCTCATATGCTGATAAAGAATATAGGCCTTACCATTTGCATTATCCTGGCATACATACTGTGCCTGTTTCAGGGCCACCATAGAGGTAACAGAGTTGCAATACGGAAAATCCTTATCGTGGTCCTTGCCGCCTGGACTTTGGACAAAAGCGACGTTTGCAGGAACCTTTCCTTCTTTGGCAAGTCTCTCAAACTCGGCATTAGTGACAACATTTTTTACTTTACCGTAGCCAAGATGCTCGTATTGCGAAACATCTGCGGGCTTCCATCCTGTTGCGAGAACTACTGCACCAACCTTTACGGCATCCGGATTAAGATCCGTGTATTTATTGAGACCTTTGTTGGGATCTTCCATCTCTCCTTTTGAGATCAAATCCTGCTGATCAACAGTTACCTTCTGCGGAGCGTCCCATTCTGTTCTTGTGCCGGCAGCCTTAAAAGTTACCCCGAAATTTCCTGGTGCACCAGATATACGGGCTACCTCAGTGCCAGTTTTGACGGTAATTCTGTCATTACCTTCGACACTGGCAATCAATGCATTGATCGGATTATCCTCGAGATCAGTCCAGGGAGCTTTCGTCGGAAAGCTCTTTCTCCAGTTAACTGCCTTTCCACCAAGCTTTGCTTCCTTTTCAACGATAATAACTTTATATCCCGCAGCGGAAGCCTCTTTGGCTGCAGTCAGGCCGGCCAAGCCACCACCCATTACCAGAATTGTTTTATTGATTTCTTCGAGTTGGTACGGCTCAGGCAACAACGTTTTTTTCGCCCGAGTACACGCCATCCGCATATAATCGGCGGCAGACTCTTGTAAAAATGCGGCTGCTTCTTTGTGTGGTGCTTGGCCTTCAGCAGGCTTTACCTCAGACCACACAACTTGTTCTCTGATGTTGGCTCGGACAGTAATTTTATCCTTACCAAAATCAAACTCCCGAGCCATGACCCGAGGAGAGCATGCCCCAACCACTATGGTATTAACCCCGCCAGCGACATCACCTTCAATAAGAGCTCGACCTTCAGTCCCGCAAAGATAATTGTGTGTTTTACACTCCATTGACATCTCACCGGTTACAACTCCGGCAAGCGCCTCCATATCAAGCGCGTCGCCAATGCCACAACCTGCACAAATATAGGCGCAATATTTTTTATCCATTGATTCTTACCTCCTTGAAACCTGAATTGCCTTAAGGGCAGCTGCAGTTGATGATTGAGTACATGTGACAACATCGCCAGCTTTTTTCGCACAACCGGCAGATATCATACCCTTTTCGAAGTCTGAAATAACAAACCCACTGGCATCCAGCTTCAACTCTGCAGGAGCTCCTTGCAAACCAAGCGATGGCTGCATTCCGGTAGCAAGAACGGCCATATCAACCTTTTGAGTAATTTTCTCGGCAGTCAAGGCGTTTTCTGCAACAACAGTAACTCCACCATCGGCTTCAAGTACAACATCGGCAACTTTGCCTTTGATGAACGAAGCATTAGGATCGGCCATCCGAGTCTCTCGGAATTTCTCGTATTTTCCAGGTGTTCTGAGATCAATGTAAAATACATAGATCTTCGCTTCTGGATACTGTTCCCTGACATATGACATCTGTTTAAATGTGGCCATACAGCAGATATGTGAACAAAATTCCAGATGGTTTTCATCTCGTGAACCAGCACATTGAACGAATGCTATTGAATCAATAGCCTTATTGTCGCCAGGGCGGAGAATTTTTCCACCAGTCGGGCCATTTGGAGAAGCCATACGCTCAATCATCATATTGGTAACAATGGCCTTTGATTGCCCAAATTTGAGATTTTCCATCTTAGTGGCTTCATAAGGCACCCAACCAGTAGCCCAAATGATCGAGGATACTTTGATCGTGAGGGTTTCAGGTTGCATATCTAAATCTATAGCATCGTATTTGCACGCTGCCTTTATTGCTTCGATGCCGGCTGGACTCAGCGCATCCTTTTTCACAACAAATCTTCGAGGAAAAGCCATTTCATGCGGCAAATACGCGGCTTTTGATTTGTTCATGCCAAAATTGAAGTCGTTGGCAATTTCATCCGGGCAGGCAACTGCGCAGTCACCACACGCAGTACAATTGCTGTTTACATATCTTGGTGCTGTGACCAGTGTGACTTCATAGTTTCCAGGTCCACCCGTCACTGATTTGACGGTGGTCATGGTATACGTTCTGATCTTCCTATTATCTTTTACCCTGCGATAATTTATCTCCAATCCGCAACTCGGTGGACATAGCTTTGGAAAATACTGATTTAATTGGGCTACTCTTCCACCAAAAGATGGGCCTTTTTCAACAAGAAAAACATCATTCCCGACTTCAGCGGTCTCCAAAGCAGCAGTGAGTCCACTGATGCCTCCGCCTACGACCAGAACTGCACCAGAAGTGCCTTGCTCGTCAGTCATACCTAACCTCCATGATTGCTCTTAAAGTATTATCCTATTGATGCGTCCTACACTGTGCTAGTTCATAACGCGAAAAGGCAGTTCGCACCAACTATTAAACGCAGTCTTTCGAAAAAACCAAATACAACAAATTTTTTTAGCTTATGTCGGCGAGAGCGGCACGCCTCTCTCGCCGACATAAGCTAAAAACCCTTAATACCAAAAAATCTCCAGGAGTCAATGACTCCTGGAGATTTCTTTTACATCAGATGAACAACATCCCAGCTATTACAGCCAAGGATCAGTCGACAGAATGTTTACGCATTCAACTTTCTCACACTTCCATTCCTTTGTCTCAGGATTAAAGGTAGAGTTGACAAAGCATTTCCAGTTCTGATCGTCACAGGTTGGGTAATCTGAACGATAGTAGAATCCTGGGTAACGGGATTCTTTACGGAACTCGATGTGACGAATATGAGCCTCAACACACCAGATACGATGGTAGTTTTCCCAGCAACGGAGCAGCTCATGAAGGTCACCTGCAGCCATCTTCTCTGAATCCTCGCGGAGCAGACGGAGAAGGTCGAGGCAGATATTGAGCAGCTTGCCGGAAGTCATGTAGTAGGTAGCAACACCACCACCATACTCATCGGTGGCTTTCATGAGGCGCATCATCAATCCCGCTGGTTTGCAGTAGTTGGGGTTGACATCAACGGCCGTGGAAGCACCTTTGAACTCTTCATATAATTTAACTGGAGCGTAGATCTCATCTGCAATCGCCTGAGCGGTTTGCTTCAATTCAGGTTTGAAGCTCGCATTGTCACGACAGAATTTGACCATTTGCTTAGCAGCAATACGTCCTTCCGCATGAGAACCGGAGGAGAACTTATGACCAGATGCGCCAACGCCGTCACCAGCAGTGAACAAACCATCAACAGTGGTCATACGGTTGTATCCCCACTTATACTTATGTACGCGGGAATCATTTTTAATATCAGGAACCCATGATTCTTCTGGGCCAGAGGTCCAGATACCACAGCAGCCTGAGTGTGAACCGAGCATGTAGGGTTCGGTCGGCATAATCTCGGAACCGGTTTTCTCTGGCTCGATATCCATACCTGCCCACAGACCAGCCTGGCCAACAGACATATCAAGGAAATCCTCCCAAGCCTCAGACTCGAGATGTTTCCAGTATTTCTTCAGAGCCTTCTCATCCATTCCTTTTGCACGACGATCATCAAGGAATGCATTCAGAGCTACGTCAGTTGCCATGTAGATCGGGCCACGACCAGCTTTAAGCTCATTGAGCATCAAGTGGTTACGCAGACAGGTCGGAGTAACAGGAGAGGCGCCATAAGGCATAAATTTCTCAAGCTCATCTTTCACTGAAGCGGAGTTGGCATAGAACTCACCAAGACCGTTTTGAACCTTGGCTTTGAACAGGAGGAACCAAGCACCAACTGGTCCGTAACCGTCTTTAAAACGAGCTGGGGTGAAGCGGTTTTCCATCATGGTCAAGGTTGCGCCAACTTGTGCACACATGGTGTAGGTGGAGCCAGCATTCCAAACTGGGTACCAAGCACGACCTTTACCTTCACCAGTAGACCGTGGACGGAAGATATTAACAGCACCACCACAAGCAACCAGAGCTGCTTTGCAACGGAAGATGTGTACCTTATTCTCACGGGTAGAGAAGCCAGCGGCACCAGCAATCTGATTCGGCTTGTTTTTATCAAGGAGCAGCTTAACAATAAAAATACGCTCCATAATGTTCGCTGCACCAAGAGCAGTTGCTGCAGGCTCGGCAACGATACATTTGTAGGACTCACCGTTGATCATGATCTGCCATTTACCTGTACGAACAGGCTTGCCGCCTTCGCGCAGGGTCGGAGCAGGTTGTGCACCATCAAGGGTCTCACCATCTGCATCTTTTTTCCAGATTGGGAGGCCCCACTCTTCAAAAAGCTTAACAGACTCATCAACGTGACGACCACAGTCATAAATAAGGTCTTCACGAACAACGCCCATCAGGTCATTACGAACCATCTTGACGTAGCTCTCAATCGGATTCTCACCAATGTAGGTGTTGATAGCAGAAAGGCCCTGAGCAACAGCACCAGAACGCTCGAGGGAAGCTTTATCAACGAGAACGATCTTCATTCCCTCTGGTGCCCACTTCTTAACTTCAAAAGCAGCGCCACAAGCAGCCATACCACCACCTACAATGAGGATGTCCACGTCGTGCTCGACAACCTCGGGGTTCACGACGGCTTTCAGCTCGCCTTTTGGTTTATTTGGTAATGCCATTTTCAAATCTCCTTAAAATAAAGATTTTGCAGTTAAATGTTTCTAACTCAGCTTATTTGGGGGTAGGAAGATCTTTTTCGAGGAGTAAACACTCGTCATCAAGACTGGCTCCCTTCTGGCCCGGGTAAGCATTGGCAGCACCTTCAGCGGTGGTGCGGATAGGAAACTTGAAGCGTTTCATGTTGCCATTACGGAACTTAACAGTCCACATGATGGAATCTGAAGATCTCATGGGATGAACTTGTCCACCCATCGGCACAAAGTCGTCATACCCGCGAACAAAGATTGCTCCTTGTGGGCAGATTTTTACGCAGGAATAACATTCCCAACATGCATCTGGCTCTTGATTGTACGCTCTCATCTCTTCAATGTTCAGAACCATCAGATCATTGGGACAGATGTACATGCATGCGGTTTTGTCTCCACCCTTGCAACCATCACACTTGGAAGGATCTACATAACTTGGCATTCAACTACCTCCTCAGTTTTGCATTAACTGTTGTGACCCTGAACCGACAGGGCCCACTTAAACTCTCTACATCAAAAAACTTCGCCTGCCTGCAAGCGCCTAGCTATGCATGCAACCAAGCAATACTACTGATGAAAACAATGGCTTGCCGCGAACGCAGCAGTGAAAATACTGAATGACTACTCATTTTTCTCAAGACAAACTTTTAATTGGTTGACTATCAATTGTCAAGAAAATTCAACACCAGACAAAGCGGCCCTAAGTGTAGTCATTGCGCACAATAACCTCTCGTGGTTTAGCTCCGTCAGCAGGTCCAATCACCCCTTCCTTCTCCATCATTTCAATCATTCGGGCGGCCCGGTTATACCCTACTCGCAGCCTTCGCTGTACAAGTGAAATTGACGCCTGACCACTCTGAGTCACCAGCGCAACCGCCTCGTCATATCGTTCATCAAAATCGTCCCCCCCCCCTTGATCGTCCTGAGAATCATCCTTCTCGATTTCCTGAATCATTGCATCATCATAAACAGAACCGCCTTGGTCCTTCCAAAACTGTACGATATCGGATGTCTCCTTTTCAGAGATATATGCCCCGTGAATTCTCTTGATTTGTGATGTCCCCGGGGCCAAGAGAAGCATGTCACCAGCGCCCAATAAATGTTCGGCCCCTGAAGCATCAAGAATAGTTCGAGAATCGATTTTTGATGAAACCTTAAAGGAAATCCTTGTTGGAAAATTAGCTTTAATAAGTCCGGTCAGTACATCGACTGATGGCCGTTGGGTTGCAAGAATGAGGTGAATCCCCGCCGCCCTCGCCATCTGGGCCAGCCTGGCAATGGCTGCCTCAACATCCTTTGAGGCCACCATCATTAAATCAGCTAGCTCATCGACTATTACCACGATATAAGGGAGTTTTTCATTTGTCGCTTCATTATAGGTATCAAAACTTTTAACACGCGCCTCTTCGAGCAAACGATAGCGCCGCTCCATTTCTCTGACAGCCCAGTTGAGAGCCCGAGAGGCAAGCTTCGGGTCGACAACAACAGGATGCAGGAGATGTGGGATACCCTCGTACCCAGACAATTCGATGCGTTTAGGATCAACCATCAGAAAACGCACCTCTTCAGGTGTGGCATTATACAGGATTGAAGCAATAATCGTGTTAATTCCAACACTTTTACCAGCCCCAGTAGCGCCGGCTATCAAAAGATGCGGCATCTTTGCCAAATTCGCCATCGCCAAATTGCCGACCACGTCGAGACCAAGTGCAATCGACAGTTTATGTGAATTCGCACGATACGCCTCATCGGCGATCAGTTCACGAATATAAACAATCTGTCGAATTTCGTTTGGTATCTCAATGCCCAATGCCGCCTTTCCAGGCACCGAACCGACAACCCTTACCGATTGAGCCTTCAAGCCTAGGGCGAGATCATCAGCTAACCCTACTATTTTATTAATTTTTATACCCGGTGCTGGAGAATACTCATAGGTGGTAACCACGGGCCCCGGCGAAATACCCACAACCTTACCTGAAACACCGAAATTCTTGAGTTTTTGCTCTAATTGGAGGGAGATTTTGTAATAGACTTCGTTATCGATCTTATTTTCCACAGAACTGCCCTTGCTCAGCAGTGTCAGGGGGGGCAACCGCCAATCTCCCCTGGCCACCAACTTAGCAGCAAACTCATCATCTTCCCTTTTTTCTCTGGAGCCAGCTTTGGCTACGGTTAACTCTGGAACACTGCGTGCTTGCAAGAGAGGAGGTGCGACATCTACCTTTTCAACCTTATTCTGACGAATTTCGATTTGTTTTTCATCGGCAGCAGCCTGTTTTTCCTTTTTAAGTACCGGATTCCTAATGAAAAATGTCAGAGATTGTAGTGTTGATCGATATGCCACAGCGCTCAGTTTATACAGTGAAAATTGGACCGACAACATCAAAGAGAAGAGAAACAATAACACTAAAACAAGCACAGTCCCTCCCTGCCCAACTACTGTGTTCAATAGGACAAATACTGTTTTACCAAGAAACCCGCCGGTATTAAAATAAACTGGATCCTTAATCGTCAGCGAGGAGAGCAATCCACAAAAGGAAATTACAACCCCTGTAAGCCCTGCAACAACATGGGGCAAACGATCACAGGACACGCTTGGTCGAAAACACAGAAGGGAAAACAATAAAAGGAGGGAAGGTAAGAGATAGGCACCCCATCCGGTGAAGCCGAAAAGACCTCGGGCAATGAGCAAACCAAACTCACCACACCAATTTTCACCAATTTTAAACGAATATGTAATAAGACTCAGGAAAAGAAAAAGTGAGGAAAACACACCGAATACGGCGAATGCTTCCTGCTTCAATCCCGGCCGAACACTTTCTTTTGCATGCGCCATGTTGCCCGAACCGCCCTTAAAATTGCATGAACAATGTCACTCAGGCACCACATGTACTAGAAATTAATGGGGAATGCAAGAAATGGCACATCTCCGGATCATATCTTGGCCAGCCTACCCCGTATGGCATCAAGCACGCCATTGATGAACTTAGGTGAATCATCACCGGCAAAGCGCTTTGCAATCTCAACAGCTTCATTTATGGCAACTTGAGGCGGCACATCGTCCCTCTCAAGCATTTCATATACCGCTATACGCAGCAGGTTCCGGTCTGTGGGAGCAATACGCGTCAGGCGCCAGTTAGTTGCGGCTTCAATTATTAGCTGGTCAAGTCGATCGAGATTTTCACAAACTCCCTGCAATAATTCAACCGCATAGTCCCGGGATTTTTTGTTGACTTGAAAGAGATCACAAAACAATTCAAAACGTTCGGCCAAGTCATAGCCATATTGCTGGCCGGGACCTATGGTGAAGTCCTCCTGATAGAGAAATTGAAGCGCAACTTCCCGCGAGTTTCTGCGTGTACCCATGAATATGTATTACCAGTAATTGTGCGCCATGAAAAGAGGCCGCATCCGACCGAATATCTTCGAATGAGCCCTTAAACGTACTCTACGAACCTCGCAAGCACCCTTCACATAGACGAAGTTTTAGTGCAGCGAATCTATCAGGTTGGCCATTTCTATGGCAGCCATGGCAACATCAGAACCCTTGTTGCCCGCCTTTGTCCCACTACGTTCTATAGCCTGTTCAATAGTTTCCGTGGTAAGAACTCCGAAAAGGACCGGAACGCCAGTTTCCAAACCAGCCTGAGCCGAGCCTTTTGAAACTTCATTGACGACAACATCAAAATGCGGCGTTGCCCCTCTGATCACAACACCCAACACAATAACGGCATTGTATTTTTGCGATCCTGCGAGTTTCTTGGCAATGAGCGGGATCTCAAAAGCCCCTGGCACCCGAACGACATCAATATCTTCACCTGCGGCCCCGGAACGGGTGAGGCTGTCCAGGGCTCCATCCAAGAGCTTTTCGGTCAGGAATGAATTAAAACGTGATACTACAATCGCGAATTTCTTACCGTCTGCTTTCAGATTTCCTTCAATAAATTTTGCCATGCTGTGTGATCCTGAAATAGTATTTGTATGTAACTTATCGGAATAAAACATTGTTCCCGCTTGGGCGAGATCAAATTCATCCTTGATCAATCATCGACCGTTATGAGGTGTCCCATTCGGTCACGTTTGCACATGAGATAGCCTTTATTTTCTTTGCCGGCCGGCATCTCTAAAGGAAAGCGCTCAACGACTTCGATACCATACCCTTCAAGACCGACAATCTTTTTCGGGTTATTGGTGAGAATTGCCATCTTGCTGACCCCAAGATCGCGAAGGATTTGTGCACCTATTCCGTAATCCCGCAGATCACTCTTAAAACCTAAGCGATGATTTGCTTCAACGGTATCAACACCCTCTTCATCTTGCAGACAATATGCTTTCAGTTTATT
Source organism: Desulforhopalus sp. (assembly GCA_030247675.1). NCBI lineage: Bacteria > Pseudomonadati > Thermodesulfobacteriota > Desulfobulbia > Desulfobulbales > Desulfocapsaceae > Desulforhopalus > Desulforhopalus sp. The sequence goes on along the minus strand of JAOTRX010000011.1, from coordinate 52,133 downwards.
GATGAGACCAATCCCTCGACCTTCCTGTCGCATATAAAGCACTATGCCACACCCCTCCTGATCAATCATCTGCATAGCGGCATTAAGCTGCAGCCCGCAATCGCAGCGGGATGAGCCAAAGACATCACCGGTAAGGCATTCGGAATGGACCCGGACCAGTACCCGCTTCGCCTTGCTAATATCACCCTTGACAAGGGCTATATGCTCAAGATGATCAATAGAATTGGAATAAACTACCGCCTTGAACTCTCCAGCATGTTCTGTCGGCACCCGTGCTTCTACTTCCCTTTTTACAAGCGTGTCTTCACGCAGCCGGTAAGCAACCAAGTCGGCAATAGTGGCAATCTTTAGGCCATGCTTTGTGGCAAACTTTTCGAGGTCATTCATTCTCGCCATCGTTCCATCGTCATTCATGATTTCACAAATAACTCCGGCCGGGGTTAAACCGGCAATGCGAGAAAGATCGACCGACCCCTCAGTCTGACCAGTACGCACCAAAACACCGCCATCCCGAGCCCTCAGCGGGAAAATATGCCCCGGACTGACCAGGTCGCCAGGCTTGGCATCCTTTGCGACGGCTGCCTGCACGGTTCTTGCCCGATCAGCTGCGGAAATTCCAGTTGAAACACCGGTTTTTGCTTCAATGCTGATGGTAAAACCTGTACCGTACGGAGATTTATTATCGGAAACCATCATCGGCAGCTCAAGCTTGTCGACCAAATCGCCACTCAAGGTCAGACAAATCAAGCCCCGGCCGTAGGTTGCCATAAAATTAATGGCATCGGCATCGACCATTTCCGCGGCCATGTAGAGATCGCCTTCGTTTTCACGATCCTCATCATCGACCAAAATGACCATTTTACCGGCCTTAATGTCCTTAATAACCTCATCAATCGAACTAACTGCCATAATAGTAACTCACAGGAAGAAGAGAATTTGGCCCTAAACACGACCGTTTTTAAAGAAAACCATGCCTTGCCAGAAAACCGGAGGTAATCCCCTGGTCCCCATCCGCAGCAATCGGCTGTCCCTTTGGCATCAGTAGTTTAGCAACATATTTTCCAATAATATCGACCTCAATGTTGACCTTATTGCCGACCTTTAGGGTGCCAAGAGTTGTAACCTGCAGGGTATGGGGAATAATTGATACCGAAAAAAAACCTGGACCGCAGCTGTTAACGGTGAGACTTATTCCGTCAATGGCAATGGATCCCTTTTCAATAATATATCGATCTTGCTCTTTTTCCAGGGAGAAAGAGAACAGCGTGTAGTGGCCAAGTTCCTTGCGGCTGGAAACGGTGGCCAAACAATCTACATGCCCGGATACAAGATGTCCACCAAGCCTATCAGACAAACGGACAGCCCGTTCAAGATTGACTAAATCCCCGGGGCCGAGCATGCCAAGCTTGGTGCGCGAAAGGGTCTCGGGGGAGACATCGGCACTGAATCGTCGGTCATGAATGGTGTGGGCAGTCAGGCAAACCCCGCTGGTTGCTATAGACTCACCCTCCTTGGGATCGGTCAATGCAAATCCGGCCTCAAGGTCGAGGACAATGCCTCCTCCGGCAGTGCGCTTGCCGGCAATTCTGCCAAGCCCTTCGATAATTCCGGTAAACATCTTTGTCTTTAGTCGACTTTAATCAACAACCTGGGCCAACTGAGCTGCTTTTTCCATGTATTTTGCCGCGATACTATCATGCTGAAAATTCTTGTGAATCGAGCCAATGACCTTATAGGTACCCGCCGCTTTTTCTTTTTTTCCGGCTTCGAGATATATCTCGGCAATCTCCTCAAGGGTCGTCACCGATCCCTGAGGATCACGGTTGTCCTGATAAAGATCCAGCATCTTCATGCTTGCCGCAATGGCCTCATCATACTTCTTCAACCCTTTCCGTGCCGCAACAATTTTTTGCAAAACAGCCAGAGAGCTCATTCGGTCATTGAGTTTGTCGCAAATGAGCAGTGCCCTTTCATAATGTTTAAGGGCACCTTCATAGTCTTTCCGAGAAAGACATAAATGGCCAATTTGGTTGCTGGCGTTGGCAATTCCAGCCTCATCCTGCCTTTCCTCAAAACCAAGAAGAGCGTTGTGAAACGCCAGAGCAGCCTGACCAAACTCCTGCTTCTCAAGAAACTGCAGGCCGTCATTGTATTCTTTTTTCACTGCATCCTGAGATTCTTGTCTCGGATTCCCACCAATTGCTTCAATTGAATCAAGTGATTGAAGTTTATTGCTCATGCTGAGCACCTCCTTGTATTGCCCGTATCGCTTCCGCCGTAGCCGAAGCAACCGTTGAAGTCACCAAACGCCCGTTCTGGCACCAGGTAAATGTTTCTTGATCATTACCGAGCTCCATCAATTGGAACACCGCCTCTGATGCTCTTATCCGCCCAAGCAGACGGACCACCTGCCCCCGAACCTGAGCTTCCGGGTGTTTGAGAAAGTGAAACAGATTGTAAAAAGGCGTATCGCGAATTAGATCCGGCCTTTTTTCAGCAATTTCCGCGAGGGCCCATAAGACCTGGTTACGCGTAGATGTTTCCTTGAGGTAGTTCAGCAGATGGCGAGTGAAGGCACCAAAAATATCCGGTCGCAGGGCAATCACGTAACCTATGGTTTCCACCATTCCCCATGGGGTCGCAGCCGAATCGGAACAGGCTTCAAACAGGCGGTGCAGTAATTCGGAGACCGGTCCCGGCTCGCGAGTTGAGGTTCTCGCAGTAACCTGGCCTATCGTCCAGGCAACTTGCCAACGCCTGTCCTCAATGGGATCATAAAGCAATCTTTGCATCAGCCGGAGGGTCTTCTTATCATCAAAACACAAGGCAACAAGAGTATCGATATCACCCAGATCAACAAGCTCCCTGACTACCGTCTTATTTGCCTTCTGACGTACTCGCCCGGCATCGGGTGCCGGTTCAATGGCAACGGTGGATGGATTACGGAACTCCGGGACGGTCTGTTCGAGAATCTCATCCCGTTTTTCCCGAATTCTTTTGGCGATTTCTCGAGCATCGGAGTGCAGTCTTACAAAATAAAGCACTCCGCGAACGGCTCTCCCATCAATATTTTTTGTAGCGACAACCCGATGCTCATTTTCATCGTAGTTTTCAATGCGGCCTGTCAAATAGTCATCTTCGGGCATCAGCTCCCAGGCATAATCAGCATTGTCGTCGCAAGCGTAGACGAGGGTTTCAACTATCGCTGCTCCGACGTTGTGCCCTGTTGCATCACAGGAATAGACCGCACCGCACTGGCACCTCCCTATGGGAAATTCATTCATTTTCCGAGTGGGTGCATTGGATGGCCGACCAACCTTCTGTCCGCAAAAGGGACACCAAGGTCGAACTATAATTTGTTCTTTAGGCATGAATCTCGCTCTTCTCAGACATTGTGTATGTACAGCTTAGCCCAATTTTTCCTTGAGCCGTGTTACAAAGTTCGGATCCACTGAATATCCAAGCTCTCTGGCTCTTTCCATATGGATTTTGGCATCTGTGTACATCCCGCTGAAATAAAGAGCAACGGCAAGATTGTTGTTACCTAAAGGTGAGTCGGGATCAAGTTCCAGACCCTTTCTTGCGGCAATAACTGCCCGTTCATCGTCGCCCTTCATGGTCAATACAGAGGTGAGATTCATCCAGGCGGTAGCAAGTTTCGGATCATGTCGAAGGGCCTTTTCATACGAGGCAATAGCCTTCTCCAGTTCATTGCTCTGTTGCCAGATAAGCCCGAGATTTGCATGGGCCTGGGCGCTTTCCGGGCTAACGGCAATGGCCTTTTCATTCAACTCACGAGCCTTGTCGAGATTCCCCTGACCGAAGTAGATAGCCCCGAGATTAATCATGCTCTCGCTACTGAGATCATCAAGCTCAATAGCCTTTTCCAATGCTTTAACGGCCTCTGGTATACGGCCGGCCTTCATATACACCAAGCCCAAATGGTGAAATGCCATAACCGATTTTGGATGCTCTTGGCATTTTTTCTCCAACTCCTCAATCACCTTCGGCAAATCTTCTCGTAACTCTTCAACCATATCCTTCCTCTTCTATTGGTGTAACAAAATCTCGTCTCTCCCTTCCGCCTTTGCGTTCAGAAGGCATTTTATCTCAATGTAACCACGCCGTTTTCGCTGCCCATTGCATCACCCAAGGTACGCTGTGGCCCGGCTGAAAGCGCCTACACTATAGACACCCTGTGGGTACTTGCAACAAGAAAATCTCTCAGTGCAAAGTGTGCAACATTAGCGATTGAATCGATTGTCAGTGGATAAAAACAATTCTTTTTGATGAGCGGCAAGGATCGATTTTGCCACTAAGACATCTTTGCCAATTTGTTCTGCGAGCTCCTGTGGACCTGAAAACTTTCGCTCACTGCGAAGAAATTTCAGAAGGTTAACTTTGATGGGTTGACCATAAATATCCTCGTTAAAATCGAAGATATGGGTTTCAGCAACCAATTGGTCCTCGCCAAAGGTCGGGTTGTAGCCGATATTAAGGATCCCGCCATAGCCCCGCCCCCTGCAGATCACCTGTGTTACATAGACACCGTGTTTCGGCACGAGATCTTCCTCGTTGAATTTTAGATTGGCAGTTGGAAATCCAATGACCTTGCCGCCTCGTTGCTTGCCTACTTGTACTGTGCCGCGGATCTGATAATTTCTCCCCAACAGCTTCCTCGCTGCTGCCATATCGCCTTCCCTGACTAATTCACGAATTCTCGTCGAACTGACCAGTTCCCCGTCAAGATAATAGGCATCAACAACTGTTACCGGAAAGCCATAGCGCTTACCCTGTTTCTGCAAAAATTCTATATTGCCGCTTCTCCCCTTGCCAAAGGCATAGTCATAGCCAACGACTAGCTCCTGGACGCCGAGTTGCCGAACCAACAACTCGGCAACGAATTCATCGGCCGTGGTCTTAGCAAACTCTCTGGTGAATGGGATGATCAGCAAAACATCAATGCCCGCCATTGCGATAAGCTCAACCTTTTGTTCGCAGGTTGAAATAAGTTTAATACCACCGGGCACCAAAACCTGCAGTGGATGTGGATCGAAGGTGATCGCCACGGAGGTACCCTTTATGGCCCTGGCTTTTTGTACCACGGTTTGAAACAGTTGCTGGTGACCAAAGTGAACTCCATCAAAGTTGCCGATGGTGACACAGGCATTAGTGATTTCTCCAACGACCTCTTCTGTACCTTTTAATATTTGCATAATGGAACTCTTTGGATTTTTCGAATTTACGCCAAGAATATCTTGACAAACACCCGCACAGGAAGCATATTCATGGCCGTTGCCGAAGTGGCGGAATTGGTAGACGCGCTAGGTTCAGGGTCTAGTTGGGGTTTCCCAGTGAAAGTTCGAGTCTTTTCTTCGGCACCAGCAAAATAGATCAGGGCTGCAATCACATGTTGGTTGCAGCCCTTTTTCTTTCTCTCACCCAGCAAATCCCGGAAATCATCCTCGCTTTCGGGCACTAACCACGAAAGAAAACAAGTCATTACCCTCACTTCACCAATCTCATATCTCCAAGCGACCTTCCTCCGGCCAATCTGCAAACGGATGGCTGCCGTATAGCATGATTCCCTAAGAGATGCAATCAACCTTTCCTTAATTCAATCACTGATGCGGGATTTTACAGTCCACCGGAAAATCGCTATCTTTTTGTCAGGACCCACTTATATCTTCGGCCATTTCATCACAAAGTGTTATACGCAACTCCATTCATCGCAAATTTTCTTTCCGAAAATCGTTGCGGCGAGCTTCGCCTACTTGCCCGAATATTCATGAAATTATAACACGTTGAGTTATTTTTCCCCGGTCAAGTTTGATCTAAACCTTGACGGCAAAAGCAAATATTTATATTATGCTTTCGTTCTGAATTTTTGATGAATAAGTAATTATATTCTACGGATGGTGTAAACCAATGTGCATACATAAGGAGTGAAGAATGCTTGAATTGAAGAAGGGCGATGAGATCCTCGCGGTTGTTGGTGGAGTGCGGAATATTTTAGAAGCGAGCAAGGCCATCGCCGAAAAACTTGATACGGAAAATCAAAAGAAGCTGGAGCTGATCAAATGCGAAGAGGCACTGATCAAAATTGCCAATGCCATTGCCATGTGCCGGCCGGACAGTGTCTTTGTCAATACCGGCAGCAATGCAGATGTGCAGTGGGTGAGAGAATACTCGCTTAAAAAAGGCGAGGAAAAGAAACTTGCAAAGGAAGGCCACACCATCCACTTTGATCTGCCACAAGATCAGGCAAGGCTGGTAAACCAGACCTATTACATCGTCAACCCCGGCGAAAAAATGAGCTCGCTTGCCAAGACGGTACCTCGTGTCGAGGCCATCGATTACGTCAAGAAGTTTATGCCGGGGATCATGTCCGGTAAAACGATGATCATTGGTTTTTATAGCCGGGGCCCGGTTGGCGCTGAGGCAACAATCCCGGCTATCGAAATCTCCTCGTCTGGATATGTCCTCCATTCTGCTGAAATCCTCTACAGAAACTGTTTTAAGGATTTCGATGCCGAGGTCACCCGCGCCGGACTGTTCTTTACCAACGTCCATTCAGAAGGCAACAACACCCCGGAAGATGTGCCAAATGCCCGTATTTTCATGGATAGAAGCTGGTTCACAACCTATGCGACCTTCTGTACCTATGCCGGCAACACCCTCCTCCTGAAAAAAGGTAATCATCGGTTCAGTGTCGATTATGCCACCTATTACAAAGTTGAAAAGCAGTTATCAGAGCACATGTTCATAACCGGCATGACCGGACCGAGCGGTAGGAAGACATTCTTTGCCGGTGCGGCACCATCAGGGTGTGGCAAGACCACCACGGCAATGGTCGGCAGTGATTTCATCGGTGATGACCTCGCCCAGTTCTGGATTGATAAGAATGGAATTCTTCGCGCTATCAACCCTGAAAAAGGCATCTTTGGCATCGTCGAAGACGTCAATCGTGAGGGTGATCCGCACCTGATGAATTGTCTGCGGGGCGATGGTACGGAGGTCATCTGGTCAAATGTCCTGGTGGCCGATGGTGTTCCTTACTGGGTCGGCAACGGCGAGGAATTACCGGAAAAAGGTTTCAACTTTCAGGGAGAGTGGTTCAAAGGCAAAACCGATGCCGCCGGCAAACCGGTACCGCTGTCCCATAAGAATTCCCGCTGCACACTAAGGGCCTCGGCCATTGCCAATCATGCCACCGAACTCTCCGAATCATCGCAGGGTGTGCCGATCAAGGTTATTACCTACTCCGGCCGGGATGGCGATACCATGCCTCCGGTCTGGGTTGCAAAAACCCCGGACGAGGGCGTGGTTATTGGTGCATCGATTGTCTCCAAGGCCACCGCCACAGAGGTCGGGGCTACCGGCGTAAATCGTCAGCCATGGGCCAACGCACCCTTTATTCCAGGCGCCCTTGCCGATTATATGGAGGCCCAGTTCACCTTTTTTAACTCAGCAAAATTCTCGGAAAAAACTCGCCCAATCATGGCCGGCTTGAACTATTTCCTTACCCATGGCAATCGTGGCGGCTCCGGCGACAAACTGCTTGGCGAGAAAAAAGATGTAAAGGTCTGGTTGAGCTGGCTTGAACTCTTTGCCAACGGTGACGTAAAGGCCATAACCACACCGGTCGGCTACCTTCCTCTCTACGAGGATCTTGTCAAACTCTTCAAGTTGATCGATAAAGAGTACCCCAGGTCTTTGTATGATATGCAATTCTCCCTGTATATTGATAAAATTGTCGCCCGCATAGACCTCCAGAAAGCTGCCTATAGCAAGGAGGCCGACATCCCGACCAAGCTGTTTGCCGTTTATGAAAAGCAGCGGAATGAGCTGCTTCAGTTGAAAGAAAGACTTGGCGCAATCGTCACAATGGACAAGCTTTCCTAAACCCTTTACCCCTTCCCGCCCGGTGAATTTCCGCCGGGCGGGAAGCTTTCCATCAAGAATAGACACCGTTTCTAAAACTGTATTTTCTGGCGTCAGCCGTTCCTCATTTTCCCTGAATACATTAATTGATTGATAAAGAGCCTCCCTCTACCGAGAACACCTCTCCTGAAAAACGCATCGCGCAAGTTTTTGACGCCAAGCAACTTAACACCCTTTCTCTTGTCCTTTCTGCGGCAAATATAACCCACCGCATTCGTATAGTTTCTCGCCGGCACATGGAAATATATGTTGCTGAAGCGCTTGCCGAAAAAGCCCATCTTGAGATTGAAAACTACACTGTCGAAAATAAAGACTGGCCTCTGCACTTCAAAAAAACACCAGTTTTCCAACCGATATTCCGGGCAATGAGCCCCTTGATAATAGGTTGCATGACGGCCATCTACGGTATAACCGGCGACTGGCAGCCGGAGGCCATATGGTTTATCAAGGGTGCCGGCAATTCCGAATCCATCCTTAACGATCTGGAACTCTTCCGCCTGGTTACTGCTCTGACCCTTCATGCCGATGTCGTGCACCTTTTGAGCAATGGAATTTTGGGTGGCTTTCTCCTCCATTATTTTCTCCAACTCACCGGCAACGGTATTGGCCTGGCCGTCATGCTTCTCACCGCAGTTCTCGCCAATTACCTCAATGTTTTGGTACATGGGTCGGGGCATGCTTTTGTAGGTTTTTCCACCGCCGTCTTTAGTATCATCGGGATGCTCTGCACCATGAGTTTTGCCTTCAAAAAATCGCGCATCGCCATCCACCTCTTCATGCCGATCATGGCCGGCCTGGCCCTTTTGGCCATGCTTGGTTCCGAGGGAGAGCGCACCGACCTTGGCAGCCATCTCTTTGGTCTGCTCTGTGGACTTGTGGCCGGCAACTTTGCCAGGCTGCCTTTTTTCCTATCTCTTCGCTCTTCTTTTGGGCTGCAGACTTCACTTGGAATAGCATTTTTTTTCTTTGTATATGGGTGCTGGCTTGTCGCCTTTTCCCGGTGATCTTGGCAAACCTCAACACATTCCCGATTATCCGGACGATTCAGGTTGCATTCGACTCCATCAATTATTACCCTTATGGGCTCAGCCAAAACGACCGAACACTCCTCTGAGGCCACTGTCCCGAGTCCGACCTTGGAGCCGGCCGATAAGAGGGTATCAAAAAACCATAACAGGAGATTTTCTATGTCTAATCAGGATCAACAACCTCCATGGGGAAAAAAGCACAAGCCGCAGACCCCGGAAGAGGTTGTGGCACAACTGATTAATAAGCTGCAGGACTTTTTTTCCGATAAGAAGCCGCCATCGCCACCCGGAGATGATCGCGAGCCTGCCACCCCGCCGTCTTCGCCATTTGCCAACATTTCGAAGATACTGGCAATTATTCTGATTGTTGTTGTTCTTCAGGGGGTCTATTCGTCTTTTTTCAAGATTGCACCAAGTGAAGTAGGCGTCATTCTCCGCCTCGGACAATACTCGCGAACGACACCGCCCGGCCTGCATTTTAAAATCCCCTACGTCGACCATCTCTTCAAGGTAGATGTGGAAAACATCAGAAAGGAAGAATTCGGCTTTCGCAGCCGCTTCCCCGGTCAACAGGCCGCCTTTGAGAAACGCGGGTATGACATGGAATCCCTCATGCTTACCGCCGACAAAAACGTCATCAATGTCGCCTGGATCGTCCAATACAAGGTTGCCGACCCCTACGCCTTCCTGTTCAAGGTGGCCGATGTCCGGCAGGCTATTCGCGATATGTCGGAGAGCGTCACCCGGCGAATTGTCGGCAATATGGACTTTGACTATGTTCTCAGCAACCGCGATCTCCTTGCCGCTTCGGTGAAGGTCGAACTGCAAAGCCAGCTCGACGGCCTATTCCCAAAAGGAATGAGTGGGGTCTCGATAGGCACCGTGCAGTTTCAGGACATCAACCCGCCCGATCAAGTCAAACCTGCGTTTAACGAGGTCAACGAGGCCGATCAGGACATGAAGCGACTGGTAAACGAAGCGGAAGAAAACTACAACCGGGTCATCCCCAAGGCTGCGGGTGATGCCAAGAAAATCGTCGAAGAGGCGTATGGTTACCAGGCACAACGGATCAATAATGCCCAGGGTGAAACCCAACGCTTTTTGGACATCCTCAAAGAATATAAATCGGCTCCCGATGTTACCCGCAAACGGATGTACCTGGAGACCATGAAGGAAATTCTTCCCGGAGTACAGTCAGTGTACGTCATCGACAAAAATCAGCAGGCCCCCTTACCGCTCTTGAATCTTACCTCGGCAAGCGGTCTGCACAAGGCCCCGGCACTTGAGTCGAAATAAACTGACACAGAAAAAGGAAATCAATATGAAGCAAATAGCCCAGTTTTTTCTCGCCGGCCTCGTCTTCCTGGCAATTGTCCTCGTTTACGATGGCTTTTTTATCCTTGAGGAAGGCAAACAGGTTGTGGTGACACAATTCGGTGCACCGGTCGGCGATCCGGTTACCGAGGCAGGACTGCATTTTAAGATGCCGTTCATCCAGCATACGGAGGTCTTTGAGAAAAAGATCCAGATCTGGAATGGTGACCCGAACCAGATCCCAACCAACGATAAAACCTATGTCTACCTCGATGTCACCGCCCGGTGGCGGATCACCAATGCCCTGAAATTTCTCCAGGCGGTAAAGACGGAGGCCAGGGCACAGTCTCTGTTGAGTGACATCATTGACGGTACCGTGCGCGACATGGTCAACAAGAATGACCTGATAGAAATCATCCGCAGCTCAGACTGGTCACTTGCCACCATGTCGGAAACCACCGATCTCGACACCATCGGCTCCAAGCCGAAAAACGGTCGTGATATGATCGGCAAACACATCCTTGAAATCGCTGCCAAGATTACTCCGCAGTACGGCATCGAACTGATTGACGTGATGTTCAGGCGAGTCAACTACATCGACTCGGTTCGCCTCAAGGTTTACGAGCGAATGATTTCCGAAAGAAAGAGAATAGCAGCGGAAAAACGCTCTACGGGTGAGGGACAAAAAGCAGAGATTCTCGGTACGGTAGAACGAAAACTCCAGGAGATCCTTTCTGCCGCTAACAAGGAGGCCCTCACCATAAAAGGTAAGGCCGATGCCGAAGCAACTAAAATCTATGGAGATGCCTACTCTCTGGATCCCAACTTCTACGCTTTTCAGAAGACCCTGGAAAGTTACCAGGAAACTATCGGCAAGAATACTTCGCTTGTACTGTCTGCAGATTCCGACCTCTACCAGTATCTCAGGTCGGTAACCGGCAAGTAAACAGAACTCGTTTCAAGGAGGATCGCGGTTCCAATACGACTGCGATTCCCCTCGAAAGGGGGGCATCGGTTCAGCTCTCTTTTTCGTCGCGATCCAGGCCATCGCTGGTGCCGGGGTAGTAAGGCGCCTGGTTGACCATGAAGGGTATCCGGCCCTTGGCTGTCAACAAATCGAGAAACCGCTCCAACTGCTCCTCGTCATGAACCGCCTCAGCCTCAAGCTGTTCAAAACGGCAGTTACACTTACTCAACTGACCTTCACACCACGGACAGATCTCCACCGAACAACCAAGCAGATGATATTCGCCTTCCTCGACACCACAGGCCGGGCACTCCCCCCGATTGCCGTAGTCTCCGTCGACAATGTAGTCCTCCAGCTCCTTGACCGGTGGGCAGATTTTTAAAAACTCCTCCTGATTGGCAAGGCCCCAAAGATCCAAAACCTCTTGATCGAGTTCCACCGGATATTCCCCAAGCCAGACGACCTCATCATGAGAAACCGCATATAAATGAGCGGCCGAGGCAGAGGTCAGGACAAACAAATAAACCCCTTGCCGTTGCACTATCTTAGAAACACGGATCACAGGTTCTTCCAGGGCATCGGGCAAGGCTACATAGTGTTCCCTAAGCAGACGGAGAATCCTCGGCTGCCTTCGATACCTTTCAACCAAAGCATTCGCCTCCTCCACCGCCTGCTCGGGAACGGCATAGCGAATATAGAGACGAATTTCTTCGATAAGCTTTTCAATTTGTTGTGGTATCGCCATATCTTTTCTCAGCTAAAAAGAACTGTAGAGCGCAAAGGATAAACATCTCTCCTCTGCAGACAATAATCATCGACTCGCCGCGTGACGCGGGCGGTATCATTTTGCCAAACTGCTGCCGACCGTACAGTTGACGACCAGAGGTACATCGAGCGCCATGGCCTTCTCCATAGCTGACTTAATGATTGGCACCGTGGCCGGAATCTCCGCCTCAGGAAGCTCAAAGACCAACTCGTCATGAATTTGCAGGAGCATTCTGGCCGACAGACCGGCCAATTGCAGCGACCGTCGGCACTCGATCATCGCCAATTTAATAATATCGGCGGCGGTACCCTGGATAGGGGTGTTGATGGCCGTGCGCTCTGCAAACTCTCTTTGCGTCTTGTTTTTGGCGTTTATATCGGGGACACTTCGCCGGCGGCCAAGAAGCGTTGTAATATAGCCATCATCGCGGGCCTTTTGCACAATCTCTCCCATAAAGCGCTGCACCCCGGTATACAAAGAAAAATACCTGTCGATAAATCTCTGGGCATCTTTTCTGCCGATATCGAGCTGATTGGCAAGGCCAAAGCTACTCATGCCATAGACAATGCCAAAGTTGATGGACTTTGCCACCCGGCGCATCTCCGAGGTAACCAAAAGAGGGGACACACCGAAGATCTCGGCGGCGGTCCGGGCGTGCACATCCTCGCCTGCCCGGAAAGCGCCGAGCAAGGCCTTGTCCTGCGAATAATGAGCGAGGACACGCAGGTCGATTTGCGAATAATCGGCGGCAAGAAACACCAGCCCTTCTGCGGGGACGAAGGCCCCGCGAATGCGGCTGCCCTCTTCGGTTCGAATGGGAATATTCTGCAGATTCGGATCACTGCTGGACAATCGGCCGGTTGCCGCCACCGCCTGGTTAAAGGAGGTGTGGATCCTCCCGGTCCGCGGATCCTGCAGCTGGCTCAATTTCTCAACATAGGTCGAGAGCAGTTTTGCTACCGTTCGAAATTGCAGGACCAGCGCCGGCAATTGATGTTTTACCGCAAGTTTTTCCAACACCCCGACATCCGTTGAAAATCCGGTCTTAGTCTTGCGTCCGTGCGTCAGGCCCTGTTCCTCAAAAAGTACCTGGCCCAGCTGCCGGGGGGAGTTGATATTGAAGGGATGCCCGGCAAGTTGATATATCTGTCCTTCGAGGGTCGCAAGCTTTTCCGAAAACTCCTTTGACAGCACGGCAAGGACGGCCGGATTAATGCAGATCCCGGCGATTTCCATCTCGGAAAGGATTGCAACTATCGGCATCTCCACCCGCCAGAAGAGATCTTCCAGGCCTTTTTCCTTTAGCAAGGGTGCAAATTCCTGCCACAGTACCAAGGCCCCATAGACATCCTCGCAGCTATAATGCCCGGCTTTCTCGACATCCACATAGGCAAAGCAATTTTCACGCTTGTCGTTGCCGGTAACCTCGGAAAAACTGGTCAAACGCAAGCCCCGGGCCTGACAGAGGTCGTCAAGTTTCAAAGATCGCTCACCGCTTTCGGTAAGGTAGGCGGCAATGAGGGTATCGGCCGATCTGCCTGCAAAGTCGATGTCCCATTGCTGCTTGAAGACGGTGATATCGTACTTCAGATTATGACCAATTTTCAGAACCTTTTCAGATAGCAACAACGGTGCCACAGCCGCCTTTACCGCATCAGCTGAAAGCTGCCCCGTGACCAGGTTTTCCCGATCATCGAGGTGGCCAACCGGTATGTACCAAGCCCTTTCCAGATCCTTGGCAAGCGAGATACCAACCAGCCGGGCATGCCGGGCAGTCAGGGAAGTGGTCTCGGTATCAACGGCGAGAACCTCGGTATTTTGGAGTTCTTCGACCATGGCCGCAAGCTCTGCACCAGTACGAACCGTCATGAAACCATCACAAGGCACCGGCCGAGAGGTATCTATGCCCTTCAGGAGACTTGAAAACTCAAGCTCCGTATAGATTTTCGCCAACTGCTCGTCATCGGCCCCGACAAGTGCATAACTCGATATTTCCTCCGGGATGACGACATCTGTTTTCAAACTAATCAGCTGCCGTGACAGATAGGCCTGTTCCTTGTTGGCAACAATCTGTTCCTTTACCCGCGACTGTTTCAACTGGTCGATATGGGCATAAAGACCGTCAAGAGAACCATAGGCACTAATCAGTTTTTCCGCAGTCTTCGGTCCAACCCCGGGAACACCGGGAACATTATCGCTCGTGTCGCCAATGAGGGCAAAGAGGTCGAGAAGCAACTCCGGATACAGACCGTATTTCTGGTGAACCGCCTCCCTGTCCATCTCCCGGTCCTTCATGGGGTCCCACATAACCACATCGGCATTCACCAGCTGCAACAGGTCCTTGTCACCGGATACCAGGATCACTTTTTGACCACGACTGGTAAACAGCCGCACGGCTGAGGCAAGGATGTCATCTGCCTCGACGCCTTGCTCTTCAAGGGTGAGGATATTCGAGGCCGCCACGAAGCTCTTGATAAAAGGAATTTGAGCCTGTAAGTCATCAGGCATTGGCGGCCGGTTGGCCTTATATGCCTGATACAGTTGGTGGCGGAATACCGGTCCGCGGCTATCAAAGGCAATGGCCAGATATTTCGGCTGCTTTTCCCTGATCAGCCGTTTAACCATGTTAACAAAACCCAGTACGGCATGGGTCGGCACGCCTTTGCTATTGGAGAGGGGTGCGATTGCGTGATAGGCGCGGTAGATATAGGAGCTGCCATCGATAAGGTAGACTTCTTCTTGCAAAACCTGTTTCTCCTTCAATTACAATTCGTTACCTTGAATATCGATACTCCGCGAACAAGTTCGTTGGGTACCTTTCAGGCAGGGGCGAAAAGTATAGCTGCTTTTCCCCAATTTGTACCGTAGAATTTTTGTCATAATAGTTGCATCAAGAGCCGCAACAAAAAAAGGTCTTGAACAACAATGTCCAAGACCCTTTGGCAGCTAAGTTATCTTTGCCGATCGCTATTCGGCCGATCTCACCCACGAAGCCTGTGGGCCCTTATCACCGGTGGTCTCACCGAAGATCACGCTATCTCCTTCGGCAAGATCTTCCATGTTGACATTTTTCAGCGCATTTTCATGAAAATAGATATCCCGTTTGTCTGAAGACATAATAAAACCGTACGACTCGTGCGGCGAAAGCTTCCTGATTATTCCAACATTATCTACTCCATCTCCAGCACTGGGCGCCTTTTGGGTTTTCCTTTTCTTGCGCTGAATCTCTTTTAGTTGCAGTGTCAACACATCGAATGATTCCGTCAGTACGGCGCGAACAGACTCGCCATTTCTTGTCACAACGACCGTATCGTTTGGCACCGTTGCAACAAGTTTGATCTCATACCCTCCCTCTTTGTAATGGGTTGTGGCTTCAATGCTGATACGTAAATGAAGTACAAAATTGGGATAATGACGAACGAGCTTTTCCTGCTCTTCACTAATCTTCGTCTGCCAACTCTTACGCAACTCAACATTTCGGGCTTCGATCTTCAGTTCCATAGATTTCCTCCATCTCGGATTCAAACAATGGCATTCCACTGTTCGTATCATGCATCGCAAGATGCAATTCCTTGTCGATCGCACCAGATCCTCAGGCTGGTCTGAAAGCAACTATGGCTGCTGCGACCATTTTGACCAGATGAGACCGACTCTTACCTATATTATATTCTCCTCACTTTGAGAATCAAGCAAGGTCCCCTGCTTTTCCACTTGCCGCACAATGTCGTCGCAGATAATTGATGGGCTTCGACAAGATTTCTGGCCAAGCCTGCCCTTTCCTAGTAGAATGATAACGGTTTTTCAGCCGTTCCTCTTTGGCCTGCAATTCTTGCTGTCAAGGATTTTTCTGCATACCCTTTCTGGGCAATATGTGCCGCCATTGCTTCTGCTTTTACAGGGGAAGTGGTTCGGGAAATTTTGCCATCGTTTGTAAAGCCGCACGTCAAATCCCGGGGAAAAACTCTCTTCGCAACACCCCAGCAACTTGAGAAATACACGGAGAATACTAGTGAAAAACAACACGACAGGGATTGTTCTGGTCAACATGGGCGGCCCCGACACCTTGGATGATGTCCAACCCTTTCTCTATAATCTTTTTTGCGACCGCGAGATAATCCGATTAGGACCTGCCTTCATGCAGAAACCGCTTGCCTGGCTTATCTCCAAAAGGCGAGCACCGAAAAGCAGTGCCAATTATGCGAAAATCGGCGGTGGCTCACCACTCAAGGCAATTACCTTCAGCCAAGCCATGGCGCTGGAGGCATCCCTTCGAAATGACGGCGATTACATCGTCACCGTGGCCATGAGGTATTGGCCGCCAATGGCCGAAGAAGCAATTACAACCCTTCTTCAACGCGGCGTAGGCCAGATACTCCTTTTGACCCTTTACCCCCATTTTTCAAAGGCGACAACCGGCTCATCGATACGGCATTTTCGCAGTGCGTTGAACCGAATTGCCCCCGAGACCCCGCTGAAAATCATCGCCTCATGGCCCAGTCAACCATCCTATATCCGCGCTTTAGCCGAGAATATCACTGAGGGACTAGGCACATTCAAGGGCCAGAAGGTGTCTCTCGTATACAGCGCCCACAGTCTCCCGGTGTCTTTTATCGAAGAAGGCGACCCCTATGTCGAGCACATCAGCCAAACTATCCAGGCAATCGAGAAAATCATCGGGGTGCAGGGCAGGCTTTGTTACCAAAGCAGGAGTGGCCCGGTCGAATGGCTGTCACCCTCTATTCCGGAAATGCTCGACCAACTGGCGCGGGAGGGATGCAAAAACATCCTTATGGTGCCGATCAGTTTTGTCTCGGATCACATTGAGACACTTTTCGAACTGAACATCCTTTATAAGGATAAAGCGGCGCAACTGGGAATGATTTTACGGACCTGTGAATCCCTTAATATCAACCCTACCTTTATTGCCGGTTTGCGCGAACTTGTCCTGCAAATGGAAGAAGAGAATCATCTCTAACCTGAATCCACCTTTAAGCCAGGGGCTGCAAGGGGTAAACTGAGGCAGTCAGGGTCGTGCTCACCCCAGCGCGGAACGCCTGGTACACCATCTGAAGCAACTCTTTATGTGGGCTAGAGATTAGTCTTTTGACAAGGAATTTGGAAAACGCCGCATCCGTACGTTCATCAGTATCCCAAGACCAATCATGGTCGTCATGAGGGACGATCCGCCGTAGGAAAAGAGGGGTAATGGGATCCCAACCACCGGTAAAAATCCCAAAACCATGCAAAGATTTATCGCTGCCTGCCAAAATATAAGGGCCACAACGCCAAAAGCCAATAATACCCCAAAACGGTCCTTGGCGTACATTGCCACGTATAACCCCCACAGAATCAGGAGAAAGTAGGTGCCGATAAAAATCGCACTCCCGGCAAAACCCCACTCCTCACCCCAAACGGAAAAGGCAAAATCGGTATGCCTTTCAGGCAAGAAATGCAGATGCCCCTGGGTACCCTCCATATATCCCTTGCCAAACTTGCCTCCGCTGCCCACAGCGATCTTCGACTGCAGGACTTGGTAGCCGTGACCCATTGGGTCCTGCTCAGGATCGAGAAAGGTCCAGATTCGCTGTTTCTGATACGGTCGCAACACCTTCTCCCAGGCAAATATACCAAGCCCCAAGGCCAGACTGCCCATGACAATATAGGTGGACATTTTCAAACGAACAAACATCGCCATTGATACGAAAATGATACCAAGCATCATTGCCGTGCCAAGGTCCGGCTGCAGAAGGATCAGCACAAACGGAATAGCGGTGAGGACGATCGGTACAATGAGGTCCTTGATCGAATATCCCTCGGTTAATTCCTTCCTGGAAAAATAGCTGGCCAAGGTGATGATGAGCATCAGTTTGGCCGGTTCCGACGGTTGCAGCTTAAAAAATCCGAGGTTGATCCAGCGTTGCGCCCCACCCGCGGTATTTCCGATGGTTTCCGCCAAGATAAGCAGGATAATGACCGTCACATAAACGGGATAGTTCCAAGAATGCAACTTCTGATAGTCAAAACTGATGACAAAGAGAAAAGCGCCAAAGGCCATGAGGAAAAAATAGGCCTGTTTGACATAGGGTGGAAGACCGGAGACTCTCGGTGGGAAAGATGCGCTGTACAGGTTAAAGAAAGCCATTATGCATACCAAAAAAATCAGCAGCAGCAATATCACGTCGAAATGCTCAATCAACCTTCGGTCTATGCGAATCATTCTATCGTCCCGTCGTCCTGATCAATTATCACCGGCTCCACCTTCCCCGTAGCCTTGACATCCAACTTCCCATGGAAATACTGATTTAAAATAGCCCTGGCAATAGGTCCTGCCCCCGATCCCCCATGCAAGCCATGTTCGACGAGAACTGTCACGGCGATTTCCGGATTGTCCGCCGGGGCATAACAGGTAAACCAGGCGTGATCCCTGACTTCATACGGAATGGCCGACTCCTTCAGGCCACGATACTGGGCGAGGCGTACAACCTGGGCGGTACCGGTCTTGCCGGCAATCCGTAGGCCCTCAATTGCAACGTTGCGAGCCGTCCCAGCCTTCCCCTGAACCACCTCTTCCATTCCTTTGCGAATTAACTTGAAATATTTTTCCATTCCAGGAAGTTGGCTGACCAGTTCCGGAGCAAAATTTTCGACGATGGTCCCCTCTAAATCGACGACTTGCTCAACGAGTTTTGGTCGATACACCTTGCCGCCATTGGCCAAAGCTGAAGTCATCACACAGACCTGCAACGGACTGACCAGGTTATAGCCCTGACCTATAGCGACGGAAAGCGTTTCCCCGTCCTGCCATTTGGCTTTGCGATTTTTGAGTTTCCATTTTTTGGTGGGTGCCAAACCCTCTTTCTCGTACTCCATTTCTACGCCGGTTTTGGCCCCGAGGCCTAGTTTCATCGCATACTCAGACAATGCATCGACACCAACCCGCTGTCCTACCTGGTAAAAATAGACATCGCAGGACTCTCCAATTGCCCTGTTCAGGCTGACCGCGCCATGGCCACTATGCCTCCAGCACTTATAGGTCCTGTTGCCAAAGGTATATGATCCCGGACAAAAGACTCCGGTATTTTCATCAATGGCACCTTTCGCAAGCCCTGTTAAGGCCGTCACCATTTTATACGTCGACCCGGGTGGATATGTTGCCTGCACAACCTTATTGATAAGCGGATGTTTAGGGTTATCAAGTAAAGCCTTCCACTGTTCCTGTGATATGCCACCGATAAATTCTTTTATTCGGATGCTGGGAGCAGACACCGCGACCAGTAATCGCCCTGTATTGACCTCCATGACCACAACGGCTCCGGATTTTTCTCCGGCCGCCATATAACTCTCGGCTATCTGTTGCAAATCGACATCAAGGGTTAAGCGAATTTCCTTTCCAGAAAGGGGCTCAACTTTTTCTAACTGCTTTTGCTCAAAACCCTTGGCATCAACCTCGGAATAACTTTGCCCCTTTTTGCCCCGCAGATCTTTCTCGCGGAGTCGTTCGATACCTTTCTTGCCAATGATATCTTCGCCGGAATATATGCTTTTGTCCGATTCATCGAGCTCTTTCTTGGAAATTGCCCCGAGATAGCCAATCGTATTCGCGGCAAGATCTTCATAATGATAGACGCGAACCGGCTGTACCTCAATACGTATACCTGAGAATTCGCGGTTATGATTTTCCAGATAGGCGAGGGTCTGCCAATCAATATCCTCCTTCAATCGCACCGGCATATACCGGGGATTGCCGGCAGCCTCCCGAACCTTCGTCCACAGGTCATTTATATCAACACCAAGTACCGGCGACAATCTTTTGAGAACATCGCCAATATCATTTGAATCCTCTTGAATAAGCAGGACATCGAAAGAAGGCCGGTTGGTGACGATCTCTCTGCCATTTCGATCAAGAATATGGCCTCTCGGTGCGGCAATTTGTCGTATTCTGACCCGATTGCCATACGACCGTTTCTCATACTCAGGACCATCGGTGATCTGCAAGGTCCACAGCCGGAGAATGATGATCACGAAGAAAAAAAGCACGACTATCGCTACGCCGAGCAGCCTTTTTTTCAATAAATCGAGGGAAGCGTCATCGCGCTCTTCGATATCCTCAATTTCCTTGAAGGCCAATTTTAGACCAGTTTCATCTTCTGGATTCATATTGCCCGCTGGGAGCGTCTCCGAGGCGGTTTACCACGGAGACGCCGCTTGAGGATGTATTCGTACAATCCATTAAACAGAACAAAGAGTGGCACCGCGGCCAAGATCACCAAAATCGTTCTTTGCAGAGCTGCGGGCCATGACCATTCCGGAAGCATGTCGGGCAAGAGTATTGAATTGATAAAGTAAAAGAGAATCTGCGCGAGAAAATAACTCAAGCCGACAAGAGGTATTTGATAGGTTGATTCCTTTATAGGATTGCGATTTGTTAACGTT
This sequence comes from Desulforhopalus sp., assembly GCA_030247675.1. Taxonomy (NCBI): domain Bacteria; kingdom Pseudomonadati; phylum Thermodesulfobacteriota; class Desulfobulbia; order Desulfobulbales; family Desulfocapsaceae; genus Desulforhopalus; species Desulforhopalus sp. Next base: position 31,681 of record JAOTRX010000011.1, on the reverse strand, counting down.
TTCAGAGCAGTAAAAGCAAGAAGACACACTAGAGGATACAAACCGAGATAGATGCCGGCGACGACATCCATAATCCAACTCAAAACAAAAACCAATATTATTCCGGGAATCCATGCAAAGCGGTAGGCAATGAAGGAAACCAGAATAAATACCAAATCCGGCCTTCCTAACCACGGTGGTAAAAACTCAAGGACGGTAGTTTGGGCAACGATTAAGGCGACACCAACCACCCAAAACACAATTACCAGCATCGGCAAAACTACCTCTCTGGCGTCAGGTTCATGGAATCTAAAATGGCCTTGCGATCCGTAGGATCAATCAAAACATATTCCAATTTTTGAAAATCTATATTCGGCTGGACTTCAATTTCCTGGAACATACCCCGCTGTTTCTTTTCAATCTTGGAAATCTTGCCAACTGGTATTCCAGCCGGGAAAACCCCGCCGATTCCGGCAGTAACGACATGGTCTCCCACCTCAACGTCAGCATTTTTCAGCACATATTGTAAGGTAAAGCCCTTTTCTCCAGCCCCTTTCAGAATTCCTCGTGTCCGGTTTTTCTGGACCATGGCGTCAATGGCGCTGCTCGGGGCATTGGCAAGGAGGATCTTCGAGTAGTTCTCCCCGGTGTGCATGATTTGCCCGACAACACCACCGGGTGCCAAAGCAATCATTCCCTCCAACACATCGTCCTTTTTGCCACGGTCAACAACGATGGTCTGGTACCAAAAGGCAGGTTCCTTCCCGACCACTCTGGCGGTGAGGGGCTGGAAGGTCAACTTCTCTTTTACCGCCAAAAGTTCCTGGAGATGACGGTAGGTGCTGTAACCTTCACGGTATTCCCCAAGTTCTGTGAGGTATTTGTCGATTTGTGCTTGGAGTTGTTTGTTCTCAGCCCGCACATTCACTAGGGCGAGATAATCGTTTTTAAGACTGACGATCCCGGAAAACGTCCGAGTTACAGTGCCTTGTAAAGGTCCGATAAAATCGAGGGTCAATTGATGAGGTGCCCCAAACCGGCCACCAAGCATGGCGGCAAGTAACAACAAACCCACTACAAGCAAGATTGTTATCAGCAACAGGATTCTGATGGTGGAGCCAATCGATCGATCCTGTTTAGCTTTGGTATTCTTTCGCACAGATCACAACTATTGAAGACAAGACACGGGGCGCCGGCGAATCACCATTCACCGGCGCGAGCAGTTAGTACAAGCCTATGACTGGCGGCTATTCAATGGTTACTTCCCTGAGAATATCAAGATTATCAAGAGCCTTTCCCGAACCGAGGACAACTGACGATAAAGGATCTTCAGCGACGATAATCGGCATACCGGTCGCCTCTTTCAAGCACTTATCAAGGTTTTTCAGAAGCGCCCCTCCTCCGGTCAGGACGATACCATTATCGACGATATCAGCAGCCAACTCAGGTGGTGTAACCTCAAGGGCGACTCGTACCGCCTCGACAATCACATCCACCTGCTCAGCTATTGCCGATTGTATTTCCTCAGCAGTAACCTGCAGGGTTTTGGGGACCCCCGAGACCAAATCCCTCCCTTTTATATTCATCGTTTCATATGGTTCTTCGGGCATTACATTACCGATGGTGGTCTTGATCAACTCAGCGGTCCGCTCGCCGATTGCCAGGTTATGTTTACGCTTAATGTACTGCAGAATCGCCTCGTCCATTTTGTCACCGGCGACTCTCACTGATTTCGCATAAACAATCCCGGCCAGAGAAATGACTGCAACTTCGGTGGTCCCACCACCGATGTCGATAATCATGTTGGCGGTTGGCTCGGTTATCGGCAAACCAGCGCCTATTGCGGCGGCCATCGGCTCCTCTATGAGAAAGACTTCTCTGGCACCTGCAGATTCAGCGGATTCCCGAACGGCTCTCTTCTCGACTTGGGTGATACCTGAGGGAACCGAAATAATGATCCGCGGATGCACCAGAGTCCTTCTGTTATGCACCTTATTTATGAAATACCGGAGCATCGCCTCAGTAACCTCGAAATCGGCAATAACCCCGTCCTTAATGGGGCGAATCGCTACGATATTTCCGGGAGTCTTGCCAAGCATCATTTTTGCTTCCTGGCCAACAGCCAGAACCTTGCTCATCCTGCCATCTTGCCGTACCGCAACAACTGAGGGCTCTCTCAGGACAATTCCTTTACCTTTTACATACAAAACCGTATTTGCCGTCCCAAGATCAATCGCCAGATCATTGGATAAAAATCGATATAAAAAATTAAATGGTGAATACATGTATTCTTCCTTGAGATAAGATAAGAGAAACCCGGTCCAACCTTGAGAATGTTTCTGTCTAATGCCGGATTGTGACGTTGATCCTTGACGAGAGTGTATATTTTGTGAAAAAGACAACCACCCTCAAGAAACCGAGAAGCATACCAAACCTCAATTTCGTTAGCAACAACTATGCTATTTTTTTATAAAAAGATTGCCCTGTTTTCTGTTGACACATCTTTGAAAGCTTGTTAATGATAGCCGTGTTTTTTGGATGTGCAAATTTTGGGGCTATAGCTCAGCTGGGAGAGCGCTTGACTGGCAGTCAAGAGGTCGTCGGTTCGATCCCGTCTAGCTCCACCAATAGTTTGATATTATTAGAAAAGTAGTTGATTTAAGGCCATCTTGTCCACCTTCTTGTACACGGAGGTTGACCAAGGATGGCCTTTAGTCGTTTTAACGCTCCTGAATATCTTCAACAGACCCCGACAGGACTATTCATCTTCCGTATGCGGGTTCCCCTTGATTGTCGCTCGATCATCCCTCAAAGAGAACTCAAGTACAGCTTAAAGACACGCTGTGTCTACACTGCGAGGAAACACTTGGCCAGTCTCCTGCCAGTTGTCCAAGGTCTTTTCGAGGATGCACGCCGCTGTATTTACTGTGATAACAAGGCAGTAGCCGAGACACTCCAATGGCCGTCCATTACTCCAGCCATCAAGGGGATGATCAAGCAGGCGCGGCTTTCCTCAGTTACGCAGAGTTTCCTGCGTCTTCCTCCCCTACTCGTTTCATCAGCAATCGAAGCTACTGATAGGCCAACCGAAACAAGCAATGTCTCCCCTGCAACACTGAGTCAGGTTGCAACCGCCAAGGACCAAGGTCAGGTCAACTCTGTGGAAACCAAGGGTATATCTGTGACCAAATCTGTGTACACAATTCGCCGTAGGTCTGCTGAAACTCCTTATTCCACGGGCCTTCCAGAGACAAAGCCATTGTCCACAAAGGTGTACACCGAAGGCAATCAAACCATAGAGAATTCCCCGACAACTTTGTTTACCGCTAAAAAGACTACGGCTATCGGTTCACATCGAACGGCAGCCAAAATCTTCACCTTCACTGATATACAAGACGCCTTCTTCAAAGAAAAGGAGGTCGCCCAAGCATGGCGAGAGAAAACAGAAGAAGATCACAAAGCGGTATTCAATCTCTTCCTGGAGATATTCGGTGACATTCCTGCCGATGCCATCGACAAAGGGATCATGCGCGATTTCAAAGCGGTAATCGTCCAACTCCCGCCGAACATGCGAAAGATTCCAAAGTTTACAACCAAGTCAATTGCTGAGATCATCGCGACGAAACCGAAAAAGACCCTGAGCGCCCACACAGTCAACAAGTATATCTCCCGCCTGAGTAATCTCTTTTCCTTTGCTGTCTCCCATGGATACATGCAGGTCAATCCAGCCGGTGGCTTCAAAGTAAAACTCCACAGTCGACCCGATGAAGAACGAGAAGCTTACACCATTGAAGACTTGCAGAAACTCTTCGACACCCCGGACACTTCCCAGCCCTCCCGGTATTGGGCACCATTGATAGCCCTGTATGCCGGTTGTCGACTTGAGGAAATCTGCCAACTTCATCTTGAAGACATCAGGCAAGAAGGTGACGTTTGGGTTTTCGATATCAACAATAGAGGAGAGAAGGTATTGAAGAATCTTTCAAGCGTTCGTCTGGTGCCAATTCATCCCCAATTGGTTGACCTCGGTCTCCTAAAATACACAGAACAACTTAAGGCACGGGGGGAAACCAGGCTATTCCCAGAGCTGCGACGAAGGCGTGATGGTTACGGCCAAATGGTCGGCAGATGGTTCCAATATTTCAAAAAGCTCAGAGGAATCGGCCAGGGCAAGACCTTCCATTCATTCCGGCACACCTTCATTACTCACCTGAAACACAAGCAGGTTGACCCCTTTATGATCCATGAACTCGATGGGCATACAATCAACTCGGAGACCATGGGGCGCTATGGGAAGCGGTATACGCCTGAGATACTGTTGAGGGAAGCAATCGAAAAAATTGACTATGGCATTGAATTGAATGTGGCCTACCAAAGGTGACACCAGGCTACACCAGATCAGGCGCTTGGATCAACCAAAGCAATCATCCGTTGGCTATCCCATAAGGAGGCTAGCGACAACCCAAACAGACAAAAGGAGAACACAGCATGAACAGCGTAACCGTAAACATCAGAAAAGAAGAGTCCACCGATTCAGCAATTATCATTGAGGCAATCCAGGGTAGCTATGTTTGTGTCGAGGATATTGCGAATAATCACGACCACTTCACGGACTGGACAGACATTTCGGAAGCACAGAGGGAAGAAATTGACTTGGCAGTTACAGAGCTTCACCGGGCGGCTGGGGTCTTGCAAGAGTTGATCAAAGCAACCTCTGTGTCGTCTGTAGGGTAACGGGGGGCAGGGTAGGCCGGGGGAAGCAAGAGAGAAAATTGATTATGGCTTTAGCTTCCCCAACCTTTGATATTGACTATCCAAATACACAGTTGTAGTGTCCTCGATTCTTAAAGCTAATATGCTAAATTTAAAAGATAACTATGGAGTAATCGACATGCGTAACCTGGCCATTCTTCTGATCTTTGCGTCTTTATTTCTTACCGGATGTGCGGGAATAAAAAACAACAACATAGCCGTTATAGGTGATGGCGCATTTCCAAGGGATAATGACAAGGAGAAAACAAGGATTTTTTATAGAGTGATCTATCACTCAAACATGGACATAAGCTCAACAACTATTTCCGAAAACGCACAGGAGGGAGAATTCATTCGTGCAGTAAGAAATTCCGAGTGCTGCACAGTAACGACCGATGAAACTAATTCAGATGTTCAAGTTAGAGTAACAATTAATAAATATGAAAACCCACTCGGTCTGATTCCAGCAGTTATTACTGGCGCAAGCTTTTATATAATCCCATCTTGGGCAACATCTGAATACACCTTTAATGTAAACGTTGTGGCTCAGAATAAACAGGTTCATAATTACGAGGTGAAGGATGCATGGACTCTTGTCCAATGGTTCCCAATGATGTTTGTCTTCCCATTTGCGACACCTGACAATGCAGAAGAACATGTATTAAGAAATATGCATAAATACTTGTTATATATTCTAAAAAACGACAATATCATTTAATGTCACCTTTGGTATGTCTGGGTGGCTTGAACACGATTATAACAGGAATTTTCAATAACCATGGATAATTACTCAAAAACAATACTGACAATAATCGCTATTTTACTCGGAACAATCACGGCGAAGCTGTGGCAACCTGCACCTCCAGCCAGGAATCCTTTGGATGATTTTGTGTCCTATGCTGAACTTGATAGGGTTAGCAAACTTCCTGAGGACGAAAAGAAAGTCGAAAGTCTTGAAATAATTAAAAAAATTCCAGTTGTTAAGGTGGTTGGAACAGTTAATGTTGATGGCAGAGGTAAATTAGACTTTGTAGAGGAGGCGGTCCTAAAGCAACATGTCAAGGAACTCAGGGAGGAAGTCATTAGAAATAACTATATTCTCCAATCCTTTCAATCCCAACAGGTACAAGGAGAGGCAATTTCACCGCAACCTCAACTACCAAGCAAGAAATAAGAAAGTCTGCTGCCATGAGCATCCTAAGTCCATCTTCAATAGGCCTTGGGGATACTGGATCGAATACGTGAGTGGTGTCGGTGATGTCGTCGTAGATAACGAGACAGTGGAGCTTTGTTACTTCCCAGTAAAGACCGTTAGTCTCTACGTCGAAGTGTAAGATGTGGGATTCTCCTTATTTGAACTGGTTAATAAACTGATATTATGTAGAATGTAGCAATGACTGCCACTATGCCTAGAACGCCTAGTAATCCTACAATGAATGCTGCTGTGAGAGTCATGGTTTACTTCCCGAAGTCCAGCCAGCCAGTGATCCCGCCGACAGCCGGGACTATACCGATACCGTGAATGATCTCAGCCTTATAAGGTGCCTCAAAGTCACAAGAGATTAACTTTATGAAGTTCTTGCCGTACCCAACGACACCAAGGATGAGCATGCAGACAATGATGATGATAAGAATTCCTGGAATGTTACGCATTTGATTTGGTTCTCCGTTGTTGATTGTTGATAATAAGGTTGACTACTTACGAAACTTTTCCATATATCGACCATCATTGATGAGTGATCTATGGAATATTCCTATGATATCCTTGTGATACGAGTTGACCCCATTTCGCCACCTTGAGTCAGCCACTTTTGGCATGTCGTAATTCCGGTACTGTGAGATGAATCGTAGCTCCTTACCGATTGCTGCCCATTCACTATTGGTTCTAAGGCGGAAGAAGTCTTTCAGCCAAGGGATTGCTCTGGCGGTCAGATAGGTGCCGTTGATAGCAAGTTGCTCTTTGAGTTTCTCGTTCTCCTTTACGACCTTCTTGGTTTCCTTCTTGGCAGCACTGGCGGTTCCCATGGCAGATGCTCTGGCTTTATCTTCGATCCAAGCTTTCTCTTTGACAGCCTTGTCAGCCCTGAGTTGTTCAGAGTCAGCCCTGAGTTTCTCAGCGTCAGCCTTTTCCATCGCATCAGCCCATGCTCTTGCTGCTGCAACCCGATCACTGAAGTCAGGTAACTGAGCCATCGGCTTGTCCCTATTGGCCATCCAGAAGTCAACCAGGAATGCCATGTACTCTGGAGATAGCCTAGCGACAACCACATGGCTGTCCCTCTCGTTGACATAGTAGACTTTTACCCTCTGGTTCTTATGGTTAACTTCCAGGATTTCTGTAAGTGTCGGGATAAGTCCTTCTTTTCTCAGCTCATCCATGACAGACTTCACCCAATCCTGGCGTTTATCAGTCAACTCTGTGATCTGCAAATGGGACATCATTGGCACACCATTGATAACCTTGGTGGACATCATGTGAGCCATGACTCTCTGCTCGGCGGCGGAGTAGTCCATGTTCATTAGTTTCATTTCATTCACTTCTTCTCCTCCGTCCAATCGTAACCTAGCAAGCTACTAGGTTTCACATGGCCCACCCCTGGCGTACTGATACGAACCATCTTTGGCGTGAAGCCAACCACGGTTGCACAATATGCTGACCATGAGGTCTTACTGTTCCGGATGTAGACAACCTTTGTGCCTACTTCCAATGGCTTACCAAACATATCTTTCACTTCTTCTTCTCCTTTTTATCGTTGTCACTGTGGCTCACAAACAGCCACGCCCACATGCCGCTGAATAGGCCTGGGTTGTTCGTAGGATTCATTACGGGTGTCTTTGGTATCACTGTGGGTGCTACCACCCTTGGTGTACTTACGACCACCGGGGCAGGTCTTGAGATAACCATTGGGGCAGGTCGGGCGGAAACCACCACAGCAGCCTGGGCTGCCTGGGCTGACACCAGGGATACCGCTAATATCATCAGTATGATTCTGTTCATCTCTCCTTCACCTCCCTCAGTTCAAACTCGACGACCTCGATGTCATCAATGTTTCTCAGCATTGCCTTGTATGATTCAGCAGTTCCTCTTCGTTGCCAGAAGGTAGTCCCGGTACTTAGGTTCCTATAGTAGCCACCCGTCTTCTTGTTGCGAACTCGGTAGACCCTGGTTGTTTCTGTTGACATAGGTCACCTCTTAGAATTGGGATCGAAACCGAGATCGATACAGTGGGCCGGTCGGAGGACACAGGGTTGACTTGGTGAGCCTTAGTTCAATCCCGTTGTACCTCATTGGAAATCCCGCAGGACACTCAGCCAAGCTGCCATACATGGCAACTTTGAATTTAGTAGCTTCCTCTTGGGTCACCTCGATGTAATCAATTTCACGATTGTTTTCCTTGGCTGTCTTGATGACTTCATCAAGTTCATCCAGGATTGTTTTCTTGTAGGTAGTGCTTGATAAATCACCTGGTGTCACAATAGCTGAGAACTCGGTGATTCTTCAAAGACTCATCTATTGCGGTGTCTGTAGGGTAAATTGATCATGCACAGGGTTGAAACTTGGTAGACCTAGGAAGGCCTTGGTGAAAAAGGCAGGTGAACACGCAAACAGGAGGATTCGCAAGCAGGACACATCGGGGCTAGTTAATTACCATGACTCGCTTCTCTTAGAGAAAATGATCATTAACTTTCCATCAACATGTGCATACTGCTTGCGATTTTCAGACTCTCTCAAGTCTATGTTATCTCATAACTACCATTGGGAAATATAGATATAGAGGGTAAGTGTTAGCCGAAAGGTTCACTAAGATCATGCCTTGGTCAACCCTGGTAACGATACAAGTAATTGTTGCCAAACTTCCTTGGTGGCCCTGCTTTCAATGGCCGACCTCCTCATTGACCTAAGCACAGCCCTTAGGCCTTTACTGGAAATACATGATACCCATTCGTAGCGAGTTCCTTGTTTATACTCGGATAACATCTTGGTTAGCCTAAGGTTTCGCTTCATATCCGGTACGTGTTTCAGAATTGTTTGCCGATGACATCCCAAAACTAGGGAAAGGCCACTCAGCGTATACCAGAATGAGCCTGTGAGATTGTTATTATTGGATTCTTTGTTGAATCGCTGACGAGGCTTAAACATGACTCTTACCTTTTGATTACGGCAAGTTACTATAGTGTACTTAGCGAGTCTTCTTTCAATTTGTTCTCGTGGTGTTGCGTGTGGTGACATGGTAGGCCTGGTTAGCTTGGGTTAATATGGGAACAGCACAGGTAAGATGAAATAAAGGATAGACTTAAATAACTTGAGGTAAGCAGAATGCTAACAAAACGCATACCGTGGAAAGCTCGGTGAACCCTTGGGGTATTATTAATTAATATCTGAGGTCACCAAAAATACCCTGTACCGAAACGCAGTGGAGGTGGTCAAACCGGAGGACTACGACCAAAGGGAGTATTCCGAGGATTACGACCAGTAACCAACAACCCATCAAACTCTAGATCATTCGTCCTCAAAGAGACCACAACCACGTCCCCTCGAATCTCCCAAATAGACACAAAGTCAATCAACCTTCTGTCAACATCGGAGATATAAGGGGACATGGCTAACTACCGTCTATAATCAACCTGATAACCGGCAGTCTCAGGAGTCTCAATGGAGCAAGCGCAAACGCTAGTATTCTTTTACGAGGAGCCTTTTTTTCAACAACAATATCAATACACTACAGACCATTTTGCCCCACTTCTGCGCCTGATGATAATTTGTTATGTTAGGTAAGTGCTGCCGCCGAAGCGTAACAATCGCCTTCCATTTGTCGACCAGATGTAAACCGAACTTGCCCTTTTAACCAATCGTTGAGCAATTCCCTCATTCGTCGTGAAGGCACCGCAACAATAATCTTTTCGCCTACTCGGATTGCAGACCGCCAAAGAAACTGCAGCATCATTGATAAGGCATGATGATCCTGATTGTAATCCGAGAATCCCAAACCCTTCAAAGTGAGGCTGACTCTTGGCCATTGAAATACGTTCATCCCGTAAAAGACGTAATGCTTATCCTTGTATTCGTTCAGTCCACGGGCATTAAAGGCCAGCCAGTTTTGTTCTCCGACATAGGGCCTGTATAACTTCTGCTGCCGATCCAAGAGAAAACCCTTCTCGATGATTTCTTTTTTACACGTAAAGAGAAAATCCCCCTCATGGTCGAACTTGTATTTGATCGAGAAGTTTCGCAGACCTTGCTTAATCTCCTTCAACTCCGGGCTGTCTTTGGATAACCTCTTCATCTGATTGTTGGATAGGTCGAATTGGTCGTTGCCATATCTTTTCCCCCGCCCCTGAGGCGCTACTACTTCCACCAAGTTATTGAATTGCACTCCAGAGTAAACGCCACAATGAGGCTGTAGACGATGCCCTGAACCGTTTCGTACCAACTCCATGTGGTCAACCTGGTATCCGTTAAACTGACACCATAAATCCATTTCACTACCCTGAAACAGGTAGGTTAGCAGGGTTATCCCCTTGAAAGCATTGAGAAGCCTAGGTGACAAGGTGTACATATAGTAGTCGTCCTTGCCTTCCTCGGTGTTTACGATAAGGAAATCACGGTGAAGCAAATTCCTGACCAAGTCCTTTCTTTCCTTCTTCACCTTTGTCTTGGTCATATACTCATCATAAATTGACTCATTGAGAATAAGCCTTGAGACAGCCTGAGTAAGCCGCTGAACATCGGCAATTCCATCTTTCTTGAAGGCTTCAATGTCATGCCAATCGAGGCCGTGTTGCTCTTCAAAGGTTCCTAGCGTCTCATCAATCAGGAGACGCCAAGCGTCCTCTTCAATGCGCCGCAGAGTTTCTCGGGTAATGTGGTCTTCAAAAAGCTTGTGGGTGATAATGATGCAATCTGAATATTCCAAGGCATCGCTAAATGCCTGGGCCTTACTGGTTCCCTCTTCGTAAACCCTGTCATCCAGGGCAGATACATTGACATCATTTTCAAGTTGCTGGGCATACCGGGTTATTTCATCCACATAGGGCAGCACCACGATATACTTTTGGTCCGAACGTTTGATTTCTTCGATTGCCCATGTAGACTTTCCTGTGCCCATGACTGCGTCAATCGCTTTAATTCTTGGTTTCTTCATTCTCTCGGTTTCTTGTGTCTCTCGGGTAACTCTTTGATTAAATAAGAAAACCCCACTAGACACCACATCAGCCGAGAGTTCTGATATGATGCCTGGCGGGGCTTGGGTTGCGTATGTTTTATCTCTTGTAGGTGGCGGTGATAAGACACAGGACAGCAACGGTTATTAGGGCTTACCCTAACGTCTTGTCAGGGCACACAAAGCCGGTATCCAAAACTCGACAAGTAATGAAGTCTATTTTCGGTTTCCAAGGTGTCTCGATGGATGTTGCGGGAGATATTGGCGGGCAGCTCGGAGAAAGCGAGGTGTCGGATTCCAGGAACACTCGTTAACTAATATAGAAAAGTTAGCGAGACAATTCTTGGTGTTTTCTTCATGTAATCAAGCATATATCTATGGTTTCCCAGATCTCATGCAAAATATCCTGTTGCGTCTCGCTATCTATTGATGCTATATCTGTATTTCTTAGCAAGATGTAAAGACACCAAGACAACCAGGAGATACCACCATGCCGAACCCGAACCATCCCAAAAAAGACGCTGAAATTAAAGTTGACCCTATCAAAGCAGTCAAGGACATCAACACCATCAAGAAGAGTTTAAAGAACAATCAGCCACGTGATTACTGCCTGTTCGTTCTCGGCATCAATACCAATCTCAGGGCGTCCGATCTGCTGTCAATCACTGTAGGACAGGTCAGAGACATCAAGGCCGGTGAAGAACTTGTTTTAAAGGAAAAGAAGACTGGGAAAGGTCGGCGGATTACTTTGAATAGCTCAGCTGTTGAGGCCATTCAGCATTGGCTGAGGTCAAGCCAAGGGCAAACGCTTGAAGTTGGCGACAGCCTTTTCAAGAGCCAGAGAGGAACATTAACGGTTCCATCGGTCAACCGTCTGGTCAAGACTTGGTGCAAGGAGATTAACCTGCCGGGCAATTACGGAAGCCATACCCTGCGAAAGACCTTTGGCTACCATCAGCGGACTCAACTGAACACTTCAATACCTGAACTCATGGTGATGTTTAACCATTCGACACAAAGGCAAACCCTCGATTACCTGTGTATTCAAGCAGAGGAGATCAAAGACGCCTATATGAAGTTGAGTCTGTAAAAACAAACCAGGTTGCCCGAGGAAGCCAGTCAGCAATCGTGGCCTTGATTCTTCCTGTAGGTAGCGTTGAAATCATCCTGGTTGCCCACTGTGTCTGCTTTAAGATTACCTTACATTCATAGGATGCAAGCAACAAGCAGGCTAAACGAAGAACTATCTAAGGAACGGCAGGAGGACCACCGGCACCGGGGGAGCAGCTTGGTGTATAGGCGGAAAGGTGGGCTTTCAAAAATTTCGGTTGAATTTCGACAGAAAACCTTGTACACCTAACAACACTCAAACATTGTACTGAGCCCCTAACTTCACAGTGGACAAGACAGACTTAAACAATCTATAAATAATGATATCAAGTAGATAATAGCTCAGCTTCAGAGCGCCCTGGGCAGTTCGGAGGTCCATTTTTCGATCCCGTCTAGCTCCACCAACTATAAAAAGGGGTGCCACAGAGGATTCTCTATGGCACCCCTTTTTTGTATAGAGGCCTCAATACTTTCCCACGCCCGGTTTAGCCGGACAGACTATTTCGCACCGACCTTGGCAATGGCGCCCTTTACAGAAATCGCATAGGGTTGGTGCTCACGTAAGAATTGAGGAAGACTGTTTTGAGCAAGGCGAGCGGTTTCAAGGCTTGGATACTCGCCATAAAAAACCAGCATATTCTCGGAAGACCCACCTTTCTTAAAGATAAAAAATTTCCCCGCCTCTTGCCTATAATTGGTCTGAGCAAGCATTTTCTTAAGGTTTGATTCAGCATTTTTCGCCGTGAGAACCATTAGTTGCACAGTAAACAAGTCGTTCTTCTTACCACTTGCCCAAACACTGCCCGCCTTCAAACGCTTTTGGTAAAGCTGATCAACTGTTAAGGTACCGGCAGTTACAGAATTCTCTTGGGCTTCTGTTTTAAGCGGTGACTTTGCTGTAACAGCACCAGAATCCTGCTGCCCTCCAGGTTTTGCCTTCAATGGCGGGACCTGCCGCAAGTCTGGAATCTTTACCTGACTTGCAAGAGAACTCTTCACCTTATTTGGCACAGCAGCCGGTTCGGCTTTCTTCGCATCTACTTCCCCGGCTTTTTCAACAATCGCTGGTGCTGTCTCGACTGCCGGCGCTGCAGCGCTAACTGGTTGGACTACCACCGGTTCTACCGATACCTTTGCAGTCTTTTGCTCCACCACCTCCGGCTGTTTTCCTTGGGCTTCATGGGCTGGGGGCGCAGCTTGCACCGCCGGCAAGTTGGCTGCTTTGACAACCGGTTGAACAGGCGATGACTGAACGGTTTCTTTTACCGGAACAAGAGGCTCCATCTTCTTTTTTCCGGCAACAGCAGGCAAGGGAACCGGCTTTTTAACATGCCGGTTCTCTCCAGGCTGAAAAAGAAAACCTGCCAAAACCAGTGTGCACAACGCCCCTCCGATCCACCACAAATACGGAATGAAACGTTTCCAGGTTGGCATTACTGCACCTTTTCTGCCATCGTCGTCACCCTCTTCTTCCTGAACACTCTCCAGCAAGGCCATAAAGGACGTATCATCTCCCTGCGCCCGTAACGATTCATCGGCGAGACGTTTTACAACGCGAAATTTTCCCTTAGCCAAACCGTGGATATTCCGGACAACCTCATCGTTGAAGATTTTTCCCTTCTCCGGGTTTGCCATCCGCTCTGCATACTGCCGCAGGTAATCAGCTGTTTCTTCTTCGGTGAGCGGCAGGAGTTCGAAATGGAGATCTTGGGTATGACGGAAATCACAGATGGAAAGCTGTTCGCAATTCTCAAGAAAGGTCTTCCGCCCAGAGAAAATGATCTGCATATTTACACCGGCAGCGGTCAACCGGTCCAACATCTTGCGGATTCTCTCGAGCGTTGCAAGGTAGATATCCTCCGCTTCATCAAAAATTACCAGGAGACCCTTCGGTTGGTTCGCCAGATGAGAAATAATCTGGGCAATGGTCCCATCAACGGTCTTTCCTTCTTCCGCGGTGGAGGGATTAAGACCCATAGTGTGGGCAATAATTCGGACAACATCTTCAAAGGATTCAACTGTCTGAGGGAAAAGAACCACAGTAGTGGATGAGCACTCGCGTTCGAGCATCCGGCACATCATCGTTTTTCCACTCCCATCACCTCCCGAAAGCACCATAAACGGTGCCCCGCTTCCTATGGCACCCTTCATGCGCAGAAGCAATTCCCCGCGACCGGCACCTGGATAGAAATCTTCCATGGCTATTTCAGCTTGGGAAGGAATATCCAGTGAATTATCAGTACGTTGTTGAATTTCCATGATGATAATGCGCAATATCTAAAAAGAATTCTCCCGGCCTTGACGTCTCGCCCAAGTCCAAATATCTCCTCAATGAGACCAATTTCTCCAACAATTTCGCAAATGATAATACTCTACTCGCCACAGAAAAAAAACAGTATTACCAAACCTCCCCTATTGGCGGCAGATTCAAAGGATTTGACCAGTTTCTAAAACCCGGAATGCCGTGCATGGCCGCTGAAGAACAATCCAGGAGGATTAACATCGTACGCTCCCTTTTTTCCGTATAGCCCCAACAAACAACATATATCAGATATGAAAGCTGACTTGAGCTGTTTGTCAGCTCGAACAAAACTTATGCCCTTGCGGTATAAAATAGTGGTAGAGTACTCAATGGATATGGCTTTCGGACCCAACTATTCTGTTTCTGAACTTGACCTCTACACCCATGCCGGTCTTTCAACTTACCACGTACATCGGATTTCCCAACCCTGAACTCGCGGAGGAAAACGGCCTGCTGGCAATCGGCGGCGACCTGAGCCCGCAGAGGCTGATAACTGCATACCGCCAAGGCATCTTCCCCTGGTATTCCGAGGGGGATCCCTTGCTTTGGTGGTGTCCCCGGCCCCGGCTTGTGCTTTTTCCTGGTGAGTTCAAAATTCCCAAACGATTGCCACGGTATGCCCGGAATTTCCACATCACCATTTCTCGTGATTGCGCCTTTGCCAAAGTAATCGAGGAATGCGCCACGGTCCGAACCGAAACCGGTGACCGGACGTGGATAACCCAAAAAATGCAGGCTGCCTATATCAAACTCCATTCACTGGGCATTGCCCATTCAATTGAGTGCTGGCAAGGAGATCGATTGGTCGGAGGCCTGTACGGCATCGCCCTTGACCGGGTTTTCTTTGGAGAATCAATGTTTTCGAGGATAAAATGCGGCTCGCAGTTTGCCTTGGTCGGCCTTATTGAACACCTTAAAAACAATAATTTCCAAATGGTTGATTGCCAGATGACCACCGATCATTTATTACGTTTTGGGGCAAGAGAAATAAGCGGCCGGGATTTTCAAGGCTACCTGAAAGAATACATCAACGACATCACACCCAATGAAAACTGGAAAAAAGACATCCGCCAAATCGCCACATGATACTTGTACTGCCTGCGGGGCAGAACAGCAGCTCACCGCCCACGGTGCAAATGACAACCTGTGTGCTACTTGCCTGAAGATAATTGGCATTCTCCAGGACAATCCTGCCTGTGCGAGAAAACTCGCCCAGATCGCCGGATTCCCCGGTTGCACTCCGAAGCAGGTCGAACAGGAACTCCCCGATGTTCTCGACGCCGTACGGTACCGCACAACCGACAGAGAACGAAACACCTGGTATGTGTCAGTCAGCGAACTCGATGGTAACCCTGTGGAGATATTCGCCTCAACGGCCTTCGACCGCGACCAGCATCTGCAATCGCGGATTTCCAACCTCACTACAATCACCAGGCTCATATCGCTGATATTGCGACATGTTTTCCTTGGCGAACGGCTGACCCTGGAAAAAACCCTCACCCAACTCTATCGGAGCTCCAGATTGCCGGACGACTTGCCGGCCATGCTTGGCAAGGTTCTCGCCAACTATAGCAAGAAAAATACCACGGCAACCGATAAGGAGCCCAGCGAACAATAAAGATCCAGCCCGGTTGCTGCACCTTGCCTCAACACTCGAGGTAAAAATCGTAAGGGATATTTGATTTATCGAAATGCCGCAGTACCTTCTGGAGTGCGTACAGGTTTGGAACGGCAAAGGAAAGCTGCCAGGCGGGGTCGGGAGATGAAGAGCTGGAATGGATTTCTAAACGGTGCATCTCCATCTCCTCAGGGGCAGAACCGACAGCATTCATGATATCTTTCCTGCTGGCCTGAAGAATATTCAGCAGTTGCAGCTTGCGTACGCGGGTGTCCCTGATTTTCCAGGTGATATTCACCGCGTCCTCGCGCTGAAAATTGAGCTCACGAAATCGTTCGCAGTTCTTGTGGTGCACGGAAAGGCCTTTGGGCGTCAGCAATGCACAGTTGTCCTTGGCGGTGGGATTGGGTTTACAGCAGGACGAAAGCTTCACTGAAACCGGATCAAGGGTGGTCAGCTCAATTTTATTAAAGGCGCCGGTTGGGGTGACCAGAGGTGAAACCCCGCCATAGAGGATATTCTTAATGTCCTCGATTACCTTTTGCAGCTGAGTCCGCCCCTCACCGATCCGTATGTAGAGTTCATCGAGGTTATTCAGAGAATAGTTTTCCAGAAGCAGGGGCACATCCTTGCCGGACAAGACATCGAATGGAATTCCGTAGCGGAGCATTTCCTGGCGAAGCATGGAAAAACCCACCTCCCGAGTCACCTTGTGGCGGCGGATCTTAAAACTTCTGGCCAACTCACCCCTCGCCCTGGGGGTCTTGCACAAAGTCAGCATCTGCTGATCAAAGCGGATAGGCTGGTCAGCCCTGATGATGCGCACCATATCGCCGTCTTTCAGGACATGGTCCGGGCCGACCTTTTTATTGCGAATCATTGCCGCAAGACATGTTTGGCCAATTTCGGTGTGAACCTGAAAGGCAAAATCGAGAATGGTGGAATTCACCGGCAGACAGATCAAATCGCCCTGTGGAGTATAGGTATAAATCTCCTTAATGCCACTTGCCGCAATGACATCCCGGTACGACACCGAATCCTCAGAACCAAGAACGTCAAACATCTCTTGTATTTCGCGAATAAAACGGCCCTGTTTTCCGGACTTTGAGCTCCAGTTCCGAAAAATCCCTCTCTGTGCCTTCCGGGCCATCTCATCTGTTCTGATCTTAAAGAGATATTTCTGTCCCTGAATTATCGCCCGGGCATGCAGTCCCTGATAGCCGGTAGGCTTCGGATTGGCGATGAAATCCCGGAGGGTGCGGGGAATCGGTTTAAAGGTCTGGTTGATAATACCCAGCGCCCGGTAGCAGTCCTGTACATCATTAACCCCGACAAGAAATTCCATGGGGGTATCGATGCGCTGCACCAGTATCCGGCTAGCAACATCATAATACGCCCACAGGTTTTTGGTTCGCATGGTGATGCGGCATTCGAGGTTGCTGATCTCGGCGTTTTTTTTAATTGCCTCAATTATCGCCGGTCCAACGGGAGACTCTGCCAACTGGCGAATTTGATTATTAATTTTTGCACCCTGCTTGGGATACTTATACAGCAAAGCTAGGTTGTACATCTCCCTCTTCATATTGAAAAGACCGAAAACGGTCGCCAATGGCGCGTATACCCCGATTGTCTCGTCAGCGATACGCTGACGTTTGTCCTTCGGCATCGCCCGGAGGGTTCGAAGGTTATGCAAGCGGTCCGCAAGCTTGACCAGCATTACCTCCGGACGCAGGGAAGCACCGGTGAAAATCTTCCGGTGGGTATTTTGACTGTCGGCCTGCCTATCGCCGGAGACATGGGTAACCTTCGTGCATCCCTCGACTATGGCCTGGACATAGCTGCCAAACTTTTGCCCAACGACCTCTTCGGTTACCTCCGGCACATCCTCCACCGTGTCATGGAGGAGTGCTGCGGCGAGGATCTCCGGATTGGTAATATCCATCTCCTCGGCGAGGATCTTGGCCACGGAACAAGGATGGAGAATGTAGGCATCGCCGGATCTACGCCACTGGTCGCCGTGTGCCTCTGCCGCAAAGCTGAGTGCCTGCCAGAATATTTCTTCGCCCGGCTTATCGGCGATAAGCGCCCGCATTTGGTCACGGTAGATCTCAAGGTCAAACGGAATACGGCGCATGCCCCCCCAATCTGTTCGAACAACAGCCAACACCTATAGACATAGTTAATAAGATACTTAGAATGTGAACGCTTAATACTTCAGAAAATCTTTCTCTGTTTTTGGAACTGAATCGAGTAGCTTGTATGCTCAAACAAAACGTATACCCTTGCGATTCAAGAAGGAATTTCATGAGAACGCCCTCCCCGTTTGCCAGGCTGCAAAGACTTGCCAGCAATCACTACTGCTCTACTACTAAACGGGGCACTCGACAAGGAAATACAAGGGATCAAGACAATTGACCGCAGCTTAACAAAATTCATTCGCCGGACAAAAGAAAAAAGACACCATGCCAAAAAAAAGAAATCCTCCTGAAAAATCCCGCAAGCCGCAGGGCAACAGGGCCAAAGAGCGTCGTCCGGGCAAAGAAAACCGGCAAGATTTCAGTAGAAACGCCAACCTCATTCTCGGTTTCCTTTATACTTCTGGAGAATCAGTGCCGCTTGCAACCATTGAAGATCACCTCGTCAAGGAGACAGGCACGGCAAAAGACCTCGCAAAGACAATCGACTCCCTGCTGCACGAAGGCCTCATCACCAAAAACGGCAAGCGGCAATATGCGCTTGCTCGCAATGCACCGCTATACGAAGGGCCACTGGTGCAACACCCCAACGGATTCGGTTTTGTCGGACCCGTTCAGCAACACGGCAAGGAGGCGGCTTTTCTTCGCGACCCCTTTGTCTCTGCTGCCGCCATGGGCAGCGCTCAGCACGGCGATCGGGTTTTGATACGGGTACTGCGGGTACGCAAGGATGACCGGCCGGAGGCCGTCGTCCTGCGGATACTCGCCCGTGGGCCAGACAAAATTGCCGGCATCTACCGGGAAACTCGCGGCGGTGCCAGCGTCTTTCCCGATGATTCCAGATTTCCATTTACTATTAAAATCGCCGACGATAATGGCTACACCCTGCAGGATGGCGATGCGGTCATCGTCCAGTATACAAGGGAAGCGCGGCAGACCCGAGTGCTTACCGGCAAGATCTTGAATGTCCTTGGCAGTGCCGATACAGTCGATACGCAGATGCAGCTGGTCATCCAGAAATTCGACCTCCCCCATGAGTTCAGTACCGAGGCACTGCAAGAGGCCGAGAGCCTCGCCGGCATTATAGAACTTGAGGAAGGCAGAGAAGACCTCCGACAAACCCCGCACGTGACCATTGACGGCGAAACCGCTAAGGATTTCGATGATGCCATCTGTGTCATGAAGACCCGCCGAGGGTTTCGCCTCTACGTTTCCATAGCCGATGTCAGCCATTATGTTCCTCCGGGCTCGGCCATCGACAAGGAGGCCTACGCCAGGGGAACATCCATTTATTTCCCAGGCAGGGTGCTTCCCATGCTGCCGGAAAGGCTGTCCAACGACCTCTGCAGCCTGGTTCCCGGCCAAGACCGGCTGACTGTTTCGGCAATTCTCGATTTTGACAAATCCGGAACACTGCAGAACAAGCGCTTTACCCGGTCGGTAATCTGCAGCAACCAACGTTTCACCTATACAACGGTGAAAGAAATCCTCATCGACAAGGACCCAGCAGTCCGCAAGCAATACAAACCTTTTCTCACCCAGCTCAGGTGGGCGCAGGAACTGGCAACAGCCCTGCAGGCCAGAAGAAGACAACGTGGCTCTATCGATTTTAATTTGCCGGAGGCGGAGTTCACTGTAAACGATACCGGTGAGGTGACGGCAATCTACCGGGCGGAAAGGAATTTCGCCCACCAGCTCATCGAAGAATTCATGCTCGCGGCCAACGAAGCCGTAGCCGAGCTGGCGACAGCCAGAAAGGTCCCGGCCATTTACCGTGTGCATGAACCGCCTGACCCCTTAAAAATGGAGGCTTTTTTCACCTTCGCGAAAACCCTCGGACTGCAATTGCCGCCGATGGAGATCAACCCAGCATGGTTTGCCAAGGTACTCGCAATCTGCAACGAATCGCGATACGAATATATTATCAATAACCTGCTGTTGCGCAGTATGAAACAGGCGCAGTACTCGGCCGAGAATGTCGGCCATTTCGGTCTTGCTTCCTCCGACTATACACACTTCACCTCCCCGATCAGGCGCTATCCGGATCTCATCGTCCATCGCACCCTGCTTCGCCTGATATCACGGTCTCAAGAGAAAAAACAGCCGATTCATCCTTCTGCATCTCTCAAAGATGCAGGAGACTTTCTTTCAACCAGGGAAAGGGTCGCAATTACCGCCGAACGGGATATCCAGGAAAGACTGAAAATCAACTTTATGCAAAAACATATTGGCGATTCATTTGACGCCATCATTTCCGGAGTCAATGATTCTGCTCTTTTTATTGAGATCCCCAGCCACTGCATCAGCGGATCCATAGGCGTGGACCGCCTCACCGACGATTATTATCTTTTGGACAGCAAAAACCATCGCCTTTTCGGTGAAATCACCGCAAAAACCTACCGGATCGGCGATCCCCTGCGCGTTACGCTGGAAGATGTCGACTTCTACCGAAGAAGGCTAAATTTTATCCTGGCAAGCGATTCAGCAAGGAAAAAAGACAGTTGGGAGGCCAGGATAAAACCCAAGCCTCCTGCTTTTCCTTGACTTGGGCAAAGGCTTGA
Organism: Desulforhopalus sp.; assembly: GCA_030247675.1. Lineage (NCBI taxonomy): Bacteria > Pseudomonadati > Thermodesulfobacteriota > Desulfobulbia > Desulfobulbales > Desulfocapsaceae > Desulforhopalus > Desulforhopalus sp. Next base: position 11,003 of record JAOTRX010000011.1, on the reverse strand, counting down.
CATACATGTAGACCGGACTTGCCACCCTTCAGCCACTCGGAAAGGTGGCCAGCTGGCACGAAAAGCTAGGCTGGATTCCCTCTTCGAACCATCCAATTCACCACCACTCAAAGCCCATCTTTGACCCCCATGGACCAGCAATCGCTCCTGAATCAAATCGCCATCGTTCTCGTCCGTCCTAAAATCCCTGAAAATATCGGTGCCGCCGCTAGAGTTGCCTGGAATATGGGCATCAATCGCCTGATAATCGTCAGAGACGAAATTCCTGACCGCGAGGCCATGGCCAAAATGGCCACCCATAAAGCGGCTCATCTGATTGACAACCTGGAAATCTATCGTAATCTTGCCGAGGCCCTTGCCGACTTCACCATCGTGGTTGGCACGACGGCGCGAAGGGGCCGCCAGCGCACCGTTGAAAAGACACCACGAGAACTGGTAGACACAATACTTCCTGCTCTTACCAGGAATAAGGTGGCGATCCTCTTCGGTCCCGAGGATACCGGCCTGACCAATGATGACCTTAAATTTTGCCAGATCGCCTCAGCTATTCCTACCGCTGATTTTTCCTCTCTTAACCTCGCTCAAGCTGTTGCAATTCATTGTTATGAATTTTATTATGGCGTGGTCCATGCAAAAAAAGATATGGTATTTGCGCCACAGCTTGCCAGCTCTCACGAATTGGAGAGCATGTATGCATTTCTTGAGGAATCGCTGTATTCAATTGACTTTCTCAGTGAAGTGAATCATTCCTACTGGATGACCAATATTCGACGTTTTTTCAGTAGAATGCACCTTACCTCGAAGGACGCAAACATTGTCAGGACGGTGTGCAAAAAACTCCTCCTGTACGAGAGAAAGAGAACAAGCAACGACCTTGGTGAACCATGAATCATAAAGCTGAGTTGAGCAACTTGTCTGCTCAAACGAAATTTATGCCCTTGCGGTATAATGAGAGTATTGAACCCTCCAGCCTGCCATCGAACAAATTTTACTCTCCCCATATTGATCATTCCCAATCTCTTTTTAGAACCAATCTCCTCAAGACAAAATTCCCAAGTGATAACCACCGGAAAAAGGCCATCATTATTGAGGCGCAGGCCGGTCAGGGGAAGACGACTCTTGCCTCGCAATTTCTAGCAACCACCGACGACATCTCACTGTGGTACCAAGTTGGCCCGGAGGACTCAGACCCGGTACTGCTGCTGTCCTCTTTGTTGACCAACCTTTCCAGCAAGCTGCCGGGATTTACCTCACCGCAACTGGCAAGCATACTGACCGAAGGCAGTGTAGGCCCTTTGGATCTCACCCGTTGCGCCAATCTCCTCCTGCACGATCTGGAAACGTATTTAAAAAAGGATATCTACCTGGTTTTTGACGATCTCCATCTCATCGAGTTCGGAACCCTTACCATCAGCCTGCTTGAGCACCTTCTCGACACCTCCCCACCCAAGGTACACTTTATCCTAATCAGCAGACACCCTCTTGAGATTAAAGGGAAAACTATTCGCAACGGGGCGAACATCGTCTACCTCAATACCGCAGATCTGGCCCTTGACAATCAGGAAATCGAGACCCTATTCCACAGCGTTTTAAAAAGGGACATCAGCCGGCAGGAGGCCAACGAGATTCACCGTATTACCAATGGATGGATTATGGGGATCATCCTGGCAAGCCACCCTATTTCCGGACGAAACAAATTTTGGCAAAAACCTTCGACTGCAGCCCTATCCGCCACGCCGCCAACCGGCCATATGCTTGACTATTTCCAGGAAGAAATCTTCGCCCAGATACCTGAAGTGCTTCATTATGCCTTCCTCAAGTTGTCATTTCTCCACGAGATCCCCGGCGACTTGGCGGCCGAGATATCAGGGATTGTCGGCCTCCCGGAAAGGCTGGCAAAAATGGCCAGCGAAAACTTTTTCATTTACAAACTCGATAACCGGCAAAAGGTCTTCCGCCTCCATCATTTCTTCCAGGAATTTCTCCAACAACGGGCCAGAACTCACTTGCCGGCAGCACAAATCGCCGAAATTTACCGAAGCGAAGCACGCTACTACCTTTCTCGGGATATGACCGAGAAGGCCCTCACCTGTTATAAAAACGCCGGTGATTTTAACGCAATGAATGACATCCTGAAAGAAAAAGGGATGAACCTTATCGCCAAAAACCGCACTATCACTATCCTGAGTCTGTTACAAACAATACCTGACGATATCCTTTGTCAATATTCCTGGCTGACCCTCTACGCCGGACTGCTTCGCGTCGATTTTGCACCTCAGACCACTCTGCCCTACTTCGACCGAGTACGTAGCCGCTTTGAAGAATCAGGAGAAGTAACCGGCGAATTAATAGCCCTGTCACAAACCGTCTATTATCATTTCGTCATTTCCGGCAGATACACGGAAGGGGCGCAACTGCTGCCAAGAATCGAGGAGCTGCTGAAAAACAACCAAGCCGCATTGCCTGTGCCGATAATTATCATGACCGCCCGCAATCTTGCAGTCGGTTATTGTTTTTTCAACGGCGAAATGGGTAGGGCCAGGCATTATATCCGCATGGCTACCGACCTTGCGACAACCCACGATATCCGCAACTTTATTGCCTCAACCCGGTTTATTCAGGGCTATATTGAGCTGCTCAGCGGAAACCTCGCCAAATACCTCCGTGAGGCCGAGATCTGTTTCACACTTTATAATGACCCACTCGTTGGCGAATCGAACCGGCTAACCATGAGAGTCATGAATCTCTGCTATCTCTCCATGGTCGGAGATCACCAAAATTTTCATATACAACAGCAGGTTTTGCAAAACTCCATCAACCATAAAGTGATCGATCAGACGGTCGCTGCCCCCTACTTGTATGTCTGGGGCAGCAGCACCCTCTTTTCCCTGGGGCTTCCCCATCAGGCACTTGACTTGTTGGAGAGGGGATGGGGAATTACCTCCACCGCCGCAACCGACCACATGCAAAGCCAACTGCTGCAATGGCAGGCCTTCGGCCTGTCCATCACCAACCATGCCGAAAAGGCAGTCCAAAAAATTGCCGAATCAATTCGCCTTCGACAAAACTCTGCAGGTCTATTTTATGTCGGCTTCAACGCCATTATCGCCGGTGCGGTTTATACCAAGGCAAAACAATACTCCGAGGCCATTCCACTTTTTGAAAAAGGGCTCGCCATCGCCCAGACCATTCCCTCTACATATTTGACCATTTGTGCACTGTTCAACAGAAGTTATTGTGCGTTAAAAGAAAAAGGGGCCGAGGCAGCCATAAATGACCTTGAAGCGGGTTTGGCTCTCATGAAAGTCAACGGGTATAACCACTTCTGGACCTGGGAACCAGTGATGATGACCGAACTCCTGGCCCTAGCGGTAGAAAGAGATCTTGAAAAAAGTTTTGCCCAGTCCCTTGCAAGAACCCGCCTGCACATGAATTTTTCCGATAGTGGGCAACCCATTCCCCTCCTCAAGTTCACCCTCATGGATAATTTTGAGGTCAGCATTTCCGGAAAGATCCTTTTCCGATCGAAGGACCTCACTCCAATTCAGCGTGAATTGCTTGGGCTGCTGATAACCGCTAAAGGACAACGTATTCCTCAGGAAAAAATTGTTGTAGAATTATGGCCGGAGAGTGGGCCTGTAAATGCCAGAAAAAGTCTCGACACCCTTTTGAGTCGCATCCGCCAACAGCTGACGCCACTCCTGCCAAGCTCAATCAAAGATTACTTCTTCCTCCAAAAGGGGATTCTATGTTTGGCCAACTATGAGATTGATGCACTGCAATTCCAGGAAACCGCCCGCATCGGAATATCCCACAGTAAAAATAATGAGTGGCTGCAAGCCCATAGCGCCTTTCAAACCGCTCTTGCATTGTGGAAGGGTGGAATGCCCGACGATACCTTCCAAAGTGAACAAGCCTTGGATTTCAGTGATCATCTCACCCACCTTCTTGTGAAAATCGGTTCAATCTGGGCCAATAGCTTGGCAAGATCGGAAAGACGAGAGGAGGCCATAACCGTTCTCGAACGCATACTGCAACTCAATTATCTGGAGGAAGGTCTGACCTCTTTGCTCTACAAATTACACTGCCTCAACAACAACCCACTGAAGGCGCGAGAGATTCTTGACAGATACAAAAAAGCGCTTCTGAAGGCTGAGTATACTGAAGATGAGATAGAAGGTTTTCTCGAGGAAATTACCAAACCAGCAATTGCATGAGATACGCATTGGAGTAATTGGTAACCGCTATTACCATTACGGCATACCACAAAGGCATACGTTTACTTAAAACAGACAAGATACGCAACGCAGCTTTATACTACTGCAAAATCTAAGAAAATATCTGGGGCTCCCTGCTCACCCATCTGCACAGATCTGCACAGCTCACTCCGCAATCGATAGCTCATTTGCGAGATTCTCCAGAGAATTTTCAATCTGGTGCAATGTTTGCAGGTTGAGTTCAAAGAAAATCTTTTTTAATGATGGAGCAGATGATGATTTCAGCATACAGTTCAGCCCTCACAGCCTTACAAGCCTTCGGCACAAAGGTCCAGTCGGGCGCCAACAATATCGCCAACGCCAACACCGATGGTTTTAGGAAAACCAGGGTTACCATGGCTGAGCAGCAGCCGCAGGGGGTACGAGCAACAGTTGATCAAGTAAATACCCCGGGTGCCAGTGTCTTCCAGGAAACCAGCGGGGGCCCTGATCTTGTAGAGCTTTCTAATGTAGAAATGAGCTCGGAAATACCGGAAATGAGCTTGAGTAGCCAATTCTACAAGGCCAATCTCAAAACCATTGAGACGGTCAATGACATGACCGGCACCCTCTTGGATATTCAGTCGTAACACACCTCTCGTACCTCAAAGGTTCAATCCCTGAAGTGGGCATTGATCACACAGGGGGTTGGTCTTTTTGCAGCAGGTGCTTGCCACGCGAACGATAAGTGCGTGAAATTCATTAAAGAGCTGTGGGTCATGCGGAAGATGATCCATAAAAATCTGCTGCATATCCTGGTAATCGCTTTCCTCCATTACCAGGTTATGCCGACTGAATACCCTATGGGTATACATATCGATGACGAATATCGGATGCTCACAGGCGTAGAGCAGTATCGAGTCGGCGGTCTCCGGGCCGATTCCCTTCACCTGGAGAAGTCTTTCCCGTGAAGGCTCTAACTCGTCAGCAAGAAAACGCTCAAGCTTGCCTTCGTAGTGGTTATCTATTAAATCCAGCAGATTGCGCAACCGGCGGGCCTTGAGATTGTAATACCCGGATGGCCGAATATACGGGGCTATCTCGTCAGCACTACACAGCGACAACGCCTCAAAAGAGAGGAGTCCGGCCTGCTGCAAATTGCTGATGGCCTTTCTGACATTTGACCAATTGGTATTCTGGGTCAAGACCGCCCCCACCATTACCTCGAAAGGTGTCTCTCCCGGCCACCAACCCTGGGGGCCATACTGTGCGTACAGCAGCCGGTAGGCCTCTTCGTAGCTGTTATCTCCCACTCCTCTTTGCCCTCGCTCGTCGTCTACACTGTTTCAAGATCTTTATCGCCAAGGCAGATACCGATGTCCCTGGCGGTGACGATCTTGTCATTGGTAAAGGATACTTTCTTCCGTTTTTTTATTGCATTGGCAATCGGCACAGGCACCATGACGGAGTTTTTCAAGGCCACCATGTGATCAAAAACCCCATCTTCAATCATTCGAACCGCTGCGGCACCAAACCGCAGGGCAAGCAATCGATCAAAGGTCGTTGGCGATCCACCACGCTGCAAATGGCCGAGAACCAGTGATCTGGTGTCCTTTTCCGTGCGTTTTCTAATTTCCGAGGCCACCCATTCACCGACCCCGCCAAGAATTACCTCCTCACGGCCGAGTTCCCCCTTACCCTTATTAAAGTTTTGTCCCTCTTTGGTAACCGCTCCTTCTGCAACAACAACAATAGAATAATGTTTCTCATGCAGTTCATTGTCGGCAATTTTCTCGCAAACTGCTTCCATATCAAAGGGAATTTCCGGAATTAAGATAACATCGGCGCCGCCGGAAATACCGGAGTATAAAGCGATCCAGCCGGAATCTCGGCCCATGACTTCAACCACCATAACCCGGTTATGGGATTTCGCCGTTGAGTGCAGCTTGTCGAGCGCTTCCGTCGCCGTGGAGACAGCCGTATCAAAACCGAAGGTTCGGTCGGTTTCTTCCAAATCATTGTCGATGGTTTTTGGAACGCCGATGACCGGCATACCCTTCAAGGCAAACTTGTGGGCAATATCAAGGCTGCCATCACCGCCGATGGCAATATGACAATCGAAACCCATTCTGCTGAAGTTTTTTAGAATTTTATCGGAAACATCAACAATCTGTATTTCACCAGCCAGGTTTTCCACGGGTTTGGCAAAAGGATTTCCTTTATTCGTCGATCCAAGAATAGTTCCACCGGTCGAATAGATCCCCTCTACATCTCTAATGGTGAGGCGAACCATATCGTCAATGTCGAGAAAACCTCCATAACCATTCTTGCTGCCATATACCTCCCAACCCTTCCTGTAGCAGGTGTGTACCACAGCATAAATGACCGCGTTGAGCCCGGGAGCGTCCCCTCCACCCGTCGAAATAATAATTTTTTTCATAAAAACCTCTCTGGCCTAATAGATAAAAACTATATATAACGCAATCATCTTTGCCTGCCGCCACCGAGGAGGCAACGGGCTTGACTCAATCCACCGGCAGTTACAAGAAAACCCTGCTAGCGATAATACTGCGTCTGTTTTCCATCACAGAACTATAAACTAACATCCCCCGCCTATTCAATTTTTAGTGGAAGATATTATTTATTTCTTTCATACCTTTCTTTTTTAAGCATAAATACTCTCCGCAGGTCGCACCATGAGGCAGGGCAAGCACCCCTCCCTCCTTCATTGTCAATGAAATGGCCTTGCAACCCTTAATTCTCTCCATTATTTTGATCCAGTAAAGATTGACTATTTGTCTATCCCACCTTATTTTTCTACCATTAGCAATGCTTCTCTTGCCAATGATGGTCATAACACAGAGAAGTTATTTCAGAAATAAACTTTAAGGAGGCATTTCATGTCTGAACTCAATGTAACAGGATTAGCTGTTGCGAAACTGAAAGAATACATGCAGGCGAACAATATCGATTCCGCCCTGCGTGTAGCACTGATGCAGGGTGGCTGAGCAGGTCCCTCATTGGGATTGGCTCTGGATGAGCCAAAAGATAGCGACAAGGTTTTCGAGAACGATTCTCTGAAGTTTCTCGTGGAAAAGAGCCTCTTAACCACCTGTGGTGGAATTACAGTGGACTACGTTGACGCTGGCCCACGCTCCGGATTCGGCATCACTTCCGTGAATCCGATCAGCTCCGGCGGCGGTTGCAGCTCGAGTTCATGTGGTTCGGGAAGTTGTGGTTGATAGATATAGATTCACCCTCGCCCCGCACCTTTTTTCCACAATACATTTGCTTCCTTTAAGTTATAAGTAGTGAATACGATTTTGGAAATTTCAAAGCGAGCCCTCTGATCGGGGCTCGCTTTTTTTATTGCCCATTGGTGTCAATTTCTTGACGCCGACCAAGGCAATCCTTATCCTCTCAGAGTGACCAAAACACCTGCCGAAAGGCGTATCACAGGTACAGTAAAACAAGGTAGCAGCGAGGACATACCATGCAATTTGATAAATTTACCCTGAAATCCCAAGAAGCTGTACAGACCGCGCAAAAATTAGCCCAGGACAGTGGACACCAGGAAATCCAGGTGGCGCATCTGGTAAAGGCCATTTTCACCCAACCGGAGGGAATAGTTGTGCCGGTTATCAAAAAAATGGGCATTGATCCGTCCCTGGTGTTAGCGGACATAGCCCAACTTCTTGAGAGAATTCCCCGGGTGTCGGGCCAGGGTACAAGCCAAAGTTATGCCTCAAAACACCTCAAAAAGGTCCTCGACGACTCCTTTGCCGTTGCTCAGCAGATGCAGGATGAATACGTCAGTCAAGAGCACCTCTTTCTTGCAATCCTCAGAAACCGGGAGATTGATGTTTGCAAAATCCTCAATGGCCGAGGCATTCAGGAAAAAGAATTCCTCCTGGGATTGTCGACCCTGCGCGGAAGCCACCGGGTAACCGATCAATATCCCGAGGAAAAATATCAAGCCCTTGAGAAGTATGGCAAAAATCTGACACAGTTGGCCAAGCAAGGAAAGATCGACCCAGTCATTGGTCGCGATGAGGAGATACGAAGGATTATCCAGGTGTTGTCACGAAGGACAAAGAACAACCCGATTCTCATAGGCGAACCGGGAGTAGGTAAGACCGCCATAGTCGAAGGCCTTGCTCAGCGCATCGTCAATGGCGACATCCCAGCCAGCCTCGAAAACAAACAGGTAATCACCCTTGATATGGGCGCCTTGGTAGCCGGCGCAAAATACCGGGGAGAATTCGAGGAGCGACTCAAGGCGGTGCTGAAAGAGGTCGAGGAAAAAGCCGGAGAGATCATTCTCTTTATTGATGAGATCCATACCCTTGTCGGTACCGGGGCAGCCGAGGGGTCAATGGATGCCTCCAACATGCTGAAACCGGCCTTGGCTCGCGGCGAGTTACACTGCGTCGGGGCAACGACCCTCGATGAATACCGCAAATATATCGAGAAAGACAGTGCGCTTGAAAGGCGTTTTCAACCGGTTCTCGTGCAAGAACCCAGCGTCGAAGATACCATAGCTATTCTCCGCGGAATAAAAGAGAAATATGAAATTCACCACGGGGTGAGAATCCAGGATAATGCCACCGTTGCGGCAGTAACTCTCTCCAATAGATACATCACCGACCGATTTTTGCCGGACAAGGCCATTGATCTCATCGACGAGGCAGCCTCGATGTTGCGCATCGAAATCGATTCCATGCCCACTGAAATAGATGAACTCGAACGGCAAAAAATCAAACTGGAAATCGAACAAGAGGCTTTAAAAAAGGAAAAGGACAGCGCTTCAAAAACCCGGCTTACTGATCTGCGCAAAAAACTTGCCGATCTCAACGAAAGCCTCAACTCGATGAAAGCCCAGTGGTCGATGGAGCGCGACACCATAAAAAGCATCAGAGGCATCAAAGAACGTATTGATGCCACCGCCATTGAAGAAAAGAAGGCGGAACGGGAAGGCAACCTGAGCCGTGTTGCTGAAATTCGCTATGGGCAAAAAGTTCAGCTTGAAAAAGAATTGACTGAGGCCAACGCCAAACTCCAGGATATCCAGGCCAACCAAATGATGCTCAAAGAAGAGGTAGATGCGCAGGATATTGCCGCGGTTGTCGCCAAGTGGACTGGCATTCCAGTAGACCGCTTACTTGAAGGCGAAAAAGACAAACTTGTGCATGCCGAGGAAGAACTTGCCAAGCGTGTTATCGGCCAGAGCCAGGCGATCACGGCAGTTGCCAACGCTGTCCGCAGGGCAAGAGCCGGCCTCCAGGATCCAAACAGGCCACTCGGTTCATTTATCTTTCTTGGTCCAACCGGCGTCGGTAAAACCGAGCTTGCCAGAACGCTTGCCGATTTTCTCTTTGATGACGAGCAGGCCATGATTCGCGTAGACATGTCGGAATTTATGGAAAAGCACTCAGTTTCCCGGCTGATCGGCGCCCCTCCGGGCTACGTTGGCTATGAAGAAGGCGGCTACTTGACCGAGGCAGTTCGAAGAAGGCCCTATGCGGTTATTCTTCTCGATGAAATCGAAAAGGCCCATCCGGATGTTTTTAATATTCTTCTACAAGTCCTCGATGATGGGCGTTTAACCGACGGTAAAGGCCGTACCGTCGATTTCAAAAACGCCTTACTTATAATGACATCCAACCTTGGAAGCTCCCTCATCATGAGCATGGCTGATGACGCAAAAGACAAAGGCAGTATCCAAGCGCAAGTCGAGGAAATGCTCCACCACAATTTTAAGCCAGAATTTCTGAACAGAATCGATGAAACAATTATTTTTGATCGATTGACTCGCCAGAACTTGATGGCAATTGTCGATATCCAAATCAAAAAGCTCATCAAGCGTCTTGATGAAAAGGAAATCTCTCTGCATATCCGTGAAAGCGCAAAACAGTTCTTAGTGGAGAATGGCTACAACCCTTCTTATGGTGCACGCCCTCTAAAAAGGGCCATTCAACGAAACCTCGAAGACCCTCTGGCGGTGAAAATTCTTCAAGGGGAAATCAAAGATGGCGATCATATTATTATAGAAGGCACAGGTAAAGGGCTAACCTTTTCTATGCAAACCAAATCGTAAACCCTCAGATGTAAGACCACCCTGCAGAGTGGTCTTACTTTAAGTCCTACAGAATAGGTTTTTCTTTACAGGCTTGCTCGCCTGCATTAAATACTTGGCCTGGAGTGCGTCACCACCTTTGCTCCAGGCCCATTAAATCTATTTGATTCTTCGATGAATTTGCTTCCTGACGAAACTTAAAAACGGAAAAAACATGAGTTCAACAATTGAAGACCTTACAGTAAGCTACGAAGAAGACGGTATCCAGGTTGCGAAAGAAACCGGCAAGGAAGTTCTCTCAAAAGGAGCCTGGACAACCATCCTCTTCCGTTATCAAACCCTGGATAAAGCCACAGGTGAATTTGGCAAAAATATATATACTATACGCCGCTATCAAAAACGGCAGGGCGAATATATAATGAAATCAAAATTCAACATTTCCAGTACCGAGCAGGCAAAAAAGATAGTCGATATACTCGCAAGCTGGCTCGATGAAGAAAAAGCGTCTTGACTACTTCCCCGCTGCTTTTGCTATTACAACGGAATAGCGAGCGGATACAAACTACCACTTTTCAAAAAACCTCCTAATCGTTCCAAAGGAGGTTTTTTCTTCTTGACGGTCCGGGACGAATCAAGTAGTTTGCCGCGGACTTGAGCGAGGGATGATTCTGGTGTTTAGGAATAAGGCATTAGGATCATGGTTAAAAATCGTTTAGGAATGGAAGTTGAGA
>JAOTRX010000010.1 GCA_030247675.1 Desulforhopalus sp. | reverse complement strand
CACCCAGAAGTTCACGTTCTTCTTGGGTGAGTGTCACAATGTATTTGTTCATAGTCGAACCTCCTTGGTTGAGTATGAACAAAGTATAACATTATATTACGACATTTCAAGGTTGACGTGACACTAGTGCAAAATGCCGTGATCAAGTTCTTTACCGTAACAGGCCAGTATCCACCATCACTGGACAACCTTGTTCCCAGTTATCTTTCAGAACTACCTAGTTTTGGTACCGCTTTTGAACTTGCTTGGGAACCACCCCAGGTTAAACTCAAACGGCCTAAAAGAAAAAAAATTGTTCAGTAATCACTAATCAGTAATCGGCAGTAACTCTTCGATTTACCTAAAGAACATTAAGATAAATTCTAGGTTACCTGAAAATTCTCGCTAATAGATCCAATCCATATGGGTTTCTCTACCCCCGATCCCCCTTACGGATCACCTCACAAAGCTCATCGGCCATAGCAGTAATTTCATCCAGCTTTTGGCCTTCAACCATCACCCGGATAACCGGCTCTGTACCGGATGGACGAACGAGGATCCGCCCGCCCTTGCCGAGTTTTTGCTCCAGTTTCTGCACCGTCTCGGGAAAACCCGGGATAGAGGCAGGCGCGATCTTACTGGACATCCGGACATTCTTTAAAATCTGCGGAAAACTCTCCATGACCGTGGCCAATTCCGACAATGGCTTTCTTCGCTTTTTCATGATCGCCAGCAGCTGCAGTCCGGCAAGTATCCCGTCGCCAGTGGTGATGTGATCGAGAAAAACCAGATGGCCGGATTGTTCACCGCCAAACGAGAACCCCTTGCGCCGCATGCACTCTACGACATAGCGGTCCCCAACTCCGGTGCGCACTAGGGTCCCGCCCATGCGCTCCATCGCCAGCTCCAAGCCCATATTGGACATGATGGTAGCGACCAGGGTCTTCTTTTTCAGGCGCCTTTGGTGCAGCAATTCTTCCGCGCAAATCGCCATAATATGGTCGCCATCGACGATCTTGCCGTGTTCATCACAGACAATGAGCCGGTCACCGTCGCCGTCCAGGGCGAGACCAATATGAGCACCAAGCTCCTGGACTTTTCGTGCCATGATCTCGGGATGCAGGGCGCCACAATCCTTGTTAATGTTTCGGCCGTCCGGCTCAACGCCGAGTTTTGTGACCTTGGCGCCAAGCTCTTGAAAGACATGCGGGGCTACCCCATAGGTTGCGCCATGGGCACAGTCGAGGACGATATGAAAACCATCGAGGGTGTACTGTTTAGGAAAGGTGTTTTTAAGAAAAACAATATACCGCCCTTTGGCATCCTCGATCCTGGTTGCCTTGCCCACCTCGTCGGCGACAGGCCTTAGGGCTGCCATCTTTTGAGAGAAAATCAGATCTTCGATATCAAGTTCCACTTCATCGGGCAGCTTGAAGCCGTCGCTTGAGAAAATCTTGATGCCATTATCCTGAAAGGGATTGTGCGAAGCGGAGATCACCACCCCGGCATCAGCGCGCATTGAAGTGGTAATAAAAGCAATGCCAGGGGTCGGGAGAGGGCCAACCAGCAGGACATCAACACCCATCGAGCAGATGCCGGCAGCGAGGGCGTTTTCAAGCATATAGCATGACTGCCTGGTGTCCTTGCCAATGACAATCCGGTGCCCCTTTACCTTGTCTTTGACTAAAAAAGCAATGGCTCGCCCTACCTGCATGGCGATTTCTATAGTCATGGGGTAGACATTGGCTACCCCCCGTATCCCATCGGTTCCAAATAGTTTTCTCATTGAGTTAATACTTAACCTTGGTAGCAGTCTTTTTAATTTTTATCGGCGAGGTCTTGTTCACCGGAGCCTTTTCCTCATTCTTCGTTTCGATAATCTTTACTTGCGACCACTGAGAATCAGCGGCCTTCTTCCCTTCCCCAACCGTCGTCTTCACCGGCTCAGGCAAATTCTGACCAGTCACAGCTCCGTTGCCACCGATCATACGTACCACATCCGGATCAACCGTAACGATTTCAACGGGAACATCCAAGTCAGCTCTTGGCACTATACGTACCTTCATGGCCGCATCGCCATCTCGCTTTACGGCAACCGCCGAAAGCAAGGTCTTGAGATCGATTTTCCTGTCGAGAATCACCTTCGGGACATGCGCAACAACTTTAACCTGGGAAGGCTGAATTTCGATATTTTGCAACTCCGGCAAGGTATTTACCCTCAAACCCTCGAAGGTTATCGTTACCGTCTCCAAACCTATCACCAGATCAGTTGTGACCGAGGTTTCGCCGATCAATTCAACAATTGCCGGGTCGAGATCAAGCGGTACCTGCAGTTGCATTGATTGCTTGACACCGTCAAGGTTGATGGCCTTTGTGAAAAACCGGTCAACTTGCGAGAGAATTGTATGCGGGCCGGCAATGGTAATAAGCTCTGGGTCAGTTTTCAGGGACTTTATTTGATAGCCGTTGGCGACCCGGCCTACAGTTCGTGCCTCGACTGGAAACTGTTTCTGAACAAGTTTGTCGAGTGATAAGATCATTGAAGACGGCTGGACCCGCTGCACCGTGACTCCACGGATAACAGGTATGTGTTTATTATCATTTTCGATAACCATCGTACCCGGCGTTGCCGCAGAAAGATCGACCTGGCGGGTTATCGCCCGGCTAGCCATCTCCATGATGAGAGAGCGTGGGCCGCTAACCGTCACCTCAATTTCTTTTTTATATTGATTTGAAATGACCAGGTCACGCGGGAGGTTGATAATCTCAATCGGCACCATGACATTTTTATTTATTCTGTCCTCGCCACCTACGAAATACCAAAGAACAATAGCCAATACCAAAGAGATAAACTTTAAGAGCCAGTCCTTCGACATGAGACGGGTCAATTTTTTGGGCTCGAAGAGCTTGGCAAGTATCTCTTTCATCGTTTGCTCAACAATGTTTTCCAAGACTGTGATGGACCATTGTTAACAATGAATATGGCCCGCAAACTGTTGGTAAGGCTTATTTCGTCTTCGACTGTCGTTAAAGCCCCGTGACGAACTATCGATATCTCCTGGGTTTCCTCCGACACAACCATGACAACTGCATCGGTTTCCTCGGTCAATCCGATGGCGGCCCTGTGCCGGGTGCCATAACGCTTGTTGATGTATGGGTTTTGGGTAAGTGGCAAAATACATCCGGCATGTTGAATCCTGCCTTTGCTGACAATTACCGCACCGTCATGGAGTGGAGAAACCGGCATGAATATTGAGATTAACAGCTCTTTTGAAAGGCGTGCGTCAAGCTTGAACCCGGACTCGATAAAATCACCGAGATTGGTATCTCTCTCAATGACCACCAGGGCCCCGATACGTCTTTTAGCGAGATAAAACAAGGTGCGGATGATTTCTTCAAGATCCTTTTCGGCAACGTCGGTTTGTTTCAGAAAAGGTGATTTGCCTACCCGGGTGAGGGCCCGGCGAATATCCTGCTGAAAAACAATAATTACAATCATCAGAATAGAACTGAGAAAGGTCTGCATGACCCACTTCAAGGCTGCCAGATCCAGGACGCTTGCAAAAAAATAGACAATTGTCAGGATGCCGAGGCCTACCACCATCTGCACGGAACGCGTGCCACTGATGATGGAAATGAGTTGGTGGATAACAAAGGCCACCACCAGGATATCAAGTAAATCCTGCCAGCGGAGATAGTTTAAAAAATCTATCATCGGCGGTTTTGTTTTTACCTCAAGTTAACGCAATTTAGACGACAGATGAATCTTTTATCCTCTACGATAAAGGAGACTATAGCACAGCTCTTTTCAGGAGAAAAAGTGTTTTTCTGCGAGATTCTAAGGTTTATTTTTTAATTTAGGCGGTTTTGACCCTTGAAAAATATAGGCGGTAAGTGCATATCTTTAATTTACAGATTCGCGCCGATGCGATAAGTATACTTTCCTTATTTTTCAGAAATCCATATCAAGGATTCCCCTGCTCCGCTGCAAACCGTCATCCATGATTAACTTGGTCATTTCAAGGCCGGCAACGGCATAAGGAGCCGTAAAGGAAATGGTGAGAATGTTCAAGTTATTTCCTTACGAATCCTAAATAAAAAAACATCGCTATTTGGTAGCAATTGATATGCCTGATCGTTTTGGAAAAATCTCCATCCATAACCCCGCCACCGCTTCTCCTCCCGCTCAAGAGGCAGAAAAACCCAGTCCGGTCCCGCCGCATCATTCGGCCAAACTCAAGAAAAGAGGACTTCCTCAACGAAGAAATCCAGCCATACTGTGGCTTGGGGCCGTTTTGATAGCCTTTGGGCTATACAATGCTCTCGGTTTTCTTGCTGTTCCGTACTATTTGACCAACACCATACCAGAAGATTTCAATAAAAAAACCGGGATGGTCTTCGATCCTGGCCAGATATCCTTTAATCCCCTCACATTTCAGTTTAGCACCGAAAATGCCAAAATTCTTGATGAATCAGGGGCGCCGCTTGCTGCTTTGCAATCCTTATCCGCCGATCTTGCCCCCTTTTCCCTGCTGCGCATGGATCTTGTTTGCAACACGGTTACCCTTACATCTCTTGATCTCAATGTTACCAGGGAACAGGATGGATCGTATAATTTTGACAAACTGATCCGCCCCAAGCAAGATGGACAAGCCACTGACATCCTTAATTTCTCGGACCTCCCTTTTCTATTCTCCCTCAATAATATTGCCCTGAAAAATGGCAAGATACTCTTTCTTGATATACCAACCGGCAAAACCCATTCCATTGAAAATATCCAGCTGGAGTTACCGACATTTTCCAACATCCCTTTCCAGGCAAACCAATATTTACGTCCCAGCTTCTCCGCGGTCATCAACGGCAGCCCTGTTGAATTCTCCGGACAGGCACATATGGGAGACGTCGAAGGTGAGAAAACCGCTCTTACCTGTAATCTGCACGGCATAGATATCCCTGTTTATGCCGAGTACTTTCCTCAGAACCTTCCGCTCATATTCACCGGGGGAAAAGCCGATGGCAAAATCAATCTAATTTTTGATCCAAAATCACAACAGGATGATAAGCTCGCTATTGACTTCGAACTGCAGCTTACCGGCATTGAACTGCAAAACAGCGAGGCGACTGTCGTGATGAACGTTCCGCTAACAGCAGTCAACGGCCAGCTGAAGCCTATCGCCAAAACTATGGTTTTCACAAATGTAGTGTTCAGCGAACCGGTAGTGCAATCCGTCGGCAGTACATTTTTGTCGAGCCTTAGCGGAATATTTAAGCAACCAAAGACAAACCCGACAACAGATCCTGCTCAAACCGGAACTTCTTTCTCAATCACCGTTGGCGAACTGCTCGCCAAAGACGGCACTTTTCATTTCTGGAAAGAAAAAGGTGCCAAGCATCCGGAGGCAAAGTGGACCAATCTGCAGCTGAGCGCAAAAGATTACCCATCTTCCTCACCGGCTGACAGCAAAAAGGAGCCCGGAACCTTTTTGCTGACTGGCGATAAAGCCGGCACGCCATCTTCCTTTTCCTGGCAAGGAAGTTTCGCTGTACCCGAAAGCATTGGGGGCATCCTGACAGTTAGCAAGGTGGACCCCAAGGACCTCCTGATGGCTATGAGTGATAGTGCCAATCCGCAATTAGCTATCACCGGAGTCGCCGGCCTCAAAGGACAACTGACATTATCCCGCAATCAAGACCCAAATACGGCCATCGCCTACAAATTGGCCGATTGTGAACTTACTGTACAGGACTTTCAACTGCTTGAAGACAACTTGACCGTTCTCTCGGCACCATTATTAAAAATTGGTTCTCTGGCAACAGTTTATGAGACTATTCATTTTGGCGACGTCTCACTGGGAAACGCTTCAATACTCCTGTCGACCCACAATCTTCCCAATATCTTCAAACAATTTACTACCGGCAAATATCTGGTTCAGGATATTGATTTCAATGGGCAGGTGACCTTGCTCTCTGATGAAAAAGGCCGGCAAAAAACCATATACCCTGACGTTTCGTTGCAAATAAAAGACCTTGATACCCCGGAGAAGGCCAAAGAAAACTTCTCCATCGCGGCAAAAACTCCTTCCGGAGGTGCTATT
Source organism: Desulforhopalus sp. (assembly GCA_030247675.1). Taxonomy (NCBI): domain Bacteria; kingdom Pseudomonadati; phylum Thermodesulfobacteriota; class Desulfobulbia; order Desulfobulbales; family Desulfocapsaceae; genus Desulforhopalus; species Desulforhopalus sp. The sequence continues at coordinate 210,978 of JAOTRX010000010.1, read as the reverse complement.
CAAGGCCAGGGTGATATGCGGCTCTCCCCTTTTTCTCTTGTGGTCAACACCGAATTCAATGGTTTTGCCGCCTCGGATATATTACCCCTACTATCAAGCGCTTCACTGCTCAACAACTTGACCGGCGTTCTTACAGGTAAAGGATCATTAAGCCTGCCGAAGAAAAATTTTACTGGTGAATTGCAGCTTGCCAAGGCGTCCATTCGAAAAGGCCAGGAATCTATCTTTTCTACCAACGAAATCATATTTGACGGCGTCAATTATACTTCCGATCCATTCCTGCTTGAAATCGCTTCGACGACCATCAACCAACCGCAATTCTCTTGGCAGATAGGTGAAAATGGCCTGGCCCCGATGCAGCATTTTGCCTCTTTCTTCCAGCAGAATCTGGCTATTTCTCAAGATGCCCCCAAGGAGTCAAGCGAGCAAGCAAAGGCCCCTGCTTCACAAATTGCACTTAGAGAAGTAATTTTCAATCAAGGCAATCTCCTCGTGCACGACAACAGATTGAAACCAAAATGGAAGGGCGATGTCTCCGAATTTTCCGGGAAAATTAAAGACGTCCAATTCCCGGTCAATGATGGCAAAAGCGAGTTTTCTTTTACCGGCAAACTGCAAAACAATGCATTTACTCTTAAAGGTGCCATGGATGTCTTCACCAAGGAACGTAACGGCAAGTTCCAGTTCACGCTGGACAGCTTTCCCTTGGCATCCTTTCACCAACAACTTTCAGCAAAAACAGACGTGAATACCAAGAGTGGACTTTTTAACTTGCAGCTCGACTGTGAGGTAAAAGAAGGCAGATTCCAAAACAGCGGTTCTCTCCTTTTTACAGGCGTTAAACCCATTTCCGAAAAGTCTGACTCGGCCCTCCCCCTGGCCCTCCTTACCGATTCCGACGAGAAGTTTCGCCTCGACTTTGATTTTATTCAGAGTGACCCTCCCGGAAAATCAGTGTTTCTTGAGGAAATTCTCGCCCTTTTCCATACAAAAATAGTAAAGGCCTCCGCATCTCCCTTGCTTCTTTTATCCGGAGATTATGCCGATCTGCTTGGCAACGAATTAGCCGAGTTCGAACCCGGCCAAGCCGAACTCACACCAAAAGCTAGAGAAGTTCTTGCCCGGTACGCCGAACTCCTGAATACCCACCCCCGGCTTGGGTTAGAATTTTCGGGCGGTGTCGATAAGGTCATTGACGGCCCTGCCGTCAAAGAACAGCTGGAGGCAGCGGAACAAAAGCGAGTAGATATAGAAAACCAGAAACGCTATGAGGCCTGGCAAGAAGAAAAGGTGCTCTTTGAACAAAAAGTGGCCGAACTGCAGAAAAAGCAGGCAGTGAAAGGCAAAATTGCCGAAAACAATATTCCACCAGCAGTACTGAAGAATTTTATTCCGCTCCAACCCAAACAAATAACTGTAGACGAGGCGACGCTTCTCGACTTGGCGAAAAAGCGTGGCCAGCTCTTGTATCAATTCCTCACCGAGCAGCTCGCAATTCAACCTGAACGCCTTGCCGTCATTCCTGTTAAACGACTTGCCAATGCCCACAATGGACCACCTTCAGGAAATGGCATCAAAATAGCTCCAGTGGCAATAAAATGACCTCCCATGCGCTACAACAATATCCGACGTTTCTGTGTTAGTAAAACTCCCTTGATATCGAATTCATGGATCATTCTGAAAATTTTGTCGCAGCGTTTCTCTCTCTGCAAATCGTCCAAAGCCTGTTAAGCTGGCTTGCCGGTATTTCGCTGGCAACTTTTTTTCTCAGTCTCATTCTGATACCCTATATAGTCAGTAAACTCGATCCTGAGTGTTTTTTGACCTACTGTAAAGAAAAAAGCTCCGCGCAAAAACTCACTTTCCTCTCCCTGCTCATCTTAATTTTGAAGAACATCGCCGGCTTTATTCTCTTGTTAGCTGGTATTGCTATGATCTTTTTGCCAGGGCAGGGACTCCTAACCATATTGCTTGGAATCCTCCTCCTTTCCTTTCCCGGTAAACGTCACCTCGTCATGTATTTGATAAGCTCTCCCAAAATTCGTCATAGCCTTGACTGGATAAGGAAAAAATGCGGCCAACCATCTTTTATATGGCCTGAGCCATAAAATTCCCACCACCAAACAAGAACCGTCCCGGCACCGCCTCCACGCCATCCCGAATATTTCACAAAATAGTTTCATATTTACAAGATGATAGCCTTATAATAAGCCCTTTCATCTCGGCCTAATTTCGGAAAAGAGAAATTTTTCGCAATTCTGGAAAATGCTATTCTTTTTCTCACCCAGGGCTTATAATGGGTGTGATATTCCCGTAAAAGGGGCTTAAAAACAATAAACACATTTTCTCGCGCTCACAGTCGTTATGGAAAAAGGCACACCTGAAGACATTCAACGAGTAGTCGGCAATCAGCGAGTTCTCCTTGATACCGTTCCGGAAATAGTTCTCCTCATGAGAGAAAACCATGGAATTGAGTATATGAACCCAAGTGCCGTGGACTTCTTCGGCGACCTTTGCGACCAGGATATTCATGACGATCCGGAAAAACAAAATGCAATTGCTACACTCTTAAAAATTGTCACCCAAACGATTTTAGAGGATCGTATCGGCAGTACCTTAGAAACAAATTTTCACCAATCGCACCTTGAATATACCCTGGCCCCCTTTAAGGGATACAGGGGAGACCTCCTCTATTGGTTCTTTATTAGAGATCTCACCGATTATAAAAAGCAACTTGAAGAACTTTCCCGGTTCCACAATAGCATTGAGACAATATTATCACATAAAATCAATGAATTAAAAGAAAGTGAGCGAACCAGACTAAAATTAGCCAATGAACTGAATTCGTTAAAAGAGCATCTTCAGGAACAATCCACCGAAGGGAAAATGGTTGGTTCGAGTAGAGCTCTCAGTGAATTGCGGGATATGGTCTTTCAGGTAGCGAAATCAGACGCAACCATTCTTATTACCGGTGAATCGGGAACCGGGAAAGAGCTCGTCGCCAACCTTATCAGGGAAAGCAGCAATAGAAACAACAAGCCTTTTCTCAAGATCAACTGCAACACTATTAACGATTCGCTGCTTGAAAGTGATCTCTTTGGCCATGAAAAGGGGGCTTTTACTGGAGCAGATTGTAAAAGAAAGGGCAAGTTCGAGGTCGTTGATGGCGGCACAATCTTTCTTGATGAAATCGGTGATATCAGTCCGAGAATGCAGGCTGCTTTGCTCCGAGTTCTGCAGGACGGAGATATTATTCGGGTTGGCGGAAACATACCAACAAAAGTCGATGTCAGAGTTATTGCCGCAACCAACCTTGATCTGAGTTCAATGGTGCATAATGGCACCTTTCGCTTAGATCTTTTCTATAGGCTAAACATCATCAATATTTCCATTCCGCCATTACGTGAACGAAAGGAGGATATTATTGATCTCACCACCCACTTCATTAGAAAGTATCGCAAGGCCTTCAAAAAGGACATTAATTTTCTTCCCCAGTCGATCTTAGACCGTCTCCTCCTGCATGACTGGCCGGGGAATGTACGAGAACTGGAGAATGTCATTCAACGTGCCGTTCTTATGGCAAAAAACAATATAATCACCGAGAACGAACTCTTTTTTGACAGCCCCTCAGGTAAAAAGAATCAGGGCTCTCAGAAAGATTATTTACAGCGCGTTGAAGGCCAGTCTCTAAAAAATCTCATCGCCGACATTGAAAAGGATATCATTTTATACGCCCTCGAAAAGAATCATGGCAACGTACCTTTGACGGTAAAACAACTGGATATTGGCAAAACAGCTTTCTATGATAAAATGAAACGCCACAACATCTCCCCGAAGTCACTAAAATGACCGCATCTCTGGCTCATTTTATGCTAGGACGAAACATATCAGGGGGATCGTGAGACTATTTCCATCTCATGGGAAAAAGTGCCATGGCCATAAAATATTATCACCATACCGAGAACTGTCCGTTTTGGTCGGAACTTTCAGCAAAATGTCGAGTCTGTAAAGGCGGCCTTTTTATTCCTCTCGATAATCATATCGAGCTGTACTGCAAAACCCCCGACTATCCCTTATGTCTGCAATATGATGTCCACAAGGAAAAACACTTTAAAATCATAGATAATAAATCTATTACACCCGACAATCGGAGGAAATTTGTCCGATTTGATGTCCGATTACAAATAACCTTGATAAAACACGTTCAATCCGGACAGATTGGTACACACAGTTCCACCTTCGCTAAAACCATCGATCTCAGCAGTGGCGGTATGCGCCTGACTACAAGCAATCCCCTCACCAGCAAGTCCGTTGTTCAATTTTCTTTTGGCGATTCATTTCCCAAAAGCCTGCAGAATTGTTCCGGCAAAGTAGCTTGGTGCAACAAGGAGATTGACGATCCTGGATATCAGGCGGGAATTTCCTTTAATGACGAGCAGCTCATTGAGGCGATAGGCCAGCACCTGGGGTTATTTCACTACGAAATGTAGCACACCAACAACCTCAAATCCTTACCTCCCAGACTATTTGGCCCTCATTCTAATGGCTAGCTATGAGTGCTTCGCCGACAACTTATGCACCATAACAATAAGCAAAAGAACCGGGACCCCCATCACAGCAGTCAACAGGAAGAATTTTTCATAGCCAAAGGCAGAAACCATGGTTCCTGAATACCCTCCCACCATCTTCGGCAACAGGGTCATCATGGAACTGAAGATTGCGTATTGTACGGCCGTAAAAGACACATTGGTAAGACTGGACAGGAATGCGACGAAAGCTGTCGTAGCGATCCCGGCGCTGAGGTTGTCGGCGCCGATAACGATAGTAAGCAGGGTCAAGTCATTTGCGGCACCGGCGAGCAGCATAAATAAAAGATTCGTCGCGGCGGAAAGGAACGCTCCCAAAAATAAGATCCTCTGCACCCCGAAACGGATGGTTAGAATACCGCCTAAAAATCCACCCGCCAGTGTCATACCCAAACCAAAGGATTTGGTGATGCCGGCGATGGCCGTTTTGCTAAACCCCATATCGAGATAAAAGACATTGGACACAACACCAAGCACAATATCAGAGAGCCGGTAAAATCCAATCAGCAAGAGAAGAAGTACAGCTGTCTTTACGCCATAGCGGATAAAGAATTCCTGCACCGGCGTCCAATATGCCTGGAACACCATATCTTTATTAAATAGGCCGGTCACAACTACCACCCAAGCAACCAGCCCACCTGCGCCTGCTGCCAGGGAAAAGCGTAAAAATTCAGAAAAAAATGAGGTTACACCTCCCTCGGCAGCAACAAAAAATGGGTAGACTTTGCCAATATCCGCAAACCAGATGCCTGCTCCAAAAAAAGTCAGGGCAAAAGCCAACAACACCAGGGCGAATAACAACACAAGCCGTAGATATTCAGCAACTGAGTAGCGGTGCCGATCGACACCTCGGGGTGACAAGGGTTCGGCAATACAAAGAGTGGTAATCACCCCGCAAATCATGACTGCCGCCATGGCAAAATATGTTATCCGCCAGGCGTAATAGCTATATCCATCGCCACCACCTATATAATCGGCAAGGAAAAGCGAGCCTGCCCCCGCCACCAGCATACCTACGCGATAGCCGGCAATATACATCGACGAAAGCAGCGCCTGAAGAGTTTGCTCAGCGCTCTCAATCCGGTAAGCGTCGATGACTACGTCCTGGCTAGCTGAAGAAAATCCAAGAAGAACGGCAGCCATGGCCATGAAAGTAAGATTATGCGGGTTGTCTGCCGGATTCACCAACGCCATCCATAGAATCGCGACGATAATGCAGAATTGCGCCAGTATCAGCCAGGACCTCCGCCGCCCAAGGGTAATGGTAAGAAATGGCACTGGCAACAAATCTATTATCGGTGCCCATAAAAACTTAAAGGAATAGCCAAGGGCTGCCCAACTGAAAAAAGTCACCGCAGATCTGTCAACCCCAGCCTCCCGTAGCCACACTGACAGGGTTGAGAAAATTAGTAATATGGGAACCCCAGCGGAAAACCCAAGAAAAAGCATAGCAATGGCCTTTGGGTGTCCCCAGGCTTTGAAGCTATCACCCCAAGAGCGAATTTCTAACTCTTCTCGGCTCATTGTTGCCTTTCCCTTGTAAGAAGATTATGCTATTTTATCTGGATAATATGTAATTTTGACTTCACCTTATCGCTTGAGCTGTACTTAATACAAGAATTCCGAACTGTCCACATCCAGTTCTACTGATGATGACCATACAAATTCACAACACCTTGACCGGGAAAAAAGAACCCTTACGACCCATCGAAGAGGGCCATGTCAAACTGTATGTCTGCGGCATAACTTCCTATGACTATTGCCACATAGGCCATGCCCGTTCGGCACTCGCCTTTGATATGATCGTTCGCTATCTGAAATACCGAGGATTTAAAGTCACCTATGTCCGTAATTTCACAGATATCGACGATAAAATAATTACCCGGGCCAATGAACAAAGAACCACCTCCGAAGAACTTGCCAACCGGTTTATCAATGAATTTTATACCGACATGGATAGACTAGGGATCGATCGCCCGGATATCGAGCCGAAAGCCACTGAGCATATCGGAGAGATGATTAAACTTATCGAAGAACTCGTCGCCGAGGGGAAGGCCTATCCATCAGGCGGGGATGTATATTATATAGTCGATAGTTTCCCGGAATACGGCAAGTTATCTAAAAGAAATCTCGAAGATATGCAGGCCGGAGCGCGAGTTTCGGTAAACGAGCAAAAACACCATCCTATGGATTTTGTTCTCTGGAAAGGATCCAAGCCCGGCGAGCCCACATGGGACAGCCCATGGGGACCTGGCCGGCCTGGCTGGCATATCGAATGTTCGGCGATGAGCCGAAAATATCTCGGAGAAACCTTTGACATCCATGGCGGCGGACAGGATCTCATCTTCCCCCACCACGAAAATGAGATAGCCCAGAGTGAGGGTGCAAATAAAAAGCCTTTCGTAAATCTTTGGATACACCATGGTTTTGTCACAATTCGTGACGAGAAAATGTCTAAATCTCTGGGGAACTTTTTAACTATCCGGGACATCCTCAATCACTACCATCCTGAGATCCTCCGCTTTTTCATCTTCTCCACCCACTACCGAAATCCACTGGATTTTTCCGAGTCGGCTATGCAGGATGCTACTTCCGGCCTTGAAAGACTCTACGATTGCGTGGCGGCTATTGATGCTCTAAAACCTGAGACAGGCCTTGTTGATGCCCCAAGTGTGATTTCTGACAAAGATCACCAGCTGCTTGGTGAAATCGAGGTTCGCTTTCAACAGGCTATGGATAATGACTTCAACACCGCCCAGGCCCAGGGCATTTTCTTTGATGCAGTCAAGATGCTCAACCGTATTCGTCAGAAATTACTCGCTGTCCCGGCAGCCAGCGATATCGAACAGTTGCAAAAAAGTGTGGCAACGCTGAAGATGCTTGGCAACGTTATGGGGCTGCTGCGAGAAGATGCTCAACAATTTCTTGCCGCGAGAAAATCCAAATTGATCTCTGAGAGCGATTTTGACGTTGCCGCCATCGAGGCGCTGATTGCCGAACGCAACCTCTGCCGGCAAACTAAGAACTGGGCACAAAGCGATGCCATCAGAGACCAGCTCCTGAAAATGAATATTGAGCTGATGGATGGTCCAGGCGGAACCACATGGTCGGTAAAACTGAGTTGACGGGTTTGTCCACTCAAACGAAATGTATACCCCAGCGGTACAAATACCAATGAGGAGCCGTTAAGAGAAACCAATGAGACAGCCCGCAGTTGCCGACCGTTTCTATCCGGGATCGCCGGAAGCACTTGCCCTCACTCTCGCTGAACTCCTGCCGGCAAGTCCTCCATCCGGAAGACAAAAAGCTTTAGCTGTAATATCTCCACATGCCGGTTATATGTACTCCGGCGCACTTGCAGCTACTACATTCGCTTCAGTTGCTATTCCCGAAACGGTGATACTGCTCGGCCCAAATCATCGGGGCCTCGGTGTTCCAATCGCACTTTCAACTACCACTTGGAACATGCCCCTGGGTAGTGTACCGGTTGATCAGGAGATGTGCACACTTGTGCTCAAACATTCACAACTGGTGAAAGTGGACGAGTTGGCCCATAAACATGAACATTCTCTGGAAGTTCAGATTCCATTTTTGCAAGTGCTCCAGAAAAAGCTACGCATTGTGCCCCTGACAATTTCCCACATTTCCTATAAGGATTGCCAAGCACTGGCCGAGACACTATCCATGGCAATCCACGAATCGTCCAGGGATGTCTTGATAGTTGCCTCCAGCGACATGAACCATTACGAATCGCGAAAGACCACAGACAAGAAAGACGGCCTCGCCCTGCAATGTATCCAGCGAATGAATCCCTTCGATCTCTACAACACCGTAATTGAAAATCGCATCACCATGTGCGGGGTAATTCCCGCAGTGATAGCCATCCTCGCCGCCAAGGCACAAGGCGGCAAAGAGAGTCGCCTTGTCGGCCACACTGATTCAGGGTATGTATCAGGAGACATTGGCCAGGTGGTAGGCTATGCGGGAGTGGTAATAAATAGCTGAGTTGAGCTGCTTATCTGAGTAAACGAAACTTAGGCCCTTGCGGTAAAAACTGAAATTCGCTTGACACACATTCCCAAATCTTTTATAAATCCGCGACCATTTGGAAGAGTTGGGGGATGGTCTAATGGTAAGGCGGCGGACTCTGACTCCGCTTATCGAGGTTCGAGCCCTCGTCCCCCAGCCACGACGATTCAAGCACCTGTTGGTTTTCCGACAGGTGCTTTTTTTGTTTTTCTATGTCTTTTAGCCCCTCCCCGGTCCCTAACAAAGTTGACAACCGACAAAACAGCCCCTTCTTTGGAAATAGGTTTGTAAGGCTTCTCCTAAAAAGCTATACTTCTTACATATCTCGACAAACTCACCAGAGGCAATATATGTATCTGCCACTCACTGCTAAAAATGAGTTTATCACAAGGAGCAGGAACATGAAAAAAGCGCTAAAAATGGTTGTCACAATTGCTTTCACGTTGGCTCTCTTTGCCGTCACAAGACAGGTAATTGCCGAAGAAACTGACTATTTGCAAAAACTAAGCGCCCCCGACTACGATACAAGAATTGGCGCCCTGAAATCCCTCGAGGACTCTCCCGCCGATTCTCCAGAAGTATATGATTTTATCAAAACAAAGCTTATTAATGGGTTTGCGCTAAAAAGAGGCAAGCATCACACCAATGAAATGTCCTGGATTTGTACGGCACTGGCCAGCACAGGTGATGAACAATACCTGCCAATACTGAAGCAGGTTGCCGAATCTGAGTACAATAAAAAGTTGCGTCGGCATTGCAAGGAAAGCATTACTTTACACAAGGAAGTTGCGCAGAAGCTTGGGGGTGCACCAATTACTGGTTATTCGAAAGTAATGAGCAGAAACATCCGTATGCTGCAATCCGGAAGGTCTTCATGGATGCGGACTTCTGCGATCAATATCGAAAAATCAGAGGAGCGTACTGAGCAAGTCTTCGACATGGTCCGTGACACTCTCTTGGCGGAAGTCACACGTATCGGAGGCGATGATTCTTTATTGAGTGATGTAAAGCGATTTAAGAGAATGTATGAAATTGATACTCTTGGCTATTTGTGCCATTGCCTAGGAACCTCAGGAAAAGCAAAATACAAAGCTGATCTAGAAAAGGTTATCGCTGCAACTGTTCATGTAAACCTGAAGTCTCACGCAAGAAAGGCGATAGCCGCCCTGCCGAAGAAATAAAGTTGCTTTGAGCAACTTACTTGCTCAAACGAAACGTATTCCCTTGCGATGCAAGAATCATTCAGCATGCAAGACGTAAGGATGGGTTTTTAATTTCCACAACCGATATTGTCAGACAATTCAATGTGTTATAATATATATTATTTGGATTTTCTTGCGAGGTACTTCCAAGAGACTGCTTCTTTTCGCCAGCACATGAATCCACTTCATGTTGCAAATCTCTTTACAGACTCCTCTGCCAATTCTTTATCGAAGTTGACATGCACGCTAAAATCGCCATAGAGATGGAAGGAGACCCTTACCACTCTGCTGCGAGTTGATATTGTTACCGGATTCTGTTCCTGGTCTCCGGCAATCACCAGGAACAGATGCCTGGCGAGAAGTGCCCTGGCCGTAGACCTTTTTGCGCATCGCATGCTAAAACACGCACCACTCACTGAAATATCTGACAGTCCACCGCCAAAAACGACATCCGACTTACTCCCATCTTTGGTTAAAAGAATCGCCTTGACCCGACCGGAAGCCGGGAAACGATGATGGGTTCTTTTTTCCAATTTTTTGTTGCGCAGGATCTCATCCACCTTGCCTTCCTTCATGCAGAAGTCGATGAGCTTTTCATACAAACCTGGAAACCTATCCTCCCAGCCATCAGCAGCCTTACTTTCCAAGCACATCAGCTGCACCTCCGTATGGCTTATTGCCGAGGCTGAGCAAAGAGAAATTGTCGAAAACGTATATTCTCCAAGGATATCTCCCGGTCCCAACTGAGCAAGAACATAGCTTTTTCCGTCTTTTTTGAAAAAAATCGTTATTTGCCCTCTTTCGATTAAAAATAACCGGTTGTTGACTTGGCCGTGCGTCAAGATCATCGTCTTCGGCCGCAGCACATACCGTTTCATGCTGTAGTACAGGCAGTTACGCTCCTCGTCACTGAGCGAATCATAGAGCTTGCCCCACAAAGCCAGGTGCACCTGATCGATTCCAGCCGTCTTTTCGTCTTCAATTATCCCTGAGGCCTTAATAATCTCCCTGAGAGCCATCGGATAGTTGACTACCAGGCTCTCGTGCAACTCCTCCGCCAGTTTAAAATTCCTGGCCCTCGCAGCAGCTTCGATTTCACTGAGCATCTTGCTGATAATCTGCGATATATCTTCAGTACTTGGCGGATGGGATGGGGGAGAATCTTGGGACACGATGTACCTCCTTTCCAGGTTGAAAGCAAAAAATCCAAATGGTAAGGCTTGTGCCTGACCTCCCCTCCCATAATAGTTGGAAAATTCTGAAATATCAAATCGGCGGTGCAATGGTCACCACAATCCGCATATCAGTTGTTGCGCGAACTCCATGGGGTTCGCGGATTTGCGAGATGAGGATATTGCCGGTTTTGGCAGGCATCTCCATCCCATTGTCACCAAGGAAATAGCCCTCGCCTTCGATAACCTGGATCGATAATTCGCCATCCAAATCGTGAGAATGCACCGGAAAGGTAACCCCGGCTCGCAGATTAAAATTGATTATCTTGAAATATTCAGAATCTTCAACAAGAAAAAATCGTTTCATTGCCCCTTCGGTAAATTCTCGAGTTGTATTGAGATCCAGCAATTTCATAATGCCTCCATGAGGTTAAATATCACATCCTGTTTTCTTTACGTGCCATCATGTTCTTATCCCCTTTCACCTCTACTATAACACAACTTAGCATCCACGCTTTGACCTCAGTCAAATATCAAGAAATTTCAAGGCTCCCAGATATCTCTTTAAAGAAATACCCTTTCACCAACAATCCCTGGAAAAAATACTCCATTTGCCGTATTAGTGGTGCAGTGGCAAGGATGGCTTAACCGGTTATTCTTGATCTCAACCCGCGCCTCCGCCGCTTCTATGACGAACTGGCCTTCTTCATGCGGCGGAGGCGCTCATTTTTTGTTCTAAAACAAGGATATTTGATGGCTGGAGATAATAAAGCGTTGGCAAATCCGAAGCTTCCTCAGGGAGTTGATGACGATACCATTCTCAAGATCGCCAAAGAGATTACGGTGAAATTCATAGAGGTCGGCAGGATAACACCGACAACCTTTGCAACAACATTCTCAAATATTTACAGCACGATAGACAAGACGGTGCGAGGGAATAAATCATGAATTCGATGGTCGCGGAAAATCTCAATTCTGCACCGGCAAAGATCAAACATGTTCATTTGATGGGGATCTGCGGCACAGGCATGGCGGCTCTGGCCGGCATGCTGCAGCAGTCGGGCTATACGGTTACCGGCAGTGACAACCATGTCTATCCACCGATGTCGGTTTTTCTCAGTTCCTTGAAAATCCCCGTGCAAAGCGGCTATGACGGAAAAAACCTGCAACCGGCTCCTGACCTGGTAATCGTCGGCAATGTTATTACCCGTAAAAACCCGGAAGCGGTAGCACTGGCTGAAATGGCCATCCCTTATTTGTCGTTTCCCCAGGCACTGGCCTATTTTTTTATTCAATCGCGCACCTCTCTGGTGGTCGCCGGCACCCACGGCAAAACCACCACCTGTTCACTGTTGGCGACCTCTTTGTATAAAGCCGGACTAGACCCGTCCTTTATGATTGGCGGCATTGTCCGCCAATTCGGCACCAATTTCCGCCTGGGCAACGGCCGGTTCTTTGTTGCTGAAGGCGATGAATACGACACCGCTTTCTTCGACAAAGAATCCAAGTTCCTCCATTACCGGCCCCACGTGGCAATCATCACCTCTCTCGAATTTGACCATGCCGATATCTTCGCCGACCTGGCTGCCATAAAAAAAGCCTTTAGAAAATTTGTCGCCCTTCTACCCAAAGATGGCCTCCTCGTTGCCCATCTCGACGATCCAAACGTTGCCGAAATTGCTGCTGAAGCCCCTTGCACTGTGCACGGCTATGGCTTCAGCAGAGAACGCACTTGGGCCATTGACGATCTCCATACCGAAAATAATGCTACTCTTTTCAGGGTATTGAAAAACGGTTCTCCCTGGAAGCAAATGACGGTGAACCTTTCCGGTCGCCATAACGCTCTCAACAGTCTAGCGGTCTGTGCGGTACTCGATCACTTGCAGGTTAGATTCGAGGCAATTGATGCCGGTTTACGGGGTTTTGAGGGTGTGAAACGGCGCCAGGAGGTGCGAGGAATAGAAAATGGAATTACGGTGATCGATGATTTTGCCCATCACCCAACCGCCGTCAAAGAAACCCTTGATGGATTGAAGGCGGCCTATCCGGGCCAGCGACTAATCGCGGTGTTCGAGCCGAGAACCAACTCGTCAAGGAGGGCGGTTTTTCAAAAAGACTATGTCCTGGCCTTCGACGCAGCTGATCTGGTTCTGTTACGGGAACCTCTTCCCATCGACGGTTTATCTGCAGATGAACTGTTTTCTTCAGAGCGCCTGGCAAATGATCTGGTGAATGAGCGGAATTTGACAGCAGAGGCACTCCCTGAGACTGACGCCATTCTGAAAAGGCTTATCAGTCTCCTTCGCCAGGGTGATGTGGTGGCAATTCTCTCAAACGGTGGTTTCGATAATATTCATGAACGTCTGCTGGAGCAACTCAAGTCACTACCTTGAATCCATCTTGGATGGTGACCGTCTGTAGCGTAGCCTATTCAAGCACGGGTTGAACCAGCAACCGCAGATCTTCGATAAGCTTTTGGAAATCTGATGGATTACAGCCCTGCTTGCCTTTTTCCTCGATGGAAAGGGCAATCTTTGCGCAATCCTGCAAGCCAAGATTGAGAAAGGCACCCTTGATGGTGTGACCTACCTTTCCAAGCTGAGCTGGATTTTTTTCGGCGAAGGCGCTTTCCAGATTGAACATATGCGTCCCCAAGGTTGACAAGAAGCTCGGTAGCAGCATATCAATCTGTTCCATGGGGAGATTGAATTGTTCGGTAAGATGCAGTCTGATATTTTCAACACTCTGTTTTTGTTTCACAATGTTGCCAATCGTAGGTTGAATTATCTATCGTTGTATGATGGTCAACAGGACCACTCAATCAAGTGCAGGGTACGAAGATGCTCCTCAAGGTGCAAACGACTCACCGGCTTGGTCATATATACCTCGCAACGTCCGAGTACCAAGGCCTCCATTATATTTTTTGCATCGTCGAGATTAGTTACCATAAACACTTTTGTCGAATTCACACCATAAATCCCCTTAACATTCTCAAACTGGCGAAGTTCTCTCAGCACCTCGTGGCCGCTTTTTCCGGGTATTAAAATGTCCAGGCAAACAAGATCGTACCTGCTCCGGGGATCTTCATAAGAAAGCTGCAAGACAGAGACAGCGTCATCACCATTGGTGACCGTATGGCAATCACCAAAGGGCGTAAGCATTTCTTTCAGCAGAGTCCTGCTGATATACTCATCTTCGACAATAAGGATATTCAGCTTCTTGCCCATATGCCGCAAACTCCCCGTGAATAGAGTCGTGCCAGATGTTTCATCGCATGGTAGTATCCGTACATATACCAACCTGATAGCAATAATTAAATGAAAACTGCATATCTGAGCAACAAAAAATACCGGAAATCGTCGACACCGCAGATCATTCACCGGGTGGCCACCGTCATTCGCACTAACCGCCTGGCCGTCCGGGGAGACAAGGTGGTCGTAGCTGTGTCCGGAGGTGCCGATTCCCTCGCCCTCCTGCACATCCTTGCAACTGTCGACCTGCAATTGCAACTTTTTGCAGTCTATGTCAACCATGGCCTACGCCCCCTGGAAATCCCTGAAGAACGTGTTACCATCGCTCGATCTTGCCAGGCGCTAGGTGTACCCTTTTTCACCAGAGAGGTTGATGTACAGCAAATGGTCGCTGAAGAAGGCCGCTCACGTGAGGAGGCAGCAAGAATTCTTCGATATGCCGCCCTGGAAGAGCTCCGCCAAGTGTGTGATGCAGAGCATATCGCCGTAGGACACACAGCCGATGATCAAGTCGAAGAATTTTTTCTCCGCCTCATCCGTGGAAGCGGCATGAAAGGATTGTCCGGCATGCAAATGCGCCGAGATACCGTCATTCGTCCCCTCCTCAAAGAAACCAAAGCCAGCCTCGTTGCCTATCTGGAGATGCAGGGCGTTCAATGGTGCCAAGATTCATCCAATCTTGACAGGCACATCCTCCGTAACCGGGTACGGCTTGAGCTCTTGCCCTTGCTCACCAGGGACTTCAATCCGGCGATCCGGCACACGGTCCTGCAAACAATGGATATTCTGAGGGAAGAGGAAGACTTCCTGCAACAACAGATGGAGGCTGCCTTTGCCCGATGCGTGGAATCCAGCCAGCCACCATTTACAACCTCATCGGGTATAGAACTGATCATTGATTGCCGGATATTTTGTCAACTCCATCCGGCACTTGGCAGAAGGATCCTCGAACGCTGCTGCTGGCAAATGGCGGCTCCGCCAAGCTACCGGCAAATTTCTGTTCTCACCGATCTTTGCAAAGGGAGAAACGGGCTGGAGATTCACCTTGAAGACGGTGTTCGAGCGGAAAGGCGTGGCTCGCAGCTGATTCTGTGCCGGCCACTGGACAAAGGCCGGACACGCGGCTCCAGGACGCCTTCGAAGACTATTTATCTGTCCATTCCGGGGACCGGCAGGTATACAGTTCCTGAGTCGGCAAAACAGCTGGTTATCGAGGAACGGCCGGCTTCCCAGCTCGAGAAAGATACCGGTGGACAAATCTTTATCGATCTGGCTAAGGTCTCTTTCCCGCTTGTGCTGCGGACATCGCTTCCTGGAGAGGTGTTTCATCCCTGCAATGGACCCGGCCGAAAAAAGGTCAGCCGGTATCTGAACGACCGGAAAATCCCGGCGAAAGACCGGCCTGCCTGGCCTGTCCTCGTCTCCGGAAGGGAAATCATCGCTCTTCCCGGGCTGCAAATCGACCACAACTACCGGATCACCGAGGAAACAAACACCATGCTGGCAATCAGCTGGCTGGAACAACAAGGATGAAGGGGAATCTGCAACGATTCCCCTGACTGCTTGGCAAAAAGGTAGACTTGACTAGCTTTTTCTGCGGAGAACCCGTTTGTCACCGATGCGCATGGTGATTTTTACCCGATCAAGGTACTCAAGAATCGGAATGGAAAATTTCCTTGTCAAACCGGTGAGATCCTTAAAGGCCGGGGCGTCAATCTCACCGTTTTTCTCCATATACTGCAATACCGAGGCTATGAGCGGTTCAATCAAATCCCGGGTATAGTACAGCGATTCACTGATTTTGAAGAGCTGACCGTCTCGCAGCTGCAGGTCGAGCATCTCTTTAACCAGCTGAGGTGGATATTCGCCAAATTGTTCCATCGTTTCCTTGATGGTCGGCGTGGAAAGCCCTCGTGACCGATACCAGGCATCGATATCCTTGCGCAGCTGTTCTTCATCCGCCTTGAGGGCAACTTGGTGCCCCTCAAGGCGGACCAGAGAATCCTCCTGGACCACAACATTTTTGCGAAGAAGCTCATTGAGACAGTATTGGAAGACCTTTGGGTCGATCTTCCGGCCGAGCCCGGTACGCAGCTCTTCCTTGGCAATCCCTTGATATAAAGGGTTATTCTTATGGTAAGCCACCAGATGTGCAATGAGCATTTCTTTCATCTTTTCGGAAATTTCAACGGACACATAGCGTTGAGATGCCGAATCGACGACAACCATTTTTTTGGTGGAGATCGGTTCGTTCAGGGCCTTTTTCAGGTGCTTACCAAAGAGGCCGATACGTATCGCTAGTTCGTCGGCGGTAAGCCCCTGCTCGCCACTTTCCCGGAGGAGAAAGAGCACTTTTTCTTCTATCGTGCCATCTTTGAGGATCGGCATGATCTCCCTGTTATATGCACGATCATTTTCCGACAATCTCTTGCGCTTGCGCGGCGAGACATTGCCGAGCACCATGCCGCCGCCGATGGTTGCTACCGGAGAATAACTCCGTATAACATACCGGTCACCGGGCCAGACCGATGCAGTATTTTCAAGAAGCAATTGAACTATGGCCTCATCGCCGGGTTGCAGTTCATCCCGGTCAAGCAGCGACACCCGGCCGAGTATTTCCGAGGTGCCGAGATGAACCCGTACCCTGGCCCGGTGTTTTAAGGGTTTGGCATTGGCGGCCAGATACAGAAACTGGCAGTCGAGAATATAATTGGCCTGAAGCGAACCGGGTGTGGCAAGGACCATGCCCCGCTCAATGTCAGCCACATCAACGCCCTGCAGATTGATGGCGGTCCGGTGTCCAGCCTCCACCTCGTTTACCGCCTGAGAATGCACCTGAATACCGCGGATCTTGGCCACCTGCTCGGTCGGATAGATTCGCAGATCCTCTCCCACCGAAATCCGCCCGGAGACCGATGTGCCAGTGACGACGGAGCCGAAGCCCTTCATGGCAAAGACCCTATCGACCGATAGTCTGAATGGGCCGAACACCTCATGAAAATCGTGTTTTCTGACGATCCCGTCCAGGGTATCGCGAACCACATCGATCCCTTCACCGGTGGTTGACGAGACATGGATAACCGGCGCCCCTTCGAGAAAACTGCCGGCGCAGAAATCGGTTATCTCTTCTGTCACCATATCCAGCCATTCTGGTTCCACCAGATCCTTTTTGGTAATGATGACTATCCCCTGCTTCACCCCCATCAAACGACAGATCTCAAAATGCTCTATAGTCTGGGGCATTATGCCTTCGTCGGCGGCGACGATAAAAGCGAGAATGTCGATGCCAGAAACTCCGGACACCATTGTCTTGACAAATTTCTCATGGCCCGGCACGTCGACGATACCGATCCGGTGGCCACAGGGCAGATCCAGATAGGCAAAGCCAAGTTCAATGGTAATGCCGCGCTGGATTTCCTCTTTTAGCCGATCGGTTTCAAAACCGGTCAGGGCGCGAATAAAACTGGTTTTGCCATGATCGACATGGCCGGCGGTACCAAGGACAATTTCTCGCATACGTTACAAAGAGGCAGAGGGAATGGAGGAAATGCCGATTGCCGGAAAAACCATGGTATCATGATATCCGTTAACCGGCGGTAAATCAGAAGAACGGATTGGAGTTCTTCTCCTGGCCAATGGTCGAGCAATCCCCACCATAGCCGTGACCGGGCCATACCACCGTTTCTTGTGGCAATACCAGGAGTTTGGTGCGGATCGAGGCCAGCAGCTCCTCGTGCGAACCGCCGGGAAAATCGGTCCTGCCAAGGCCACCGACAAACAGGGTGTCGCCGGTCAATAGATCGGGAGCATTGTACAAACACATACCGCCGGGGGTGTGGCCAGGGGTGTGGATCACCTTTAGTGAGGCTTCGCCGATAGCGATGACATCGCCGTCTTCGACCTCAAGGTCAACCGGCGGCGAGGGCTCAAGACCGAGCATGGAGAAATATTCCTGCACCTCGGGATCACCAAAAAATCGAGAGTCAGCCCTATGCATGACGATCTTGGCACCAGTCGCTTCCTGGATCTTTCGATTACCACAGACGTGATCGGGATGGCCATGGGTGGCAATTATATACTCGACCGTATAGCCCTTGTCCTTGATGGCATCGAGAATCTTTTTTTCGTTGCCACCAGGATCGACAACTGCAGCCTTGCCGGTTTTTTCGCAGGCAACGATATAACAGCAGACTGCCATGGAGCCAACTATCATCTGATGTATTTTCATAGCGTGGTACTCTTTCCTGTCGATGTTGAGAGGGGGCTGACAGAACCGTGCCGTCAACCCCCTATTTCTCAGCCCGCTATACCGGGCCTGCTGTAACTACTTGGCTTGAGGCGAACAACTGCCGCCGCATGCGCATCCCCCGGCACTAGCCGGGGCAACCTTCAGGGACACAGGAGGTACCGGTGCGGCAACTGCCGGCAATCGCCTCTCAACCGCGTCAACAACCCTGGCAAAAGCCTGACTAGCCGGACTTTCGACATTGGTGGTCAAATACGGTGCGCCCTCATCTCCGGCCATGACGACCTTCGGATCCATGGGAATCTTACCAAGAAAGGGCAAATCCAACTCGCGGGCCAGGGACTCTCCGCCTCCGGCACTGAAGATGTCGACGGTCTGGTTGCAATGGGGGCAGACGAAACCGGACATATTTTCAATAACTCCGGCAATTTCCACCTTTACCGTCTTACAGAAGCTGATCGACTTGCGCACGTCGGCCAGGGCCACCTTTTGCGGAGTGGTCACGACAATCGCCTTAACGTGGGGAATGGTCTGAGCGACGGACAGAGGCTCGTCGCCGGTACCTGGAGGGGCATCGATTACCAGATAGTCGAGATTACCCCAGTCCATGTCGGAAACAAACTGCCGGATTGCCTGAATTTTCAAGGGCCCTCGCCAAATGATCGCCTCGTCCCTGTCACGCATCATATACTCAAGGGAAACCACCTTAAGGTTATCATTGTACTTAAGCGGCGGAACCAGTGCATCCGGGGATTCCGGGGGGGTGAGCGTCCCCTTCAGATTGAGCATCCGGATAACATCGGGACCATGGATATCGACATCCATGAGGCCGACCTGATATCCTTTCTGAGCAAGGCCCAGAGCCAAGTTGACCGATACGGTTGATTTGCCGACGCCGCCCTTGCCGCTCATTACCAATATCTTGTTCTTTATCTTGCCAAGAGACCGGGTTATCGCAAGTTCCTTCTGTGCAGCGGCAGCTTGCTGAGCCTCTTTTGTTGTTGTTCCACAGGATCCACCACATGATCCAGCCATTGCCAATCCTCCTTATCCTCAATAATAAACCAAATAACTATTCGATCAGGCTAATCAATAGCCACGAACGCACAGCCAAAAACGACAACCACTACAGTAATGTCATTGCCCGGAATTGCAATCACTTTCCTGAACCGCCTCCTATGGCCGGTTGCTGCAGATAATTACCCTGCAGCAACTCTTGCAGGGGACAGAAGGCCAGCAACCATGAGACTTTTTGTTGCTTATTTCGCTATCTCTCCTTAAGATACATGGTTCATTGGTACACTTTTATCCATTTCCAGCTCCTTATCCCCGACAAACGGGTCTGCACTGTTTGAAGAATTTTCATGCCTGCTTTTGCAATCCCCTCACGGGGGTTAATAACCAGACGTAGAAGTCTTCGCAGATGCTAAAAACTCCAGGAATAAACAATGCTAGGTTGGTTTAAAAAGAAATTTAAAAAACAGGATGATACTCAACTTCAGCAGGAGGATCTCATTGACGAATCGCCTGGTGATGTCCCCCTTGCAGGTACAGAACAAGCGGAAATCATTCCAGAACATGCAGTACCTTTGACCCAGGAAGGACAGAATGCCCCTGAAACAGCAAGCAATCAAGAGTTAGCTGCAGAGGACCGGCAATCAGCAACTACATCTGGAGAAGTAACAGGAGATGCGAAAACTATCACTGAGGGTCCTGGCTCTATCACCCCTGTTATCAAGGTAATTAAAGAATCAGAACTTGTGGCGGACAAAGAAAAGAAGAAGAAATCGCTCTTTACCAGGCTGGCCGAAAAGCTCAGCAAGACCCGCGAGACCTTCACCTACCAGATTGATGCCCTGTTTCTCGGTAAAAAGGAAATCGACGCTGCTCTGCTCGACGATCTCGAAGAGATCCTTATCACAGCCGACCTCGGGGTCGAAACCACCATGGAACTCCTTGAATACGTCCGGCGCAAGGTGAAGCGCCAAGAATTGTCCGATCCCAACTCCCTGAAAGAGGTTTTAAAAGACAAGATCAAGGCCTTCATCTCCGAAAACGATGATGATGCCTGCATGGTAATGCCCGACAAAGGCCCCTTTGTCATCATGGTTATCGGCGTCAACGGTGTCGGCAAAACCACGACGATCGGCAAAATCGCCCATAAATTTAAGCAGGCCGGTAGTTCCGTCCTCCTGGCGGCCGGTGATACCTTTCGGGCAGCGGCGGTCTCCCAGCTGCAAATCTGGGGTGAGCGGAATAATGTCCAGGTGGTCGCCCATAAAGAAGGGGCCGACCCTTCATCGGTGGTCTTTGACGCCCTCGGCATCGCCCAATCGAAAAACATCGACGTGGTCCTCGTTGATACCGCCGGCCGCCTGCACACCAACAATAACCTCATGGAAGAATTGAAGAAAATAAAAAGGGTAATGGATAAAAAGTTGCCCGGTGCCCCCCATGAAGTCTTACTGATAATCGATGCGACGACCGGCCAGAACGGTATTTCCCAAGCCAAGCTTTTTAACGAGGCAATTGGCGTCACCGGCCTTACCCTTACTAAATTGGACGGCACCTCCAAGGGCGGTATCGTTGTCAATATCTGCAAGGGAATGAAGATACCCATTCGTTTCATCGGGATCGGCGAGCAGATCGATGACCTCCGCGATTTTAACTCCGCTGACTTTGCCGACGCACTTTTTCAATCGAAAAGAAAAGATTCTTAAACCCGCAGCTGAGGCACCAAAAAAGGCATAACTTCCCTGGGTAATCGCTCAATCCTGCCCAGGGAAAGCCAACACCTCACTTTTAAAGAAGAACCTGATCAGCCCCTCGGAGCCCCTTCTATGCACTATCAACGTCATCAACAGCCAGGCTGTGGAGGATGTTTACTTATCATCCTTTTCCTGATCTTCGTATCTGGAGGTGCACCGGCCCTGATTTCCTTTCTCGGGGCGCTCGTCTACACCGGTCTGGCCAGTGTTCTGCTTTTTGTCGCGCTGTTTTGGGGATTTACCTTTTGGGCGAGAAAGAAGGTCGCCACCTACGAGCAGTCGCAAACGGAGAGCCATAACAGCTTTGTCTCACTCCTTGTTCAGATTCTCATCTATATTGCCAAGATTGACGGACGGATAAGCCGCGAGGAAATCCAGACCATTCACCGCTTCTTCCAGTATTCCCTGCATTACAATCAAACCCAGATGCTTTGGGTGAAGGATTTGATCAAAGAGGCGACTAATACTGACCAGTCCCTTGATGCCTTATTGAATGAATTCAAATCGACCTTCGCTTACGAACCGCGCATCATCCTCCTCGAACTGGTGTACCAGATGCTCTTCACCAAAGCGAGCGTACCCGAAGAGGAGCTGGAAATTGCCCGGTATATTGCGGTATTTCTTGATATTCCCAGCTATGAGCAGCGGACTATGGAGGCAAAATACCGTTATCGCGGCCAGCAGGCCGGGGCGCCAAGCCAAGACATGGCCGAGCAGCATTACGCCACTCTCGGTTTGCCCAAAGGTGCCGACTTTGAAGAGATCAAGAAGGCGTATCGCAAGTTGAGCATGCAGTATCATCCTGACAAAGTTCGCCACCTGGGAGATGAATTCCGGGCCGTCGCCGAGGAAAAGATGAAGGAAATCAACCATGCCTACGACTATTTCAAGAAACAGTAACCGCATGCAAAATACCTTCCTGAATGATTTACCGCTCAGGGAGATACGAAAAATAATTGAGGATCAACAAGGAGAATATCAATGGCCGTTTCTGAAAAAATGAAACTCTTTGCAGCGAAATCTTCCTGGATACGGAAGATGTTTGAAGAAGGCGCACGGATGAAGGCAGACCATGGAGCGGCAAATGTCTGCGACTTCAGCCTCGGCAATCCGGATGCCCCCCCACCACCCCAATATAATGAAGTGATTCAGGAAATCATCAAAGACACCAGCCCCGGCGTGCATTCCTATATGCCCAACGGAGGTTATCCCTGGGTGCGGGAGGCCATCGCCGGGCGGATGTCCGCCGAGCAACAGATAGCCATCAGTAACGGCGACATGCTTATGACCTGCGGCGCGGCCGGCGGTTTGAATATCGTCCTCAAGGCAATCCTCAACCCCGGCGACGAGGTCATCATTCTCGCCCCCTATTTTGTTGAATACGGTTTTTATATCGACAACCATGGCGGGGTCGCCAAGATTGTCAAAACCGACGAGGAATTCAATCTCGACCTGGAGGCCATCGAAGCAGCCATCTCCGAAAAAACCAAGGCAATCATCATCAATTCCCCCAATAATCCCTGCGGACAGATCTATTCCGCCGAGGCATTGTGGGCACTCGGTGAACTGCTCACCCTGGCAGGAGACCGGCTCGACAGTACCATCTACCTCATAGCCGATGAACCCTACCGGAAAATTATCTTTGATGGCCACGAGGTGCCCAGCATCTTCACCGCCTACAGAAACAGCATTGTCGTCTCTTCCTATTCAAAGGACCTTTCCTTGCCGGGCGAACGTATCGGCTACCTGGCTGTACATCCGGAGATAGACGAGAAAGCCAGCCTCCTTGACGCCTTGACCCTTGCCAACCGCATCCTCGGCTTCGTCAACGCCCCGGCCCTCATGCAGCGGGTGGTGGCGGAACTGCAGGACGCAAGCGTCGATATCTCCCTGTATGCCAGGCGCAAAGAAATGATATGCGCCATTCTCAGCGATGCCGGCTACGATTTCACACCGCCCAAGGGGGCATTTTACGTTTTCCCGAAGACCCCCCTGGCCGATGATGTACGCTTTGTTTCATTGCTGCTTGAAGAAAAAATTCTTACCGTTCCCGGCATCGGCTTCGGCTCTCCCGGCCATATGCGCATTGCCTTCTGTGTCCCCGGCGAGGTCATCGCCAGGTCCGCGGAAGGTTTTAAACGGGCCCTCGCCAAGGCAAAATCACTGTAATATCAACGACAAAGGGGAGGCCGCATGGCCTCCCCTGGTATTCCTCTCCAGCAACACCTTCCGCTCACCCTCCCGATTTCTGCCGCTGTTCGGTTTTATCCTTGAAAATCAGCTTAATGGGCACCTTATCAAGGCCAAGTCCCTCCCGGAACCTGTTCACCAGATACCGTTCATAGGAGAAATGCACCCCTTTTGAGCTGTTGGTCATAACCACAAATTTCGGCGGGCGGGTACCGATCTGTGCCGTATAGTAGAATTTCAGACGTTTATTCTTATAGATAGGTGGCGAATGGGCATCCACCGCCTCCTGCAGCAACCTGTTCAGGGCAGAGGTTGGGAAGTTGGCGGTATATTGACGAAAAACCGAACCGATGACCGGGAAAAGGCGCTTAATCCCATAACCGGTGAGGGCCGAGACATTGAGCACCGGAGCAAAACCGATAAACGGCAAGGCCCTGCCGACCTCAGCCATAACTGCCTGCTGGCGCTTTTTGTCATTCTCAAGCAGATCCCATTTATTAACGAGGACAATGAGCCCCCGCCCCTCTTCAAGGATGTAGCCGATCACCTTGGTGTCCTGTTCGGTAATGCCCTCATCAGCATCGATGAGCACTGCCGCCACATCGCACCTGCTCATTGCCGCGAGTGATTTGAGAATGCTGAATTTTTCAAGCTTCTCGGTGGTCTTGCCCTTGCGGCGAATTCCCGCCGTGTCGATAAACAGATAGCTGTATTTGCCGTGGGTCACCATGGTGTCGACAGAATCCCGTGTGGTCCCAGAGATTTCCGAAACCACCATGCGGTCTTCACCGAGAATCTTATTGATCATTGACGATTTGCCGACATTCGGACGGCCGAAGAAGGCAACCTTCACAGTACCTTCCGGCAAAATAATATCCTGGTATTCGTCACTTTTAATAGCGGCACACAGGCCATCCATCAAGTCTGTAAATCCATAAGTGTGTTCAGCCGACAGCGGCCACAGCTCCTCAACCCCCATCTCGTAAAATGGTGCCAGGCGTTCTTGTTCCTTGTCCGGTCCATCAATCTTGTTGACCACATGGAACACCGTCTTCTTAGAGCGGCGGAGGATTTCCACAACCTCCCAATCGGCTGGGGTAATCCCCTCTTTACCGTCAAGAAGAAAAAGGACGATATCCGCCTCTTCGATGGCAAGCATGGCCTGGTCGCGAATATGCTGGACCATGGCATCCTCGGAGTTGTCATCAATGCCGCCGGTATCGACGAGAATAAAGCCTTTGTTCTCCCAGACCACCCGATCGTAGTGGCGGTCGCGGGTAACCCCGGGGGTGGGATCGACAATGGCCTTGCGCGACTTGGTAATACGGTTAAACAAGGTAGATTTGCCGACATTTGGGCGTCCGATAAGGGCGACGATGGGTGAATGCGAGGTAGATGACATTGGGTAACCTATTATGAACTGAGCCTGCCCTAAACCGGCAGTGTGCTACAAGGGAAAACTGTCTATGACTTGGGGACTAAGCGATCCTGCAGTTTCCTTCAGTGATTCACAAGGACAGCTAGGCCTTGATCGACCAGATTGTGCAGCCGCCGATATCCGGAAAAATGGCTATCTTCCAGCCGATCGCGGAGCGACACCAAGGCCGGAAGTAAGAATTTAGCAAAAAACACCTTTCCCCTCACCTTTGATAAAAAGGCGAAGGCGCCAACAATCTGTAAATTTCTTTGAACTGCCAAGAATTTGTAATATTTATTAAAATTAATTTCACAACCGGAGCACCTGCTGGCAATAATACCCACATACTGGTCCAGTAGCTCTTCTTGAAACTGCAGTGGTAGAGAAGTATAAGGATCGATGAGTAAAGACGCCAGGTCATAGCCGAGCGGACCAAATCGGCCACCCTGAAAATCGATAAACCTCACTGTTCCTTCCTGTACCATGATGTTCCTCGACTGGAAATCGCGATGGAGAAAGAATTCAGCCGGTGCACTGCCTGCTATTACCGCGATATCTTGGAACTCTTCCTCAACCCTGCCGGTATCTTCCTGCCCTACAACCCCATGACAAAAGGCCCTGAGGAAATACCCCGATTCCCGTTCGAGCATCAGCGGCACATCGTAGCGCCCGGTATCCCAGCACCAAGCCGGATCAAAGCCTGTGGCGCCAACAATCTGCATATTGGCAAGATTACGCAGCACCTCCCGATAGAGGTTTGATATTTGTTCGGCATTCTGAAAATACTCGCCCTTTTGCTTTGCGGCAAGGTCATGGAGGCGGACATCGCCAAGATCCTCAAAGGCCAAGATCCCTTTTTCTTCATCCCATCCGTAAAGCTCCGGCACCGGCACGGCACAAGAACGAAGGTGGTTACCGATCAACCAGGCCGAACGCGCTTCGGCGAGTTCAGCAGGGCTTCCACCGGCCGGGGCAACAATGATGCAGAGGGGCTTGCCGTCTACACGCAGTCGCCAAAATCTTCTCGTCGAACCATCGCTGCGAATCGCTTGACAGGAGTCACCGACCAGAGCTCTTTCCGCCTCGTAGACAGACAACATCCCACTGCTTACCAAAAGTTGGGCGGCGCATTGCAGAATCTCAGGATCAGACAATTGGTTCACCATCGGAAGGAGGTACCTTGTATTTCGCTCAATAATTGGAAGAGATAATTGTCTGGGCCAGCCGGCTGCCATCTGCAATCACGACATCATCCCAAACCACCACCCGCTGAAGCTGACAACCATCACCGATATTGGCACATCCCAGACTCACCCAATCCCGCATGGTAACCTGCCTGCCAAGCCTTGCCTTATGATCGACACAAAAAGGCCGGCGCAACGTGCCGATCTCTTCCCAGGCGGGAATGGTCCCGGTCAGGAGTCCCTGATGCAGCAGGAGATAGTCATCCGGAGTCCCCATATCTGTCCAGAAACTGCCGTCGGTCCGGTAGCAGGCAATCTCAACTCCTTTCTCAACAATACCTCGGTAATGGTCGATTATACATGAATATTCACCATCAGCAATACCCTTGAGTATAACCGGGTCGATGACATGCAGACCGGTAAAGGCTAAACACGAGAAATCGACAAGCCCGGTGAACCTGACAATCTTCCCATCTGCAACCTGCAACGAATTAAACCGGGGAAAGTCATGCAGCGCGAGAGTAACAGGCCGGCCGCCGGCGCAATGCCATTGATACAAATCAAGGAGATCGACGGTATGATAGATATCACCATTACAAATCAGCAGTGGTTCGTCATGCATCAGGGCAAGCGCCCGGCGAAGCCCGCCGCCGGTACCGAGAATACGCTCTTCCTCCTGGACAACCACACCCTTCATGCCCTGGAGAGCGACGACAATCTGCTGGCGCAGGTGGTGGCAGTTGACGATAATATGGTCGAAACCCAGGTTCTGTAACCGTTTGATGATAAGGAGCAGCAGCGGCTGGTTGACTATCGGGAAAAGGGGTTTTGGACGAATCTGTGTATGTGGTAACAGCCTGGTGCCGAAGCCCGCGGCCAGAATCATTGCTTGCATCTTTCTCCTGACAATGACGAGCTATTCCATGCGCAGGGAACCGTCCTCGCTTTCAGTTACGCCGACCACGACAATCCCCGCTTTATTGGCCTCGGCAATCATCGCCACCTTGTCAAAAAGCAGCGATTGTCCCGCCTCTACCGCCAGAACCGCCCCCTTCACCTGCTGGAGGGTCTTGATTGTGGTGAGCCCGGTTGCCGGCAGATCGAAGCGGAAATCCTGGCCTGGTTTCTTCACCTTGACGACAACCGCCTTTTCTTTGGCGAGCGTGCCGCCGCGAAGGATGGCCGCATCGGTACCCTCGATCGCCTCAACCGCCAGGACCGTGCAATCGCGAACGACGACGCATTGCCCAATATCGAGCTTGCCGATGGCCCGGGCATTCTGCCAGCCGAAGGCGATGTCCTGCCGCTGGGCCTGGGAGGGTTTCTTCTTTGTCAATACACCCGCCGGAAAGAGCAGGTGTCGAAGGTAAATGGTCGATTCGAGAACCTTTATGCCTTCTTTTTCAAGGGCCATGGCAAAGGCCCGGAGAATGGCGTCGTCCTGCTTCCGGTCGATTTTATTCCACAATGACAAGGCCTTAAAATCCGGCAGGACATCGCGGAAGATCTTGGTCTTGGTGATGGTGCCGAGAAAAACCGTCTCTCCCGCTCCCTCCTTGTGCAGAAAGTTAATCACCTTGCCAAGCTGCCCGAGCTTTACCCAAACAACGGCATCGGCCGCGGCAGCGACCTGTTCATCGGTTTCGCCCTTGTGGGCAACGACAACTACCCGTCGTCCCTCTTTATGGGCCGCGTCAATGAAAAGCCGGGGGAATTGCCCACCACCGGCAATAATCCCAATTGTCTGCGGATCACTTGCCATGCCAACCGTACCGCTTAATCCTCAACTGTCTGCTTGACCACGCCGCGTTTCGAGTCTTCGAAAAACTTCACCAGGGTCTGTACCTCCGGGCATTCCGGATACTCGTTCTTCGCCACCTCGATGGCATCTTTCATCAGCAGATTCGGCGTTCTGAAGATTATCCTGAAGGCCTCGTCGAGATTTTTAATGGTCTCGCGGCTGAAGCCATTACGCTTTAACCCAACCTTGTTGACACCGGAGATTCGCGTCCGGTTTCTCGTTCCAGCGATAATGACATAGGGCGGCACATCGAGACTGATCCCCGACACACCGCCGATATAGCTGAAGGTGCCAATGCGGCAGAATTGATGAATGGCGACGAGACCCCCAATGGATGCCCGGTCGCCGACCTCAACGTGACCGGCGAGGGTAGCAACGTTGGCCATGATGACGTGGTTGCCGATAACACAGTCATGGGCCACATGGGTGTAGGCCATGAGCAGATTATGGTTGCCGATAACCGTTTTCTTATGACCGCTCGGGGTCCCGCGATGGATCGAGGCAAATTCACGGATCTGGTTGTCCGAGCCGATAATCAATTCGGTCGGCTCCCCCTTATAGCTGAGATCCTGAGGGGCACCGCCAATTACTGAAAACGAGCCTATGAGATTTCGCTCGCCGATGGTCGTCGGGCCATTAATGACGGCGTGGGGCTCCACCTTGGTGCCGGCGCCGATGCGCACCTGAGCACCGATAACGGCATAGGGCCCAACGATAACGGAGGAATGAAGTTCGGCCTGGGGATCAACTACTGCTGTTGGATGTATGGGCATATTTTCTCTTCTTATAAAGGACGAGAACGGGTCGAGTTCTCGAAATTGATACCTTATTATGACTTTCGGGGAAGGAGAGCTGCTCTCCTTACTTGCTCCGCTCTACTATTGCAAGTCTTTTCGGCCCGGCCATAGTACACCAGTTATGAAAACGACGCCATGAGTTCGGCCTCAGCTACCAGCTGGCCATCAACGGTGGCAGTTGCCCCCATCATCATGATCGATCGCTTTTCCTTAAGGAGTTTCAAGGTAAAAATCAGCTGATCGCCGGGCACAACCGGTCTTCTGAACCTGGCCTTATCGATCCCGGCAAAGAACAGTAATTTATTGCCGATGGCCTCAGGACTGCCATAGTAGGCCATGATCCCACCCACCTGGGCCATCCCTTCAAGGATCAATACCCCGGGCATTACCGGCCTTGCCGGGAAATGGCCTTGGAAAAACGGCTCGTTGATCGTCACGTTTTTCAGGCCGACAATCTCCTTGCCGAGCTCAAGGGAAAGTATTCTATCAACCATGACAAAGGGATAACGATGCGGCAACAGCTTGAGAATCTCTACGATATCAATTTTTTCAGGTATTACAGTTTCACTCATCAGATGCTCTCCTTGACTCTTCTTCATCCTTCGCCCGGCCGATCATTTCGGCAATGGCCTTGGTATTAGCTCTTACTTGACTTTGCAGCTCCGGCAGTTTTGCATACACCGCACTGCATTTTGCCCACTGGCGGATGGGGATGGCCGGGGCTCCGCCAACCACCGCCCCTTTCGGTTGATTATTATGGATTCCACCCCGTGCGGCAACCATTACCTGATCGCCGATGACCAGATGGCCGGCGGTGCCGGCCTGTCCACCCAGAACCACATTGCGACCAAGGGTGGTTGAACCGGCGATTCCCACCTGCGATACCAGCAGGCTGTTCTCGCCGACGACGACATTGTGGGCGACCTGTACCAGGTTGTCTATTTTTGTCCCGGATTTGATCCAGGTGATCCCAAAAGTCGCCCGGTCGATGCAGGTGTTGGCGCCGATCTCCACATCATCGTCGATCCTGACCGTACCCACTTGCGGCCTCTTGATGTGCTCGCCCCGCTCGTTGGCGGCGTAGCCATAGCCGTCACTGCCGATGACTGTCCCGGAGTGGATAGTGACCCTCTTGCCGATCACTGAACCTTTATAAATAGTGACATTGGCCTTGATGGTGGTGTCGTCGCCGATCTGTACATCGTCGCCGATAACGACTCCGGCCTCGATAGTGACCCGTTCGCCGATCCGCACCCGCTCACCGAGTACCGCCAGAGGGGCGATGGAAATCGCATGACCCAGCGCACAATCTACACCGACAAAGGCGCGGGGATGGACACCGGTTGCGACAAAAGGTTCGTCCAAGAAATGGTTGTGAATGATCGCCACCGCCAGATAGGGATCGCGGACCTGAATCACCGGCAGATTGTCTTTCCCGGTAACCCCGCGTGGCACGAGCACCGCTCCGGCGCCGGTGACCTCTAACTGGTCGGCCTGATTTGCCTTGGCAAGAAAGGAAATATCCCTTGGCCCGGCACTTTCCAGGGGCGCAACACCGCTAATAACCAGCGTTTTATCACCGACCACTTCCCCCTGCACCATGGCGGCGAGGGTATCCAAAGTGAGTTGTTTTTCGTTCATACCGTTCACGAATAAAGAAAATAGTTTTTTCTGGTACCTTCAAAGCTGTTCAGTTCATCCTGCCAGGTAGCCTCAAGTTCCAGCACATCCTGCCCCCCTTCCAGGGCCTCGCGAACCCTTCGACTGCCAAGGATCAGATCAAGCGGTAGCCGCTGATATTCGTATTCATAGGGTGGCTCCTTATAGCGGAAATCCTTTCGGTAAAGATGCATTGCCGCCTGCAAAAGAGCGAGACTGGTGCGATAGGACTGATACGTCCTGGGATCGGTGACATGGATCTGAAAGCCATGACACGCCTCACCGGCCCATTTGCCGGAAGTCGGCTGGAAGACAATCGGCCGCAGGAAGCACCCCGGCAGGTCAATGCCCGTCAATTGATGCAGCATGGCATCATGGCGCCAATACGGGGCGCCGACAAATTCAAAGGGAAGGGTCGTCCCCCGGCCCTCACTGACGTTGGTTCCTTCCCAAAGCACCTGTCCGGGATACACCAGGGCCGTCTCGGGGGTGGGCATATTCGGAGATGGTGCCACCCAGGGAAAGCCGGTGTCGCGGAACAGCATATTGCGCCGCCAGCCGCGCATCTTCACCACCGTCACCTCGGCGCCGATGGTAAATTCCTTGTTGATAAAAAGGGCAAGCTCACCAAAGGTCAGGCCGTGACGCATGGGCAAGGGATACAGGCCGACAAATGAAATGCAGTCAGCCTGCAACAGATTGCCTTCAATTCTGTCGCCGCCGACAGGGTTGGGCCGGTCAAGGACAACAACCTGTTTACCGAGCTCGGCGGCCACTTCAAGACAATAGGCCATGGTATATAAAAAAGTATAGACCCTGGTGCCGACATCGACCAGATCAATGAGCAGCACATCAAGACCGGCAAACATCTCCGCCGTTGGTCGGCGGTGTTCACCGTACAGGCTGAAGATTGGCAATCCGGTGGCGGCATCAAGCGAATGCTCGGATTCGATCATATTATCTTGTTTTTCCGAGAAAAAACCGTGTTGCGGGGAAAACAGGCAGGTCAGCTGCTTGTCGAGCTTTTTTTGCAGAAGGATTCGTCCATGCACCAATCCGCGGACGGTGGATGCCTGATTGGCGAGATACCCGAACCTTTTGCCAAGCAGGGAGTCGGGTAGGGATTCGTTGAGAAAGACCTCAAGGCCTATTTGTAACATAGTTTCCGCAGGAAGAATGAGTAGGGACGATTTCTGAGCGAGCCTGCTATCTTACCGGCGGAAACAAGAAATGTCAAAATGAAGATGGTGATGGGGAAGGATCAAGACCCGGTAAAACGATCATAATGGACAAAATCCCCTATCTCCCGCCGCTTCGGGGCCGGCGGATCATGATCCGGGTAACCGAGGGCGATGAGCGACACTAGTTCGTACCCTTCCGGCACACCGAGCAGCGCCTCGGCGGCCTTATGGTCGAAGGAACCGACGATCACCGACCCCAGGCCCAGCTGCCAGGCCTTGAGACACAGGGTTTGGCTGATGATGCCGAGATCGTAGAGAAACCAGTGTTGGTATCTGGTCACCTGCACCCCTTTATAGTAGCCTGATTTTTGCGGATTGCCGCAGATGGCAAGAATAACCGGCGCGGTCTCGGTGCATTTGGTAGCGGGATTCTTGGCCGTGAGCAGACCCGCCAGCTGGAGTTTGTCCTCCGGCTGGCGGACCACGATAAGCTCCCAACACTGCAAATTTCCCCACGAAGGGGCAAAGCGCGCTGCATCAAAGAGCTCAGTGAGAGTCTCGCTCGCCACCTCTTTATCCTGAAAACGCCGGATGCTCCGCCGGCTCCTGATGATATCGTCCATCTCCTTCCCTCCTGAGCTTTCCTGTGACAGGGTTGGAGTTTGCCTCACAACCCGGATCAATTGTCCCTATCAAGAAAATTCGTTCAAAATCTCTCT
Organism: Desulforhopalus sp.; assembly: GCA_030247675.1. Classification (NCBI taxonomy): domain Bacteria; kingdom Pseudomonadati; phylum Thermodesulfobacteriota; class Desulfobulbia; order Desulfobulbales; family Desulfocapsaceae; genus Desulforhopalus; species Desulforhopalus sp. The sequence goes on along the minus strand of JAOTRX010000010.1, from coordinate 178,776 downwards.
GGCGATGATGAGCCGCTGGATCTCACTGGTTCCCTCGTATATCGCGGTAATCCGGGCATCACGGGCGTAACGCTCAATGGGGAATTCGCGGGTGTAGCCGTAGCCGCCGAAGATCTGCATTGCCTCGTAGCAGGCCCGGTTGGCCGCTTCCGAGGCAAAGAGTTTGGCCATAGAGGCCGCCTTGGCATAGGGTCGGCCCTGTTCCTTTTTGAAGGCGGCATGGAGCAGCAAAAGTCTTGCCGCCTCAAGATCGGTGTACATGTCGGCGATCTTCCACTGGATGGCTTGAAACTGGCTGATCTTTTTGCCAAACTGGGCACGCTCCAAGGAGTAGCGGGTGGCCTTGTCCATCGCCGCAAGACCGATACCAAGCGCCAGGGAGCCAATTCCGATCCGTCCTCCGGCCAATTCGGCCACAGCCGCGCGAAAACCGTCGTTTTCTTTGCCCATCATGGCCGAAGCGGGAATACGGCAATCCTGAAAAAGTATCTCGTTGGTGGGCGAGGCATGCTGCCCCATTTTTTCCTCTTTTCTGCCGACAATCAGCCCCTTCGTCCCTGCTTCAACGAGGAAAAGGCTGATCCCCTTTCCTTTGGCGGCTGTCTGGTCGGTCACCGCCCAGACGACAAAGACCCCGGCACAGGAGCCGCTGGTGATAAAGATCTTCGAACCATTAAGAACCCAATCCTCACCATCGCGCACCGCCGTGGTGGTCATCCCGGCCGGATCGGAACCGGCACCCGGCTCGGTAAGCCCAAAGGCCCCGGCAGGATATTCACCGCTACAGATCCGGGCTATGTATTTTTTCTTTTGTTCATCGTTGCCGAGGGCCTGAATGACCTCGCCGACCATGTTATTTACCGACACCGTGACCGCCGTCGAGGCGCAGGCCCGGGCAATCTCGGTCATGGCCAGGCTGAAGGCCACGGTGCCCGCCTCAGAACCGCCGTACTCATCACGGATATTAAGGCCCATAAAACCAAGCTCAGCCAATTTCTTGAGATTGGTATAGAAAATGGCGTCGTCTTCACCGCGGTCAAGCCCGGCCGCCGCCGGCTCCAATTCGACGGCCGCAAACTCCCGTGCCGTTTCCTGGATCAGCCGCTGTTCTTCGCTTAGATCAAAGTTCATAGGTGTTTATCCTATCGTTTTTGTTATTTGTCCTGAAAATTCGGGGCACGCTTTTCAAGGAAGGCGAGCATCCCTTCCCGCTGATCGGCACTGCTGAAACACTGGGTAAAAAGGTCGGCCTCATAGACACAGGCCCGGGTGAGATCAAGCTCCATGCCGTTATTGACTGCCTCCTTGCACAGACGTACCGCCCCCGGACCGCGCGAGGCAATTTTTGCCGCTAGTGCACGGCACTCAATCATCAGGTTCTCCGGGGAGAAGACCTTGTTGACCAGGCCGATTCGGCAGGCCTCTTCCGCATCGATGATGTTGCCGGAAAACAGCAATTCGTTGGCCAGGCCCTTGCCGACAAGGCGCGGCAGACGCTGCGTGCCGCCGAATCCGGGGATTATTCCGAGATTCACCTCGGGCTGACCGAACTTGGCGTTACTGGAAGCAAAGCGAATATCGCAGGCAAGGGCCAATTCACAGCCGCCACCCAGAGCAAAGCCGTTGACGGCGGCAATGACCGGCTGGGGCAGGTATTCAATGGTGCGCAGCACCTCGTGGCCAAGTTTGCCGAAGATCTTCCCCTGGGCCGGTTCAAGCGCCTGCATATAGGCGATGTCGGCACCGGCGACGAAGGCCTTCTCCCCTCCTCCGGTGATGATAACCACCCGAATCTGCCGGTCTTCGCCAAGCTCCCTGAAGCACTGGCGCATCTCCATCAAGGTGTCCAGGTTCAATGCGTTCAGCGCCTTTGGCCGGTTGATGGTCACCGTGGCGATTGCCTCTTCCTTTACCAGCGTAATGTTTTGAAACTCCATCCTCTGCCCTCCAAGAATTAAAAACGTCAAGAAATATCAGTGGTCTTCGGCCTCGGAACCAGCATCAGCATGCGGTTTTGGGCGAGCCGTCCCGTGCCAGCCTCTTCGCAACACGCCATGGGCAAGTTCCCTGGGAGTATCTCTTAGCCTTTTTCCGCTACAGAACAAATCCCGTCCGGGAACTTGCCCAAGGGATCAAGCCCGTTTTCGGTAACCAGATGGGTATTCTCAATACCGACGACCCCGAGGCCCGGGAATATCGTTTTCGGTTCAAGAGCGATGACCATCCCCGCTTGCAGGGGTAATTTCTGGCCTTTGGCAAGGAAGGGATATTCATCGAGTTCCAGGCCGACGCCATGGCCGGTAAAGCGGATCCGTCTCTCACCGACCCCCATGAAATATTCGCCATAGCCCTTTTCCTCGGCCATGGCGACCATTAGGTCGTAGATCTCACCGGTAATCGCCCCCGGTTTTGCCTGCACTTTAATCTTCTCTTGAATGTCGAGCATGGCATCGTGCGCCGCGAGCAGTTCTCCGGGTAGCAGGCCGATGGAAAATATCCTGGCATGATCGGAGATATAGCCGTCGAGAGCAAAGACATAATCGACAAGAAGCGCCTCGCCGGCGGCGATTTTCTTGTAGCCGGCGCCCTGGCCGACAACGCTGCTCACCCCCGACCCGCCGGTCGGCGAGGCAAGATAGCTCGGCACCGCTGCTGCGTCCCCGGACATCAGGTGGCCATAGTAGAGTTCGGCACCAAACATGCGCATGCGCACAATCCCCTGATGACCAAGGCTTCTAGCATACCCCTCAAGCTCTCCGGCAAGGGCCACCTCGGTCTTCCCGGCAACGAGCAGCTCCGGCACCCGCGCCGCGACCTTATCCGACAATGCCGCCGCCGCCCGCAGTTTGCCGATCTCAAATTCCGACTTTACCGCCCGGATCAGCCGGATGTCGCTGGAAATATCCTGGATCCGGGCCTTCTCAAAGACCTTCTGATACTGAAAAAATAGGCTGACCGGCAAGACATCGAATTCCATGCCGATCGAGACCGGCTGGGGATAACCGAATCCGGCGATAGTTTCGGGTATCTTTTTAATGCCGACAATGCTGACAATCTGCCCAAGAGACGACTCGGCCAGGGCCCGCTCATATTCCTTGTAAACCATGAGAATCGGCTTGCCAGTGACGGGAACATACAACCATCCCTGCTGGGAGGTACCGGAGAAATAAAACAGATCGGTTTTCTGGACGATCAGGGCGCTATCCAGACCGTTTACAGCGATAGCCTGCTGTAAATTCTTAATTCTTATCTCAAGCTCTTGAACCGGTACGCTCTTATCGATAGTATGCATACTTCCTCCCCGGTATGTTGAAGCGAGTCAGTCCCTTTTGCTGCGTTAATATTGGTAAAAACCCTTGCCGGTCTTTCGGCCCAGCCAACCCGCCTCAACGTATTTGCGAAGCAGCGGACAGGGTCGATATTTCGAGTCTTTGAAGCCGTCATAAAGGGTTTCCATGATCGCCAGACAGGTATCAAGGCCGATGAGGTCGGCCAAGGCCAGCGGCCCCATCGGATGATTCATGCCAAGTTTCATGACCGTGTCGATATCCTCGACCTTGCCGACGCTCTGATACAGGCAAAAGATTGCCTCATTGATCATCGGCATGAGGATACGATTAGCAATAAATCCCGGAAAATCGTTGGCTTCCGCAGGAGTCTTAGAAAATTTCTTGCAAAGCTCCCAGGTGATATCAAAGGTTTCCTGACTGGTAGCCAGGCCTTTGATGACCTCGACCAGCTTCATCACCGGCACCGGATTCATGAAATGCATGCCGATGACCTTATCCGGCCTCTTGGTCTGGGCGGCTATCCGGCCGATGGGGATGGAAGAGGTATTGGTAGCAAGAATGGTATGGGGCGGGCAGAAGGTATCAAGATCCTGAAATATCTTAAATTTCAGATCCTGCCGTTCAACCGCCGCCTCAACGACATAATCAACGCCGGCCATGTCGGCAAGGTTCGTGGTGGTGGTTATCCGGCCAAGAATGGCATCGCGCTCGGCGGCGGTGATTTTCTCTTTTTCCACACTCCGGGCAAGATTCTTGGCTATCAATGCCAGACCCTTTTGGGTGAATTCTTCCTTGATGTCACTCATCAAGACCTGCAGACCGCTGGTTGCGGCAACCTGGGCAATGCCGCCGCCCATCTGTCCGGAACCGATAACCCCGAATTTTTCTATCGCCATTTTTTCCTCTCTGCGCGCAATTATCGTTTAACCACTAAAGCCACAGCCTCACCACCACCAAGACAAAGCGACGCCAGTCCCCGCTTGGCATCTCTGCGGATCATCTCGTGAAGAAGGGTGGTAAGCAACCGGCCGCCGCTGGCACCGATCGGATGACCGAGAGCGACGGCTCCACCGTTGACGTTTACCTTCTTCGTATCCAGTTCCAGAACCCGGTTGATCGCCACCGAGGTCCCGCTGAAGGCCTCGTTGATCTCAAAGAGATCGACATCGCCCAGGGATATTCCTTCTTTTTTCAATACTTTGGGAATCGCCAGGATCGGCGCCATGAGCACGTAGCGCAGTTCTATTCCGGCGGATGCCTGGGCGCCGACCTCGGCCATTATCGTGCACCCCAACTCCTCCGCCTTTTCGCGGCTCATAAGGAGCAACGCCGCCGCCCCGTCACTGATAATCGATGCGTTGCCTGCTGTGCCAACCCCGTCTTTTTTAAAGGCCGGCCGCATCTTGGCTAGGCTTTCGTAACTCGTTTCAGTGGGGCATTCATCCTCGGCAAAGAATTTGATTTCACCTTTTTTCTGGGGAATGGGCACCGGCACGATCTCGTCTTTAAAGACTCCATCACCTATCGCTTTCAGCGCCTTGCGGTAGGACTCTTCGGCAAAGCGGTCCTGGTCGGCCCTGTTTACCTGCCAATTTTCGCAGATCAGTTCATTGGACATGCCCATATGAAAGTCGTTGACGACGTCCCACAGTCCGTCATGCACCATATGGTCTTCGATCTTGCCCGGCCCCATGCGGTGTCCCCACCTGGCCTTTTCGAGGTAATAGGGAGCCATACTCATATTCTCCATACCCCCGGCGACAACGACATCGGCATCGCCGCACTGGATCGCCTGGGCGGCCAACATGACTGCCTTAAGCGCCGAACCGCAGACCTTGTTGACGGTCACCGCCTCCACCTCCTGCGGCAGTTCGGCCTTGATCGCCGCCTGTTTGGCCGGGTTCTGCCCATAGCCGCATGGCAGCACCATGCCCATGATGCACTCATTGACCTGACTCTTGTCAATACCTGCCCGGGCCACTGCTTCTTTGATAACCAAAGCACCCAGGTCGGTTGCGCCAATCTTGCTGAGACTACCGCCAAAACTTCCAAAAGGGGTCCTTACCGCACTGACGATCACCGCTGTTCTCATTTTTTTCCTCATCTGGCAGGTGGCTGAAATTCCCTCTGACTTTTCTTTTTTGGCAGAGTATGATTATCACGTCGTCGAATTCTTCGCCACACAGTTGGTATTGAGCAAGGTATCTGCTTGAGAATTTATTAAAGAAATATTATGTTAGCAATTCTGACCAAGCGCTCGATCGGTTTTATCCTGACCCAACCGATGCAATTTGTCAATTTCTTTATGCGCTCAGATGTACTGTTGTTGTAACAAAGAACTTCGGCAGGCCGCCCGCACTTGAAATGTGATGGAGTTTGCCGGTTCGCAACCGAAAACAATGTGTTCGTGAAAAAACCTGTTGGCAATTACCAACACCTTGTCGGGAAGAGATTTTTCTTTTGTTCTGCGTCTTTTTTGTATACGTTTTTGCTCATCGCTTTGGCAAAAGCCAAACAACAAACAAAAGAATAATCCTGGGGACTGCTAATGGACATTGAGGATATAAGCTTCGGAGACGAAGTCACCACCAATATTAAAAATCAAGATCTGGTCAAGGAACGAAGGCGGCAGATAGCCGATGGGGCCGTTAAGCTCTTCATAAAGCATGGATACCACAAAACAACCACCCGCGCCCTGGCCAGGGAAACCGGGCTGTCCATTGGTTCGCTGTATGAATACGTATCGACAAAGGATGACGTGCTCTACCTGGTGTGTATTGCTATCCATTCGGAGGTTGAAAAAGGAGTGAAGGAGGCCCTCGCCAGGCCAACCATCGGTAAAGCGGCTCTGGCCGAGGTCATCCGCGAGTATTTTCTTGCCTGTAATAGAATGAGCGACCACGTCCTGCTGATGTATCAGGTCACCCACTTCCTTCCTCTGAAATGGCAGGAAAAGGTGCTTGAAGCGGAATTGCGGATCACCGGTCTTTTTATTGAAGCGATGTACGAACTTCGCAGCATAGGCAAGTTACCGATGCTCGAAGATGATACGATCAATCTAATCGGCCATAACATATCAGTACTCGGACATACCTGGGCCTTTAGGCGCTGGTACTTCGGTAAACACTTTACCATCGAGCAGTATATAGAAAAACAAACCGAATTTATTATGAGTTTTCTTGAGGAAGCAAAAAATGCCGGTCACGATCCAGCGACGGTTGTGTCGATTTAGAAGTCCCTTGACTGCCATTTGCCTCCTACAAACCATGACCCGCTCATCCTCAGCTTTTTGAGCGACACAAGGAGAAATCATGAATGCGAATGTTGTAGTCTACCGGCCGAAAAACCTTGTACGAGTAATCACCGCCACCTCCCTTTTCGACGGCCATGATGCCTCCACCAACATCATGCGCAGGATTATGCAGGACTCAGGGGTTGAAGTTATCCATCTGGCGCATAACCGCTCGGTTCAAGAACTGGTTGACACAGCCATCGCCGAAGACGCTCAGGGTATCGCCATGTCGAGCTACCAGGGCGGGCATATGGAAGCCTTCAAATACATGATCGACCTTTTAAAGGAGAAAAACGCCTCGCATATTAAGGTCTTCGGCGGCGGCGGCGGGGTCATTGTCGCCGACGAGATAAAAGAACTCGAACAATACGGTGTGGCGAAGATCTATTCTCCTGAGGACGGCGCCTCGATGGGCCTCCAGGGAATGATTAACCATATGGTTGAACTCCTCGATTTTCCGACCCTTCCCTACCACGACCTGCAGCCGGATCATCTGCTCTGGAACAACCCGAAGGCCATCGCCGGCTATATCTCCGCTGTCCAGCAGGCCAAGATCGGCGGCCAGGACAATCTTGGTCAGCTCATGGCGGCTATCAGCCCGCTTGCCGAGAAAAACCACCCGCCGGTCATTGGCATTACCGGTACCGGTGGCGCCGGCAAGTCATCGCTCACCGACGAGATACTTGTCAGGTTCCTCCATGATCTGAAAGATATCCGCATTGCCGTCATCTGCTGCGATCCCTCCCGGAAGAAAACCGGCGGCGCCTTGCTCGGCGACCGTATCCGCATGAATTCGCTCAGCCAGTCGGAAAACATCTATATGCGCAGCCTGGCAACCAGGGATTCTGCCAGCGAGGTCTCCGAGGCACTGCCGGAGGCAATCCAGGTGGCAAAGGCCGCCGGCTTCGATCTGATCATTGCCGAAACCGCCGGCATAGGCCAGGGCGATTCGAAGATCACCGAAATCGCCGATGTTGCCATCTATGTCATGACCAGCGAGTACGGCGCCCCGTCGCAGCTGGAGAAAATCGACATGCTCGACTACGCCGACATCATCGTCGTCAATAAATTTGAAAAAAAGGGCAGCGACGATGCCATTCGTGATATCCGCAAGCAGGTGCAGCGCAACCACAAGGCCTGGGACATGGCGGCGGAGGACTTCCCGGTATACGGCACCATCGCCTCAAAATTCAACGACGACGGCATCACCGCCCTCTACCATGGAATTATCGAGGAACTGAAGAAGAAAACCGGCCTGGAGCTCCACCCCAGCCTGCCCAAGCCGGCGGAGAAGATGTCCTCGTCCAAGACTATCGTCATCCCCTCGCAACGCATTCGCTACCTGGCCGAGATCTCGGATACGGTCCGCAGCTACCACAATACCACCAAAAAACAGGCCACAGCGGTTCGCCGCCACCACCACCTGCAGAAAAGCCTGGAAATATTGCTGGCCGACGATCAGGACAAGCCGGAGGTTGCCAAACTGCTCGGCCACCTGAAGGAAAAAACCGCCGCTCTGGCCGGGGCCATCAGCCAAGAAACCTCCGGCCTCCTGCATGGCTGGGAAAAAACCAAGGAAGACTATTCCGGCGACCAGTTGGTGTATACGGTGCGCAACCGGAAAATCTGCGTGCCCCTCGTCACTCAGTCCTTGTCCCACTCCAAGATTCGCAAGGTGGCATTACCAAAATTCACCGATCCGGCAGATATTTACACCTGGATGCGCAAGGAAAATCTACCCGGCTACTTCCCCTACACCGGCGGGGTCTTCCCGATGAAACGAACGGGCGAAGACCCAACCCGGATGTTCGCCGGCGAGGGCGGCCCTGCCCAGACCAACAAGCGCTTCAAACTGCTTTCCGAGAATTATCCGGCCAAACGGCTGTCCACCGCCTTTGATTCCGTTACCCTCTATGGCTGGGACCCGGCGATTCGCCCGGATATCTACGGCAAGATCGGCACCTCGGGAGTCAGCATCTGCACCCTTGACGATCTGAAACTTCTCTACGACGGCTTTGACCTGTGTTCACCGACGACCTCGGTGTCCATGACCATCAACGGCCCGGCGCCGATCATCCTGGCGATGTTCATGAATACCGCCATCGACCAGCAGGTGGAAAAATTCGCCGCAGAGCATAACCGCCGTCCGGACACCTCGGAATACGCTGAGATCAAAGCCCTGGTCCTCGCCAACGTCCGGGGCACCGTCCAGGCGGATATCCTCAAGGAAGACCAGGGGCAGAACACCTGCATCTTCTCCATCGAATTTGCCTTAAAGATGATGGGCGACATTCAGGAGTACTTCATCGCCAATAAGGTCAAGAACTTCTATTCGGTGTCGGTGTCCGGCTATCATATCGCCGAGGCCGGGGCCAACCCGCTGACCCAGCTGGCTTTGACCCTTTCCAACGGCTTCACCTACGTTGAATACTATCTGGCGCGGGGCATGTCCATTGACGAGATAGCCCCGAACCTGTCGTTCTTCTTCTCCAACGGTATGGACCCCGAATACACCGTTATCGGCCGGGTCGCCAGGCGCATCTGGGCGGTTGCCATGCGCGAAAAATACGGCGCCTCAACCACTTCCCAACGGCTCAAATACCATATCCAGACCTCCGGCCGGTCGCTGCACAGCCAGGAAATCCAGTTTAACGATACCCGCACCACCCTGCAGGCCCTTTGCGCCATCTATGACAACTGCAACAGCCTGCACACCAACGCCTACGACGAGGCGATCACCACCCCATCCTCGGAATCGGTGCGCCGGGCGCTGGCTATTCAACTGATTATCAACCGGGAATGGGGCCTGGCGAAAAACGAAAACCCCAACCAGGGCAGTTTTATTGTCGAGGAACTTACCGACCTCGTCGAGGAAGCGGTCCTGGCGGAATTTGACCGGCTCACCGAACGGGGCGGCGTTCTCGGTGCCATGGAAACCGGCTACCAGCGGAGCAAGATCCAGGAAGAATCGATGTATTACGAGCGCCAGAAGCATTCAGGCGAATTGCCGATCATCGGCGTCAACACCTTCCGTAACCCGAATGCCGACTTCGATGCCCTGAATGCCACCCTGGAATTGGCCCGGTCCACCGATGACGAAAAGAACGAGCAGATCAGCAGACTTGCCTCCTTCCATGAACGCCATAAACATGAAAGCGAGGCGGCTCTCAGCCGATTGCAAGGGGTTGCCCTCTCCGGTGGCAATATCTTTGCCGAGCTCCTGGATACGGTGAAATCCTGCAGTCTCGGGCAGATCGCCAACGCATTGTACGCGGTGGGAGGGCGGTACCGGCGGAATATGTAGGCGGGTATTCACACCGCAAGGGCTGGTTTTCGATTGGGCTTACTAGCTGCCAACGTAGCCTTACCGCCAGGCAAAGGTGGGTTGTTCGTAATGACCGACCCTGATCTCCCGCCCGAGAAGTGCGACCTCGCGAAATTGAAGGAGCATGGCAGCGGTCGGGGCGGCAATCCAGGTGTCACCAACCGGCATGAAAAGCACCGGTTGGTGATCGCCGCCGACGGTTTCGAGCAGGGGTGCATCACGGCGTAACAATTCGGCGCAGGGAATGCGGTGGATCGAGGAGACCTCGCGGTCGTTCTTGACGAGCACGACCCCGGGCCCGCCCCAAACCACCACCGGCGTGATGATGAACCCGGATCTGGTTATAAAGTCATCAAGGCAGCCAAACACCCGGTCGGGCGTCAGTTCCAGGCCAACCTCCTCGTTCAGTTCACGGAGGGCGGCCTGTTCCGGGCTTTCACCGGCATCCAGGCGACCGCCCGGCAAGGCCCACTGCCCCGGATGATTCTTCATGGTTTTTGCCCTTCTCGTCAAAATTAGGGCAGCGCTATCAAGTGGCACCGGAGCAAGGCCGTCCAAATCGCCCTCGCCGCAATAGTCAACGACGCAGAGCGCCACCGCCGCTTGCCGCAATTTGGCCGGCGGCAGGGCAAGCCGCTGATGACCTGCGATTTTTCCGGCGATATCCTGCCGTAGTTTTTCGGTGCAGAGAAGATCGATGACGGCCACCTCTTACCCTTTGCTGGAAACGGGAAAAGGGCTCGGGACCTTCGCCTCTTCTGAGCCGTGGGTGTAGCCAACCACGGTAAAATCCCTGGAAACCTGCTCAATAAACCGGTGGTAATTGGGGTCCTTGCCGCGCAGACAGGTCGACAGATGGATAACCTCGACCCCGGACTTCTTCAGTTTCGCAAGTTTATGGTCAAGGTCACCGCCGGTATGAAAGAATGCTACCAATTCAACGTGTTGCCCACGATACCTGGCAAAGCTTTCAGTTTTTTCAAAAAAGCTGCGCAGACAACCTTTACCGGTACAACGCTTGGTGGTTTCTTCCCGTACCAGGATGGCGATTTTTAATGGCAAAGCCCCTTCCCTCCAATTCTCATTGAATTGACTGATACAAATTGTCCGACTTGACGGTTATAGTAATGATCCTTGGTGAATATGCAAATATCGACCGCCGCTCTCGACAATGTTTACTCAATCCGCCCAAATCCCTATAGACTCCGGCAAACAATAAAACTGTGCTACTGTTTGGGCAATGCGTAGCATCACCACTCGGAGATACTTATGAATCAAAACCACTTCTATCTTGTTGAAAAGCAGGGTCCCATCGCCTGGGTATACCTCAATCGTCCGGAAAAGAAAAACGCCATGGGCCCGGCGGCCTGGACGGAGCCGCTGGCTATCTTTGCCGGCCTCGATGAAGACCCGGAGATTCGGGTAGTCATTGTCGCCGGCAAGGGATCCTGCTTCTCGGCAGGAATTGATCTCCAGGGAATGGTTCCCCAACTTCCTGAACTCATGGATAAAAACCAATCAGGTGCCACCAAATGGCGCTTTCTCCCGAAGATCAGGCAGCTCCAGAACGGCATCTCGGCCATTGAAAAATGCCGAAAACCGGTCATTGCCGCCATTCACGGCCATTGCGTCGGGGCCGGACTCGACATGGCCACCGCCTGCGACATCCGTATCTGTTCAGCGGACGCCCAGTTCTCCTTGAAAGAGGCGGCGGTCGGTTTTGTCGCCGATGTCGGCGTTCTCCAACGCATCCCTTTGATCGTCGGCCAGGGTTATGCCCGGGAACTGGCCTATACCGCAAGAACTATCGATGCCGCCAAGGCCAAAGAGATCCTTCTGGTAAACGAGGTCTGCCCCGACCAACAGGCCCTCATGGAAAGAGCCCTGACACTGGCCACCGAGATCGCCGGCAACTCGCCGCTGGCCGTCCAGGCATCGAAGGACGTCCTCAATTATTGCGTAGGGAAATCGATCGATGACGGCCTGAAATATGTGGCCTCGATCAGCGCTAATATCATCCCCTCCAGGGACTTACAGGAGGCGGTGACCGCCTTCGCCGAAAAACGCAAACCACAATTTACCGGAACCTGATTGCCATGTCTGAAGACCTTAATCAGTACCTGCTGCCCACCTTCTTCCTCGATTTCGACAGCCCCGAGGTGGCGGCTTTTGCAAACGGCGTCTGCCGCGAGGAAAAAATGCCGATGAACCGGGCACTTGCCCTGTACTACGCGGTGCGCGACCAAATCAAGTACGATCCCTACGATCTGCGCTACTCTCCTGAGGCGATGAAGGCCAGCTCGGTCCTCAAAAAACAATCCGGCTATTGCGTTGCTAAGGCGGTTCTGCTGGCTGCGGTCGGCAGGCAACAGGGCATCCCCTGCCGCCTGGGCTTCGCCGATGTCACCAATCACCTGTCAACCGCCAAACTGCGGGCGATGATGGGCACCGACCTCTTTGTCTACCACGGCTATACGGAGATGTACCTGCAGGAAAAATGGGTCAAGGCGACCCCCGCCTTCAACCTGGCGCTATGCACCAAGTTTGGCGTGGTCCCTCTTGAGTTTGACGGCATCCATGACTCGATCTTTCATCCCTACGACACCCATGGCCAAAGACACATGGAATATGTAAAGGATCACGGTCACTTCGCCGACCTGCCCTTTGCCAGAATCTTCGAGGCCTACGGCAAAACCTACCCGAGATTCTTTGAGAACTTCGGCGGGCAACTAAGCGATTTTGCGGCAGACGCGGCAGCTGAACTGGGACAGAAGTAGACCGCCGCTAAAGACCCGCCCGGGCCGCGCTACACCACACCTCCGGCGACCATGGCGGCTATCTGGTCGTCCGTGTACCCGGCCTCGGCCAGAATCTCCCTGGTTGCCGCCCCGAAGGCAGTGGGCATCGTCCTGATGCTGCCCGGTGTCCTGCTCAGCTTCACCGGGATCCCAAAGCCGTGGCGCTCTGCCCCGTTGGCGTCGGTGTAGCTGTAAACCATCTCCCGCTCTTGAAACAGCTCGTTGGTCAGGACCTCATCCATGGTTCTGACCACCGTGCAGCAGATGTCAAGACCTGCCAGCTCCGCTTCCCAGGCGGCAAGGGTCTTGCCGAGAAAGGTTTGGCGAAGAAAGTCGATGATCTCTTGCCGCCGTGTCTCGTCATACTGCAGGGCAATATATTCCGGACACTGCAGGTGATCACAAAGTCCGCGCCAGAACTTGTTTTCGACGGCGCCGAGGGCGAGATACCGGCCGTCGGCGGTTTCATAGGTGTTGTAGCAGGCGTAGCGATGGGAAAGCAGGGCATCACCTTGTTGCGGAGGCTGTCCGTTTTGCCGGGCAAAATAATACGGCAGGGAAAGAAAGCCGACCATACCGTCGGTCATTGAGATATCGATATACTGGCCTTCGCCGGTTCTTTCCCTGGCAAGCAGGGCCAAGAGGATGCCAATGACCGCATTCAGTCCACCGCCGGCAATGTCGGCGACCTGCACGCCGGGGATGGCCGGCGGCCGGTGCTTCTCGCCAATAAGGCTGAGCACCCCCGAGGCGCTCAAATAATTGACATCGTGGCCGGCCCGGAGACGTGCGGGACCGGTCTGACCGAAACCACTAATCGAGCAGTAGATGATCCGGGGATTTTTCTGCCGTACCGTCTGGTAATCCACCCCCAGCCGCTCCACAACCCCGGGGCGAAAACCCTCAAGGATGACATCGGCCTTCTCCACCAGCCGGAAGAATACCTCCATGCCTTGCGGGCTTTTCAGATTCAACGACAGGTGGCGTTTATTGCGGTTCAAATCGCTGAAAAACAGGCCGTCGCTCTGAAACTTTTTATCCTCGATGGCAATGACCTGGGCACCGTGATCGCCAAGAATCATCGAACAATAGGGGCCGGGGAGCATCCGCGACAAATCGAGCACCCGAATTCCTGTCAAAACACCTTGCTGTGGCATAATTTTCTTTCCCCCTATGGATTCATGAAAGGCCGTCCCACCCGTAAAATACCTCAGAATTCTATGCCTTTCTGGGCTTTAATGCCTTTTTCGTAGGCGTGTTTGATGCATTGGATGTTCGAAACGGTATCGGCAACTTCCACCAACTGCGGATCGGCATTTCTACCGGTCAGGATGACCGACAGACGCTTTGGTTTTTGCCGCAGCAAACCAACGATATGCTCAACAGCCAGGAAATCGTAGTGCGGCAGATAGGTAATCTCATCGAGAATCACCAGATCATAGAGGTCGCTGAGAATCTTTTCCTCGGCAAGGGCAAAGCCATCTCGGGCGACATCGCGATCCTCTTCGATATTTTCCTTATTAAAAACAAAGCCCTTGCCACAGATAAACCAATCGAGGTTGTCGGTCTTGCCGGCCATCAGCCGCTCGCCATATTTCCCCTGACCCTTTAAAAACTGAATGACGCATACCTTTTGCCCGTGGCCAAGTGCCCGAAATGCCGCGCCGAGAGCAGCGGTAGTCTTCCCCTTACCGTTGCCGGTGATTACAATTATCCTGCCGTCTTCGTTCATAGCCTCTCCCTTCCTGGCGATTTTCCCGCTTTTTGCTCGAAAGCAGATCCTGCTGCAACACTACCACAGTATGTTGCCAAAACAACCTCAGATTGCCTTCCTTGTCGAATTTTCCGGTAAATAATCCGGTTGTTATCTCTTTCAAACCGAGGTATTGATAGAGCGCGAAACCAACCAATTGCCATCCCCGGCGAACGGTACTTTTTCATAACCTTCCGTAAGGCGTACAACGGACACAAGAGAATGACTTTTCAAGTTGCCATCAACGGTTACGGGCGAATCGGCCAGAGCGTGCTGCGTGCCATCTATTCAAGCCCGTTCAGGTCGAAGATGCGGATCGTCGCCATCAACGATCTGGCCGACATTGAAACCCTCACCTACCTGACCCGCTACGATACCACCCATGGCCGCTTTCCGTATCCCCTCCGCTTTGACAAGGATTTCCTGTATATAGGCGAAGACCCGATACGCATCATCAACCAGGCGGACCCGGGCAAGCTGCCCTGGCGTGAGCTTGGCATCGATCTGCTCTTTGAATGCTCCGGCTCCTTTTTCGATCTGGCCCCCGCTGAATCGCACCTGGCACAGGGGGCCAGACGGCTGCTCCTGTCACACCCCTCCCTGCCACAGGTGGATGCAACCATCATCTATGGCTATAACCAGGAACTGCTGCGCAGCAACCACCGCATCGTCTCCAACGCCTCGTGCACTACCAACTGCATCGTGCCGATTCTTGATATCCTGCACCGGGAGTTCGGTATCGAGAGCGGCGTCACCACCACCATCCATTCGGCGATGAACGACCAACCAGTGATCGATACCTACCATCACACCAATCTCCGCCTGACCCGCAGCGCCCTGCACTCGATCATCCCGGTCGACACTGGCCTGGCCAAAGGCATCAGCCGGCTCATGCCGCATCTGGCAAATCGTTTCGAATGCCTGCATGTGCGGGTGCCGACCATCAATGTCTCGCTGATGGACCTGGCCATCAACGTCGAAAAGAACACAACCGTAACCGAGATCAACGCCATCATGGCCAGGGAATCACAGAGCAGGCTCAAGGGGCTGCTCGGGTATACCGAAGAACCGCACGCCTCCGTCGACTTCAACACCGATCCCCGTTCGGCGGTCGTTGATGGCACCCAGACCAGGGTCAGCGGCGGACGACTAATCAAGATGCTCTGCTGGTTTGATAACGAATGGGCCTTTGCAAGCCGCATGCTGGACGTGGCCAACCACTGGCTTTCACTGCCGTCCGAAACCTAGCGGCGGCAACGGCATTGCCCCCGGCCGGCACCATATTCCGACAAGCGGAGCAGGCATCAGATTTCATCAACAATACATAGCACAAGAGAGGCGCCGATGATCATCTACCAACGAGACAAGAACATGCCCTGGAACCTCGATCGTATCCGCTTTCTGTATCCCCCCGACGATTTTACCGGAAGCTTCGCCAACGCCAAGATGCAAGAACGGCACAAGGCCCTTCAGGACCAAAAGATCAAGGTGATACTCGACCATCTGGAAGGTCACAGCAAGCCCCTGGAGGCAATGCAAGGACTCCATCCCCTCGACCACCTGCAGTTTCTCCATAACAACCTGGAGAAATTCCGCCAGGCCGGCGATCTGGAAAAGACGGTTTTGCTATTATATTTGAAGAAAAACACCCCCTTTGCCGCGGTCGGCGATTATGCCGAATGGAAATCCCTGCTGCTGCAGTGCGACCCAGCCCGTTTGTACGCCGAGGGCAAACCTTTCCCGTTTCAAAGCACTACCGCCTACCGCGGTTCGATGACCGGAAACCCCCTCGGCCTCAGCTGGTCGGTTAGTCGTGAGGATGTAGACTGGTTTCTTGAGCGCTGGCAAGACAAGAGCCTCGGCGGAGGCACCATCTTTGCCATGGAAATAACCAAGGAAGATATCCTGCTTTACAAAGAGGACGAGAAGCGGCAGGAGGTTCTCCTCCGCCCGGACGTGGCCGAGAACCGAATGGCGAGGGTAATCGACCGTCTGTAATCAGGGACAGCCGGCACCTAAAAAACACAGCCGGGCAAAGGCCTCCCCCACCCGGCATCTTGCCACAGTCAAACTACCGCCTATTCGACGGTAACACTCTTGGCCAGGTTGCGCGGTTGATCGACATCGCAGCCGCGTTTGGTGGCGATCTCGTAGGCCAGCAGCTGGGCCGGAATGGTGTAGAGGATGGGATTCATCGCCGAATGCACCTCGGGGAGATAGATAACGTCATCGGTGATCGTTCGCAGATGGCTGTCCCCTTCGGTACCGATAAGGATGATCCGCCCCTGCCGAGCCTTGATCTCCTCGACGTTGGAAATCGATTTCTGATAGACCTCATCCTGCGGTACCAGGGCTAGCACCGGCATGTCCTTGTCGATCAGGGCAATCGGGCCGTGCTTCAGTTCCCCCGAGGCGTAGCCTTCGGCGTGGATATAAGAGATCTCCTTGAGCTTGAGGGCTCCCTCCAGGGCGATCGGGAAATTGAGGCCACGTCCGACAAAGAGAAAATCCCGGCTATCGTAATATCTTTCAATAAGCTGCTCAATTTCCTTTTGGATACGCGGCAGCTCGCGGTCAATGACACCGGCGATACCGATCAATTCCCGGCCGAGTTCAAGCACCAGATGCTTGTCAAGGGTCCCTTTTTTCTGGGCGAGATAGAGGGTAAAGAGAAAGAGGGCCGCCAGCTGGGAGACGAAGGCCTTGGTGGAGGCAACGCCGATCTCCGGGCCGGCATGGGTGTACACCGTGCCATGGGCCTCGCGGGTCATGGTCGAGCCGACCACATTGCAGATGGTGATGATCTTTGAGCCCATCGCCTTGGCGATGCGAATCCCGGCCAGGGTGTCGGCGGTCTCCCCGGATTGTGAGATGGAGATGGTCAGTACCCGCTCGTTGATGAGGAGGTGCCGATACCGGAATTCCGAGGCGATATCGACCTCCACCGGGATGTGTGCGTATGCCTCTATCCAGTATTTGGCGACAAGGGCGGCATGCCAGGAGGTGCCGCAGGCCACGAGAAAAATCCGGTCAATGCCGGCCAGATCAGCCTTGCTGAGACCTATCTCCGGCAGCACCACCTCGCCGGTTTCCGGATTGATGCGGCCGCTCACCGTATTGGTAATCGCCTGCGGCTCCTCGAAGATCTCCTTCAGCATGAAATGTTTAAAACCGGCCTTTTCAGCCATCGCCGCGTTCCAGTTGATGGTCTTTACCTCTTTTTCCACGGGCAGGCCGGTGGCAAGCGAAAAGATCTGATGGCCGTCGGCGCGCAGGATGGCCAGCTCCATATCGTCCATGAAGATAACCTCCTTGGTATAGGGCAGGAGGGCCGGGATGTCCGAGGCAAGAAAGGTCCCCTGGTCCTTGCTGACCCCGAGTACCAGCGGGCTCTGATTGCGCACCGCCACCAGGGCATCGGGCATGCCCGTCCACAGAACGCCGATGGCGTAAGAGCCCTCGACCCTGCCGATGGCCTTTTTCACCGCAGCCACCAGATCGTCCTGCAAATAGTCCTCGATCAGGTGGGCAATGACCTCGGTGTCGGTCTGGGAGGTAAAGATATGGCCCTTTTCCCGTAATTCCTCGCGCAGGGAATGGTAGTTTTCAATAATGCCGTTATGGATGACCACCAAATTGCCGGTGCAATCGCTATGGGGATGGGCATTGGCGGTCGTCGGCGCGCCGTGGGTGGCCCAGCGGGTATGGCCAAGGCCGATATGGGCCGGGGCAATGATCGCATCGTCGATTATCGCCTCAAGCTGCGACAGTTTCCCTTCCGACCGGTGTTTGATCAGTTTGCCATCCTGCAGATAGACAATGCCGGCCGAGTCGTAGCCGCGATATTCCAGTCGCCGCAGGCCTTCAAGAATGACCGGAACAACCCGCCGTGACCCAACATAACCAACGATACCACACATACCGCACCCCTTATGAGTAAGTTCTATTCAGTACTTCGACACTATTCGACCGATATGCAACCACGCCGGCCGCAAGCAGCGCAATGCAGCCCATAAGGCCGGAAGCAAGAATCGTTCCGAAGGCCAGGATATGGCACCTTCGCAACGATCGCACACCCTAACACCGCATTTCCAGGCTTTGCCAGTTTTTTCTTCCATGCTCGTTAAAAAAAAGGTAGTATCGCCTGCAATTCGGCTATAAAGCTGAGTTGAGTAGCTTTTCTGCTCGTACGAAACGTATGCCCTTGTGGTACAACAGGCATTGCAACTGACTTTTCCTCCCATCTTACCGCATATTCCCATGGACGAAAGACAACGACTTAAGGAAATTCTTCTCGAAAAATCATACCGTCAGGGCACCTTTACCCTCACCTCCGGGAAGACCTCCGACTTCTATATCGACGGCAAGCAAACCGCATTGAGTGCCGAAGGGGCCTTTCTCTGTGGCAAATTGCTGTTTGAACTGTTGCAAAAATCACCCACCCCCATTCATGCAGTCGGCGGCATGACCCTCGGCGCCGATCCACTGGTAACGGCGGTGTCCATCGCCAGCTATCTGGCCGGCAAACCGATCCCAGCCTTCATAGTCCGTAAAGAGGCCAAAGGCCACGGCACCGCTAACTATATCGAAGGTCTGAAAAACATGCCCCCCGGCTGCACCGTCGCCCTGCTCGAAGATGTAGTGACCACCGGCGGCACCCTGATCAAGGTCATTGAAAGGGTGGAGGCGGCGGGATTTAAGGTCGGCCTCATCGCCACGATCATCGAGCGGCAGGAAGGTGGCACCGAGGCCCTTGCCAAGGCCGGTTATACCCTGCAGGCACTCTTCACCCGCGAGCAACTTCTCCAGTAGATGTCTATGAAGTGTAAAAAATGCTCGGGCAAGCTCGAAGTCCATCGCCAGTGCCGGCGGGTGCGGATGCGCTGTACCGTCTGTGGCCAGGAATATCAAATTCATGAAGTGGCCAGCGAGCTTGACCGGGAGACTGAAGAGATCCTCGAACGATACACCACCATCATTTACGACTGATGCCCCGGAAGGCTTCGCCCGACCTGGGTATATTTCCAAGACATTTCCATACCTTACCCAATCTTGCCCGAAAATATCGCTCTCCTTGTTTACATACGATTTGAGCGGCACCCAGTCTCATCTGCCATGACTTTGGTAATACATACCTGAAACCAAGGCCTCGCGTATTTTTTCCCGAAGAATCGGCTCCACTAAAAAACGGTCAGGTATTTGCTTTCGATTTTGATCACGTGTATACTCACAAACATGATAGAACAAGCACCCGCCCATAAGTCATTTGTCAAATCAAACGACGAGGCCACGATAATCTGCCCGAGCTGCAAAAGCGCCAAGATTATCGCTGTCCGGGAATTCCGGCATCGTCTGCATATGCTGAAAGTGAAATGCCGATGCGGCTACGCCTTCAAAGTGCAGCTGGAATTCCGTCGTCATTACCGGAAGCCGACCAACAAACTCCCTGCCACCTATGACCTCATTAAACCGGCCACGGGCGGCGGCATAGCGAAGGTTGTCAACCTCAGCCTGAGTGGCGCCTGCTTTGAGGTGCGCGGTATTCATGACCTGAAAATAGGCCAGAAGGGAATGCTGGTCTTCACCCTGGACAACCGCAAGGAGACGGTCCTTAAGAAGAGCATCATCATCAGGACCGTCGCCAACAACCGCATTGGTTGTGAATTTCTGGAAGATCAAGCCTTTGAAAAGGATTTAGGCTTCTACCTGCGGCCCTGATTGGGCGTCCAAGACCTTACCGATTATCTGCTCCGCCTGGTACAAAAAGCCCCGTAGTGTTTCGGCGTGTATGGCGCTGATGGCAAATCCCTCATTCGCTGAATGTAACAGCACCTGCTGCCGCTCCTCCAGGGAAAGAAGGTCTATCTTATTAAAGAGCGTCATCCTCGGCAGAGAACCAAGCTCCAGTTCATTCAACAACTTTTCCACCACCGCCATCTTATCGCGGTAGGACGGGCTTGACACATCGACTACGTGGACAAGAAGGTCCGCCTCCTTGAGTTCTTCCAGGGTGGCCATAAAGGCCTGGAGGAGGTCGGCGGGCAGGTTGTCGATAAAGCCGACGGTATCGGTGATAATAACCTCCAGTTCCGTTGGAAAGCGCAGCCTTCGGCTGGTCGGATCGAGGGTGGCAAAGAGCTTGTCCTCGGCGATGATATCGCTGTTGGTGAGGGTGTTGAGCAGGGTCGATTTTCCGGCATTGGTATACCCAACCAGGGAAAGGACCGGCAGCTCCTTCTTGCGCCGCTTGGCCCGGCGGCGATAGCGTTCCATGCTCACCTGCTGCAGCTCCTTGGCAAGGCGGGTCAGCCGGTCATTAATTCGCCGCCGGTCGATTTCGAGCTTGGTCTCACCCGGTCCCCGTGCTCCTATCCCGCCGGTCAGCCGCGACAGGGCATCGTCGCGCGACGACAGCCTGGGGAGCATGTATTTCAGCTGGGCCATCTCCACCTGCAGCTTGCCCTCCCGGCTCATCGCCCTGTTGGCAAAGATATCGAGGATGAGCTGGGTGCGGTCAATGACCCGCAAATCGGTGAAATCGGTGATCGATCTGATCTGCGAAGGGTTGAGCTCCTGGTTAAATATCAAGAGGTTGGCATCAAGCTGCAGGGCGCGGATCATGATGTCGGCAAGCTTTCCCTTGCCGAGAATGAGGCGGGGATTGATCTGGCTGCGCCGCTGCAATACCGTTTCCAGCACCAGGACATTATCCGACCGGGCAAGTTCGGACAGTTCGGCAAGCGAGTCCTCAGCCCGGCCCTTCGGGTCGGTTGTGACGCTAATGAGGATAGCCCGGTCGATCTTCTGATCGACGGCCTTGCCTTTATGACCGGCGCTCAGTTCCCCTTCAACGGTAGCAATCAACTCATCGATGGAATCACTTTGGTTTGCCGGATGAACTGGCGCAAGAAAGGCCCAGTTTTTGCCGTCCTTGCCGCCGGGGACAAGGTGCGTTGAGTACATTCTCTCTGGCAGGCCATCAGCCGCCACCTTGATCACCGACAGCAAATCAAGGCGCAAAAAGAGCAAGTCCATCAGGTCTTCGTCGCTGATATCCTCACCCGACAAATGGGTGTGAATGAGGCGCAGGCCGCGCAGCCTGCCGCCGGAGGCACGCACATTGCCAAGGGGAGGAATAACGATTTGGGAATGGCTGCCGACAATGATGTTTTCAACCTTACCGGAACGGTGCACCAGCATGCCTATCTGCCGGTTCAACTCAAACGACACCTGGCAGAGCGCCTTGGCCATCTCCGGGTTGATGATCAAATCCCGCCCTACCCGCTTGGCGGCCAAGCGCTCCAGGGCCTTTAGCTGGTTGGTCTTGAGCCCTTCGGTATTTCCAATAACTATGCTTATGGCAGCACCTCGCTGATTGTTTTATTCCCGGAAATTCTGGACATTCGGGTAGCGGCGGCCATAGCCGAAGGCCTTGGTGGTCACCTTCAGGCCCATTGGCGCCTGTTTGCGCTTATATTCATTGATGCGTACCCGGCGCAAAATGTCGCTGACCATTTTGTCGGCAAAACCGAGGGCGACGATCTCTGCCCGGCCCTTGCCTTGTTCGAGATGCAATTCGAGGATCTGATCAAGGACCTCATAGGGCGGCAGATCGTCCTGGTCCTTCTGGTCCGGCTTCAGTTCGGCGGTCGGCGCCTTGGTAATGGTCCTCTCCGGGATGATCTCGCGGTTTCTGTTGACGTAGGCCGCCAGCTCATAGACCAGCTGTTTGGGAACATCGGAAATCACCGCCAGACCACCGCTCATATCGCCGTAGAGGGTGCAATAGCCGACGGCCATTTCACTCTTGTTGCCGGTGGTGAGGAGCAAATGACCAAATTTATTGGATAAGGCCATCAGCAGATTGCCCCTGATGCGCGCCTGAAGGTTCTGTTCGGTGATGTCCTCGCCAAGTCCTGCAAAGAGTCCGGCAAGGTTACTGCGAAAGGTGTCAAACAACTCGGCAATCGGCAAGACAGTAAAGCGACAGCCGAGGTTTGCGGCTAGCTGCTGGGCATCTTCCATGGAATCAGGCGAACTGTACGGAGAAGGCAGAGCCACTCCCAGGACCTTGTCCGGTCCCAGGGCATCGACGGCAATGGCTGCCGTCAGGGCGGAGTCAATACCGCCTGACAAGCCGAGAACCACCGAAGAAAAGCCACATTTGCGCACATAATCACCAAGCCCCATACACAGCCCCCGGTACACCGCCTCCTGCTCGGAGATCAGCGGCGCGCCATGCATCTCACCCTGCCAGCCGTCGCTGTCGACAAGAATCATGTCTTCGCAGAAACCATGGGCCTGGGCGACGGTCGTGCCGCTGCTGTCCATGACCAGGCTCCGTCCGTCGAAAAGCAGGGAATCTTGGCCGCCGATCTGGTTGCAGTAGAGAAAGGGCAGGCCGTGCGACCGGCAGATTTTCTCAAAAATCCCTTTGCGGATCTTTTCTTTATCGCGCTGAAAAGGCGAGGCCGAGATGTTGATAAGGGCATCGATTTTCAGCCCCTTTTGTTTCGCCCTGGCAACGATGTCGGCAACCGGTTGCACCTGGTATTGGTTGACCTCGTCGCTCCACACATCTTCACAAACAGTGACACCGAAAGTCAGGCCCTGCACCTGATACAGCCCGGAAGGTTGTCCCGGCTCGAAATACCTTGTTTCATCAAAGACGTCGTAGGAGGGCAGCAATTGCTTATGGGCCCGGTAGACGATTTTGCCCTGCCGGGCGACCAGGGCGGTGTTATACAGAGCCTTGCCCCGCTGGCCGTCCCGCTTTTCAAAACAGCCGAACATGACATCGATATCCTGGGGGAGCTCGCAAATAAGCCTTGCCACAGCACGGTCGTGTGCCAGAAGAAAAGACGGTCTTTCGAGAAGGTCCTGGGGCGGATAGCCGGAGATTGCCAGTTCCGGAAAAATCGCCAGACTGCAGCCCCGCGCCCTGGCCTTCCCGGCCCATTCGACTATCTTCGCGCAATTGTTCTCAAAATCACCGATAACCGGATTCAGCTGAATGAGGGCAATCTTCACCGTCTTCTCCCTTTATAGCACTGCGATGTTCTTCCGCACCCTGTACCCCGGAAACTACTTGACCTTCCGGCGTTGATAGCGTTGCACGGCATTGTTGTGTTCGGCAAGAGTTTCAGAAAAATGGTGGGTCCCGTCATTTTTTGACACAAAGTACAAGTCTCTGGTCGGCGTCGGGGCAAGCACCGCCAGCAGGGCCTCCTTGCCGGGGCTGCAAATCGGTCCGGCGGGCAGTCCGGCGACGACATAGGTATTATACGGAGTTGCCGTCTGCAGGTCGGCGCGGGTAATTGTTCCGGAGAAATGTTCCAGGCCGTAGACCACCGTCGGGTCGGATTGCAGGCGCATCCCCTGCTGCAAGCGGTTGAGAAACACTCCGGCGATGAGAGGCCGCTCGGCCGCGGCCCCGGTCTCTTTTTCGACCATAGAAGCCAGGACCACCGTTTTTTCCCGGTCAGGTTTTTCGCCGTGCTTGGCGGTGATCTCTTCCCAGACCTTGTTGAAACGGCCGACCATAAGGCTCATGATCTTTTCCGCCCCCCGGCCGTCTCTCGTCAGGATGTAGGTGTCGGGATACAGGTAGCCCTCCAGGCTGTCCACCCCGGCCAGGCCCTGTTTGGCGATAAACTCCTTATCGACCAGCAGGTTGGCGAAGCTGCGCGGATCAAACCAGCCGCCCTCGGCAAAGATTGCCGCGATCTCGCTTGCCCGCAGCCCCTCACGGATGGTGACGGAGTGTTGAATCGGCTTGGCCGCAGCCAGCATCTTTAATACTTCCAGGGGATTCTTGCCGGTATCGAGGCGAAATTCACCGGCCTTCAGCATACCGCCATAGCCGGAGACCTTCGCCAGGATGAAAAAGCGCAGATCCTCGTCAATGATCCGCTTTTCCGCGAGAATGGCGGCTATTCCCTGAATGGATGAACCACGGGGGATGGTGACCACGGCATTTTCCCAGCGGGCCTGCGGGCCGGGACGAAGGCCATACAGGGCGAGCCAGCCGGAAAGAAGCAGCACCGGTATAATACAACAGAGGATTGCCACGAGGACAATCCTCTTTAGAAGCGAAAATATTACAGGTTTCACTGGCAATTAGAATCAGACTCCAGTCGAACTCTGCTTCACAGCGGCCTTTTTGGCTTTTTTCTGAGAAGCGCCGGCAAAGGCTATCCGTACCACCTCGTCCATGTCCTTGACCGGGAAGAACTCCATCTTCTCGCGGATATCCTTGGGGATTTCTTCCAGATCCTTCTTGTTCTGATCGGGAATGATGACCTTGTTGATCCCGGCACGCAGGGCGGCCAGGGCCTTTTCCTTCAGACCGCCGATCGGCAGGACGCGGCCGCGGAGGGTGACCTCGCCAGTCATCGCCAGCTTGCCGATGACCGTCTTGCCGGTGATTGCCGAATACAAAGCGGTGGCCATGGTGATACCGGCGGACGGGCCGTCCTTCGGGGTGGCCCCGGCGGGCACATGGATGTGGATGTCGATCTTCTCGAAATGATCCTCGGCAAGCCCCAATTCCGCCGAACGGCTGCGGCAATAGGTGAGCGCCGCCTGGGCCGACTCCTTCATGACATCACCGAGCTGGCCAGTGAGGGTCAACTTGCCCTTGCCGGGCATGAGATTGACCTCGATCTGCAGGATCTCCCCGCCCACCTCGGTCCAGGCCAGGCCGGTGACCAGACCGGGCTGCTCAAGCCGCTCGATCTCCGATTCGGGGATGGTCTTCGGCGGCCCAAGATAGCGGTCGATATTGCGGCCGGTGATGACATAGGGCCCTTTACCGCCTTCAGCGATTTTGCGTGCCGTCTTCCGGCATACCTTGCCGATCTCCCGCTCAAGGTTTCTCAGGCCGGCCTCATAGGTATAGTGGGTGGTGATGTATTGCAGGATCTCATCATCCATCTTCAGCTGGCTGGCCTTGAGACCGTTTTGCTTGATCTGCCGGGGCAGCAGGTACTTCCTGGCGATAACCACCTTTTCTTCAAGGGTATACCCGGACAGACGAATAACCTCCATCCGGTCGAGCAGCGGACTGGGGATGGTGTCACTCATATTGGCGGTGGTAATGAACATGACCTTCGACAGATCGATGGGCAGGTTCATATAGTGATCGGAGAACTCGAAATTCTGTTCCGGATCAAGCACTTCCAGAAGTGCCGACGAAGGATCGCCGCGGTAGTCGGAACCAATCTTGTCGATCTCGTCCATCATAAAGACCGGGTTATTGGAGGCAACGGTTTTCAGGCCCTGGACAATCCGCCCGGGCATGGCACCGATATAAGTGCGCCGGTGACCGCGGATCTCCGCCTCGTCGCGCATGCCGCCAAGCGACAGCCGGTAGAATTTCCGCCCCATAGCCCGGGCGATACTCTGCCCAAGTGAGGTCTTGCCAACGCCCGGAGGGCCGACAAAGCAGAGGATCGGCCCCTTGGTGCCCGGATTGAGTTTGCGTACCGCCAGATATTCGAGGATCCGCTCCTTCACCTTATCGAGACCGTGGTGGTCGTCGTCGAGAACCTGCTTGGCCGCCACCAGATCGAGTATGTCGACCGTGCTCTTCTTCCAGGGCACGTCAATAATCCAGTCGATATAGGTGCGGATGATCGTCGCCTCGGAGGAGTCGGGGTGCATCATCTCCATCCGGCTGAGCTGTTTCAAGGCCTCCTTGCGGATGCTCTTCGGCATCTTCATCTTTTTCAGCTTGCGCTCCAGCTCGTCGATCTCCTGGGTGCGATCATCGACATCGCCGAGCTCTTTCTGCAGGGCGTGCAGCTGCTCGCGGAGGAAATATTCGCGCTGCGACTTGCTCATCTCCTCCTTCGCGTCATTCTGGATCTTCGCTTGGACCGTCGATACCTCCAGTTCCTTGGTGAGCAGGTCGCTGACCAGCTTGAGGCGCTTCTCCGGGTCGGTCTCTTCAAGAATGAGCTGCGACTCGGCAATCTTCAGCCGCAGGTTCGAACCAACCAGATCGGCCAGACGGCCGGGCTCCTCGATATTATTGATGATCATCATCAGGTCGGCGGAGAGAATGCCGCGCAGCGACATGATCTTCTCCGTCTGCTCGCGCACCGATCGCATCAGGGCCTCGGTGACAACGGTAATCTCCTTGACCTCGGTCTCTTCGATGACCTCGACCGACACCTGGTAGGACGGCTCGGTGCGGATAAAGCTCTTGATCCTGGCCTTGGACATCGCCTGCACGAGCACCTTCAGCCGTCCATCGGGCAGCTTCAAGGTTCGCATGACCATGCAAACCATCCCCACCTGATAGAGATCTTCCTTGTCGGGATTATCCTTGGTGGCGTCTTTCTGGGTGACGAGCATCAGCAGTTTATTGGCCCCCAGGGCCTCGTTGACGGCCTCGACCGAACCGGGACGGCCGACAAACAGCGGGATAATCATATAGTTGAAGACTACCACATCGCGAACCGCCATCATCGGCAGAACTTCCGGAATTTCCATATCTTCGTTATTGGAAAAATCGTCCATGCCAATGCTTAATGAATCATTAAATTCCACTCAAACCTCCTGCGTAACAAGGGCTTCGGGCTCTTACCCGCGCCGCATTCAAATCAGTTTCTTGAATCTGCTCGTATTGTACTGTAATTATCTCTCTATTCAAATAGATAGCAACCAAAACCACCCTTCTGCCGAGAAAAACCTCGGAAATACTAAACATCCGGACAACTTAAGTCAAGCCGGGTTTATACCACAGCCGCCCTTCCCCGCCGCTTTTCCCTTGAAGTCTTGCCGAGATTTTCGCATAGTGAAAGGCAAAACAACCGGATAGTTTGCCCACCAGCCTATATTTAAATGAGGAAATTATGTTGACCGTGCAATCGTTTTTTGACCTTGCCGACTTCCCTTGCAGCAACTTCTTCACCCCGACCTCCTACGTCTGGCAGCCGCTCGCCGACCTGAAGAACAATATGGACGGCTATTCCTACCCGGAATACGACCGCACCCTGATCGGTGACGGCATCCCCCTGCCCGGCCATGTCATCATCCACGAGGGCCGTGCCATCCCGGGGACGGAGGCGGAAATCGTCTACGGCGATACGACCAAAGGCAAATTGAAGATCAGCCTGGCGGGTACGGTGCTGGAGGGGGCCTCGCTGATTATGGCCGGAGCGGTGCTCATGGGCCGAAAGATTGCCATTGGCCGCGGGGTACTGGTGGAAAGCGGGGCGATGATTAAATCACCGGCGATCATCGGCGACCACACCGAGGTCCGCCAGGGCGCCTACCTGCGCGGCTACTGCCTGGCCGGCAAACGCTGCGTCCTCGGCCATACCACCGAAATCAAACACTCGATCTTTCTCAACGACGCCAAAGCCGGGCACTTCGCCTACCTCGGCGACTCGATTCTCGGTAACGACACCAACCTCGGCGCCGGCACCAAATTCGCCAACCTGCGCTTCCTGCCGGGGACCATCACCATCTTCCATCAAGGCCACCGCATCGATACCGAGATGAAGAAGCTCGGCGCCGTCCTTGGCGATGCCTGCCAAACCGGCTGCAACTCGGTGACCAGCCCCGGCACCTTGATGGCCAAAGGAGGGGTGCTGATGCCTAACGCCACCGCCAAGAGCGGCTATCACCTTGAAAAGGCTGTACTTAAATAACAAGAGGAGCTTTGGATTTGTGGGGCTGGGCGCTTCCTTAATGATGAGGCTTTGTCCGGTGTGGGTATAAACTACGGGCTTGGCAATAAGGGCAAGGCACTTTATAAACGCGAAAATCCAAATACACCAATGAGCCTAGTGATCTAAGGCCATTAAAGACTTTCGTCCTCGGACCGGAAAACTTGCTTTCCGAGAGGAAGGAGTGAAAGCTATCATTGAGGTGGGTTATGGCCATCCGTGTCATGCAATCGCAGAGTAATCAAGACCGTGAAAATATTTACCGATTCTTATATGAAATCTGGTCAAATGAATTTCGCCGGTCTATGGCGGGCATGGATCACCAACGCCGAATTATGAAGGATGACCTTGATGACACGGCACATCACTTCATCGCCGTCGATGATTCCGACCGGATCCTTGGCTGTGTACGTGCCAATATTCTTGGAAAAACAAAGCTTTCCGACTCCCTCCAAAGGCATTTACAACCGGAGAAGTTGATCGAGCTGTTTACCGGCAATGGTGTCGGATACGCATCACACTTTGCCGTCGCTCCCGAAGCCAGGGGAAAGACCGTCGCCTCGCTGCTCATTGCAGCCCTCTACCAACACTATCTCAACGAGGGGGTTCTTGTCGGTATTTCGTACTGCGCCCTCAATCTCGTTTCCTTTTATTATCAACTTGGCTATCGGCCATACACGGAAAATTTCAGAATTGATGTTGGTATTCGTGTCCCGGTTGTCCACTGTCTCCGCGATTTCACCTATCTGAATGAAATCAAGAGCCCTCTGGCCAGAATATGCATAAAGGATCTCAACGACCATGGCGCCACAGCCAGAAAGATTGCCGAGCGATTTCCGGATTTCAAGAGACCTGGCTTTTCCCGGATACCAGTGCATCACCTCTGGGCTCGACTTGCCCATGCCACCAGCACCGACACAACCCGCAATGATCATCTTTTTTTTGGCCTGTCTGCAGAGGAACAACAAATTGTTGGACATCGTCTTTCGGAAATAGCCTTTGCCTCCGGTGAATATGTGTACCACCGCGGTGAGACCGAGAGAGGAATGGGGGTACTGTTGTCCGGCTGTCTGGGGGTCGAGGTGGCCGCCGGAGAGGATTCCAGGATCATCAATGTCGTTTTCCCAGGCGAGCCATTTGGCGAAATTGCCAGTATCAGCGGGGTACGAAGGACGGCGAGCCTTGTCGCCCTCGAGAATTCGCAAGCCTTCCTCCTGCCCTTTGACTTCCTGGACCGAATCGGTCGGGCGGATATGGGGCTCGGACTCAAGCTTGCCAAAAGGCTTTTAAAGACCATTGCCGGGCGATTTGTCAATCTCACCGATGAGGCGGTTCTTCTTGCCGGGCCATCGAGGCTTGCGCTGCGGGTCAACCGACCTGCCGAGGCAGCACCGGCTGACGCCGGCAAGGTGCAAGGCCGAGCAGAATCCTACCGCTTTCGTACCCTTGGCGATCAGGAAGGTGAATCCAAGCGCCTGATAAGCCAGGCAACTATAGGTGCCGACCTTGAATTTGCCGTGCTTGGCGGCCTCGGCCTCGCCGACGGGGCAAAGGTTCTCGACCTCGGTTCCGGGCCAGGTGTCACTTCGCTCCTTATCGCTCAACGTCTGCCGAAGGCCATTGTCACCGGTGTTGAGCCCGAAGATCTCCTGCGACAGAAAGCGAAAACGCTCGTTGCCAGCCAAGGCCTGGAGAATCGGTGTCGATTCTTGAAAGGAACCGGCGACCGGATTCCTTTAGGCAATGGCGAGGTCGATTTCAGTTATGCCCGGTTGCTCTTCCAGCACCTTTCGAACCCCCTCGAAGTTCTGAGCGAAATGCGCCGTGTCACCCGCCAGGGAGGCATCATCACCATACTTGATGTCGATGATCGCTCCAATATTATCCACCCGGCACCGAAAGGGCTGGAAGATCTTGAAAAACGCATTGCCCAGGTGCAGGCAGCCAACGGCGGCGACCGTTATGTTGGCCGCAAACTCCATGGTTATATGCACGCAACGGGCCTGCATAATATCGCCGTGGAGGCCATCCCGATAACGGCTGCCGTCCTGGGACGCGAGGCATTTTTCTCTATTGTCTACAGCTTTAAACGCCAGGTGCTTGAACGTGCCGGAGAGCTTGACGAGCAGACCGCGGCAATCTTTGCAGCACTGGAAGAGAGTATCGCTATGCCGACAACATTTGCCATGACTACGGTTTTTGCTGCCCACGCAACGGTGCCTTAGAGCGATGGGTATCTCTTTTGATGTTTAAGCAAAATCAAAAGTGATACCCCTCACCGAGCTATGTAATATGACTACTGCTTATTTGTGGTGCCGTACCCATTCGGCAAACCGGTCCATCCAGGTCTGCAGGAAGGCCCTGCTGCCTTCACCGATGTTTCCCGATGCGTCGATCAAACCCTCTTTAGCCTGCAGAAAAGCCTCCGGCTGGCCAAGGGTAGGCATATCAAGGTAGGCAAGGACATTGCGAAGGTGCTGTTGCGCCATGGCCGTGCCGATAGGGCCGGGTGATACTCCCAGGATTCCGGCTGGTTTTCCCGCCCAGGCACTCTGACCATACGGGCGAGATGCCTGATCAAGGGCATTTTTCAATACACCGGGGATGGAACGGTTATACTCCGGGGTGACGAACAATACGCCGCTGGCGGCACGTATTGTCTCTTTAAGCCGGATGACAGATTCGGCGGGGTTGCCATCACTGTCCTGGTTGTACAGCGGTAAATCGCCAATTTCGACGAGATTGAATCTGAAGTCTGCCGGGCCAAGTTTGACGATTGCCTGGGCAAGCGCTCTGTTTACCGATTCTTTCCGTAAACTGCCGACTACGACGGCAATTGTATAGGTGCTCATGCTGTTTCTCCTCTCATGTTGAACTGTTTTCCGGTAATGAATTGGACGAATGTCTTCCTTCTGGGCAACCTAGCGTAATTGCTTGTTGCTTTTGTCATTACCAACGATCAAGGCATCGAATGACCAGCGTCCTCCGCCGGTAAACATCAGGGTTAATGCCATGCCGACCACCAGGATATGGTATTCAAATCCTTCCCCGGCCTGCTTGCCAAACCAGTTCATAAAGAAGCCATTGGGGATGTGAACCATCAAGGCCGCCACTCCGATGGTAACGCCGACACCAAAGGCGCAAAGCCGGGTGAAGAGACCGGTGATCAAACCCACTGCACCGAGGGATTCGGCAAGCACCGCCATCAGGGCGAAGATATAGGGGATCCCCATGTTTTCGGTGAAAAAGTGCAAGGTCCCGGCAAAACCATGGCCACCGAACAAACCGAATACCTTCTGCAAGCCGTGCGGCAAAATGACCAATCCGAGGGTGATGCGCAGGATTGTGCTGGAAAGTTCATCGCGTGTATCAAGAAATCTGGTTAACATATCATTCACCATTGGTTGTAGTTGTTGCATCTCATTTCGCTCGTTGTCGAGCGATAATTTCCTGTATTATTGAATCGTTACATTCCGAAAGCATAGGCATCCATCCTGACTGTGCCATAGCTTGTCGCGGTGTGGATCTGTTTTCCGGGAATTCCGCCGCCAGCACCCATAGCCAGAAACAGTGGGAGAATGTGTTCTTCTGTTGGATGATTTCTCCGGGCGTGCGGAGCCTGCTCCCGGTAACTGAGCAGGGCCTCGCGATCGCCAGCCTCAATACGGTCCCGCATCCAGTCGGCGAAATCGGCAACCCATTGCGGCGACGAAAGGCCATCGCCTGAAAACATCATTTCACTGAGATTATGGGTCATTGCCCCCGAGCCGATGATCAGGACATTCTGCTGACGAAGCTCCTGCAGCGCCTCACCCAGGGCGTAATGGTATGCCGGTGAAAGGTTTGGCTGGATGGAAACCTGCACGACGGGAATATACGCCTCAGGGTACATGAGGAGGAGCGGAATCCACGCCCCGTGGTCGAGAGATGCGTGCTCGACCAGTTCCGCCTTGCCGTCGGTCCCTCTGACCAGCTGCAGCACGATGCGGGAAAGGTCTGGATTGCCCTTGGGTGAATACTGCATGGCATACAGGCGGGGGTCGAAGCCACCGAAATCGTAAATGGTTTTGTACGATGCAGTGCTTGAAACCATGACGTGATCGGTGGTCCAGTGCGCCGACAGAATGACGATGGCATCGGGCCGGGGAAACATGCCGGACGCCTCACACAGGAAACGGTAACTGGGATGATCCGTCTTGACCGCTATGTCGGGTGCTCCGTGGGATATGAAAAGGCTGGGTTGAGCCATGGTGATTCCTCATTTATTCAAATTGTGGATCAACACCGTGTCGATCCCTCTTGACTTGCACAATGGTGATGGAGTATTTGCAAATCAATTGGCTAAAAATGCAAACAAGGAATGCAAATATGCATACAGAACATGGCTGGGACGACTTCCTCTATTTCCTGAAGGTCGCTGCCTGCGGCAATATGAAGGCTGCGGCGGCGGAACTGGGTGTCAATTATTCGTCGGTATTCAGGCGAATCAATGGCCTCGAGGAACGGCTGAGCGTACGTCTCTTTGAACGGTTGAAATCGGGTTACAAGCTAACCAGGGCCGGAGAGGATATTCTCGACCGCGTCCAGCAGGTCGAGGAACAGATGAATGCCATACAGCGCCTCATCGAGGGCAAGGATGTGCATCTCAGCGGCTATTTGAAGATCTCAACCACGGATACCATCGGCTATTACTGGCTGCCTCCCTACATCGCTCGCTTCAAGAAACTGTATCCGGACATCATCATCGATCTGGACATCAATACCCGTTACACCAACTTGAGCAAAAGGGAGGCGGATATCGTTATGCCGGCGGTCAATACCCAGCCTGACTATATGGTCGGCAAAACGCTAGCGCCGATCTATGTCCGACTCTATGGTGCCAAATCCTACCTGGAGGAACACGGAACGCCGCAGACGGTCGCTGACTTCGACCGGCATCGTTTCCTTCTGCCGAACGAATCGCTCGCGGGAATGCCAGCCAACAAATGGCTGAGAAGGCATGTCGATGAAAAGAATATTGCAGCCTGCAGTGACAAACTGACCGGTCTGTACCATATGGCCCGTCAGGGACTGGGGCTGACGGTCATGCCGCATTATGTCGCCGAGTCTGACCCCGACATGATCGAAGTCATGCAACTGCCGGCAGAGTGCAACCATCATCTGTGGATTCTGACCCATCCTGACATTCGCTTTACCGCACGGGTTAAGGCGTTTATGCAGTTTATGTATCAAGAAACTGAGAGGAAACCGCTAGCGAGCCAGTGACCAAAACCTTGGGGAGCATGTCGCTTTTTTTCCAGGCAACGCGAGGTCCATCCCCCGAACTAAACAAACACGGAGTTTTTCTGTATTCATGGGGTTAGAAAGAGCGGAACTCATTTCATTTTTGGAAAATTGGCAGATGGTGGTTAGATTTCTCTTATCCGCTTCTTCTATCGGAATATGCACATGCCGGATAAACAGAACCGCAGGTATTGCACATGGGCAGGCCGGATTTCTTCCCCCGCTTCGTCGCCATCGTTCTGCTGATCGCCGCTTCACTGGTTATAAGCGGCTGCGGGGCAAAGCACAAAGTAGCTGTATATGTACCAGAAGTGGTCGAGCTCGATCCGGGCCGACAGCGGCTTGCCGATTGGTACGCCTTAATAAAAGAAAAGCGCGACTCCCCGGAAATGGAGAAACTGGAATCGGTCAATAATTTCTTCAATCAACTGGAATTCGTCGATGACCGGATCCACTGGGGAAAAGACGATTATTGGGCCACCCCCCCAGGAAATGTTGATAAGCAACGGTGGAGACTGCGAGGATTTTGCAACTGCCAAGTATTTTACCCTGCGCATGCTTGAAATCCCTGATCAAAGGATGCGTCTCACCTATGTCAAATCTCTGAAACTCAACCAGTCGCATATGGTCTTGAGCTACTATTCCGACCCGACTACCGAGCCCCTTGTCTTGGATAATCTGGTCAGCGTGATTCTTTTTGCCTGGCAAAGACCGGACCTCATTCCGGTCTATAGTTTTAACGCCCGGGAGCTCTGGCTGGCAAAAAAACAAGGCTCGTATCTTTTGGGAGGGCCAGAGCACTTGAGCCTCTGGCAAGACTTGCAATCACGGTTTAACCGAGAGGCCCAGGCTGCCCCGTTTCCGTAATAAAGCAGGGCGAGAATCCCGGTAAGGGATTAAAGGAAATATTATCCATCATAAAGGGATACAACCTTTCTCACGAATTTCGCCTCGCACCGGCAAACTCCTCAGTAAACAGTATGGGACTATTTCTGGGGTAAGGTTGACCCTGAAGCAAACTGGCAGATTGGCTGGTATTCTTAATACTGTCAACGAACAGTATGATCGACGCTCTGGCCTCCTGCAGTTGCCTTTCCGATTGATGCTTCTCCTTCAGTTTTTCAATAAATGGTTGAAGAATTTCTGAGAGATTGATTTCAAATCCATATTTTCCACACATATCTTAGTAATACCGAAACTATTTCTTATAATCACTCTGCCTGCCGGCAGGAATGGCACTCCGAACCAAACAATCTGCAAATTGCCTTCTCATGCCTTCCGGGACAGCAATCATGGATTCTTCATTATGACGTAGAACCAGCTATTTTTGCGTGCTTGTCAGAAAGAGGCAACTAACATCTTGCCTTTAGTTCGTAAACATATTTATATGGACTTTTAGGAGGTTACATGAACATTGATGGAGCAATTTCGTCGGTCTCCAAACAGTTCAACTTTCTGATTGGAATTGTTGTTACTTTTGGGAATGCTGGTTTCATAGAAACTAGTGAATCCCTTGTTATGTTCAAAGAAAAATGAAAACTGCACATATACTAATTGCCCTTTTTTTCTTCACTGCTGTCTCATAAATTTACGAGGGAATACCAATAATTAAAGGCCCGGAGAGCTTCTTGTGTTATAATGAAATTGCGAAATAACATATAAATACAAGGAGATCCGAGCCATGGCATATTGTAACACAATACTCAATCAACTTGCCGCATTTTTCCCGAGATATGATTTTGAAAAACTGGCCAACGAACATCATCGAGGACAAAAGTTCCGCTCCTATAATCGTTGGAGTCAGTTCTGAGCCATGATGATTGCGCAACTGACAGGCAGGAAGAGTTTACGTGATCTGGTTGGCAATATAGGCGCGCAGGGCAAGCGGATCTATCACCTGGGTATGAAAACAACCAGCAGAGCCACACTTGCCCGAGTCAATGACAGGCAGCCCTACGACATTTACAAAGAAATATTTTTCCAGCAGTTGCAGAAATGCCAGTGGCGTGCCCCCAAGCACCAGTTCAAATTCAAGGGTAAAATTTACCTCCTTGATGCCACAACCATCAAACTTTGCATCGCTGTCTTCCTTTGGGCAACCTTTCGACAGGCTAAGGGTGTGGGTAAGCTCCATTTCGGTCTTGATGCCGAAGGCCATCTCCCGGTATTCATGGACATGACCGTCGGTAAAAAACATGAAATAGACTGGACGCGAACTCTCAGCCTTCCGGCCGGGGCTTGTGTTGTCTATGATCGGGGCTTTACCGACTATAGTTGGTATGGCGATCTCGATAAAAAAAAGATCACGTTTGTCACCAGGCTGAAGTCCAACTCCAAAGCATATGCATACGGCAACAAACGAAAACCCGATAATCCAGCTGTTATCAGTGATCAGAAGGTTAAGCTACCGGGTTACACCTACACCTTCCGGAGAATTGATTACATCGATCCAGTGACCGGTATTGAGTATCAATTTCTGACGAACTCGAAGAAGCTGCAAGCGTCCGAGGTCCCCGCCATTTACAAAGAGCGGTGGAAAATCGAACTGTTTTTCAAATGGATCAAGCAAAACCTCAAGGTGAAAACCTTTCTCGGCACTTCGGAAAATGCGGTACTGACGCAATTGTGGATAGCCCTGTGTCTGTACCTTCTGCTGGCCTATTTAAAGTTTCAGGCTAAGCTGGGCTTGTCGCTTTCGGTCATCTTACGACTATTGCAACTAAATCTGTTTGATCGTCGCTTGTTTTCTGAGTTGTTTAAACCGCCTGACAAATCCCAAATTGTTGTTTCTCCACAACGTTCATTGTGGAATTAACTGTGAGACAGCAGTAAATTGAAAGAGCAAAATTGCACCGACTGGTATAACTCAAATTTTTTAATATTCTGTAAAGGATCTCCTTATGAACAAGCTAATATTCTGTCTTATTATTTTTTTGGTTGGTTGGGGGTGGCAAAGTGATGAAATGAAACGAGGTGTTGAATGGTTCGAGATAAAAAAATATGATAAAGCTATAGAACAGTTTCTTGCGGAAATAGAAAAAAAACCAAAATCTGAGGAAGCAAGATACTACCTGGCAAAATCATATTTATTAGGTGGAGGTATTTTAGGAATACCCCAATCATTAAAATGGAAAAATGAATTAAAAAATATTAATAGCAAGAATAAACAAATTGCCGAACTAGATGAGGATATAAGAAGGACTATATCTGAAAAATTAAAATCTATTGAAGGTGATATCGAAGGTCGTTATAGGAAAGCATTAATAATTGCTGAAGATTACGGCATTGAAAAATTCATAGACGAACTTCCATCTGTAATAGTTAACGGAGATTCTCAGGATTATAAAAAGGCAATTGAATTGTTGGTTAAAAATTTGCCAGGAGACAAATCAGCATCAAAACTTGGGTACGTTTTTTCATTAGACACAAACCTTGAAAAAAAGTTATATATCGCGCAAGTCTTGTGGAACAATAACAAAGACATGAATGCTGCAAATTATATAAAAGAAGTTACAGGCCCTAAATTTTTAAACGGCAATAGTTCTGAAGTTACCAAGGCATATAATGACTTAAAAACACTGCCCTCTGACTTAGTTAAAGATCTATTTTTAACCACATTAAAAAATTCCAAAGAAAGGACTATTCAATTCGTTCATTCAATAGAGTATTTAATCTCAGTGAAAGATAATGATGCAGGTAATTACATTTTAAGCACAATTGAAAAGGCTTTGAATCTCAAAGAACAAGAATCAGTATGTGGCCGTTTGGTTATAGAGAGTTCTCCTCTCGCAAGTTTCTCGAATCTTCCTGACTCTGAGAGAGTTATCAGAACTGCGCTAAACGTGTCAGCAACTCTTAAATCTTTTCCATGGATAGATAGAGGTAAATGTATGCGCTCCTATGTAAACATTATGGGAGATATCACTAAAGATAATAGATGGAATACCTTACCATTGGAATGGCACGGGATGGATTATTATGGTGAATTTGGTATAGTTGGGCGTTTTTTAGAAAGGAACTTAAGACTTGATTATATGTTCGAGACACCTGGCGGTGGGCCTATCGCGATTGTTCAAGAGAGGAAGGATGAGGTATCGGCTCAGATTTCGAAAGTCAAACCCGATTTTTTAAAAAAATATACAGAAAAGGGCGTCTGGGCCAATTCTGTAACAAGAAAATATTCTTTCAATACAATTAGTGCTGAATTTGCTTCACCAGAAGAAGTGTCAATGGAAGGAATTATTCAAAATGAGAAAGATGCAACTATTAATGACAGAATAAAAGTAACATTTAGAAAAGGAAAAGATGAATTTACTAAAAGTGAATGGCTAGTGTATGATTTTCATGTACTTAGTGACACTAGAAAAGAGGACAGATCTTCTGATTTAGAACAAAAGGATAGTCAAAATAATTCCAAGAGTTTTGATAATAAGAACACAGAAGAAAAATCAGAAACTTCAGTCGCCAATTCAGCAACAAATCCAAATATAGAAAAGGGGACAGACCACAAAAAAGCTATTAACACTGATAATCCTATCGCGTTAATGAAAAAACAAACCACCTTACATGAGAAAAAACCTAAATTATCTAAAGATGAAAGAAGATCGATGGCACTTAAACTTGTTGGCGATACTCTTGAGAGGGGTAAGAACGGGATAGAAAATTCAGTTACTTGGGAAGGAGAAAATATTTTAGGTGTTATTCCCATTAATACCTATAAATATTTGAATAAATACCCCTGTAGAGAATACAGGGTCATATCTTACGAGTATAGTAAGGCTGTTATAAAGACTGAATCTTCCCATGCTTGCAGGATTGAAGGGAAATGGTATCCGCTTGCAATGTTGGAGAATCCAAAGAAAAAAGGTATATCTAAAGAACAATTTTATAGCGAAATGATTGGCAAGAATTGGTAGCATATTAATAGAGAGCGGGAATACGCGTGGTCACACGGGGTCACGGGGTCACACGCAGGAATATGGGGTCAGAGTAAATTTAATCTTCGTGATGCACGGATTTTCACTTTTGCTCTGTTTGAATGCATAAGTAAGAGGTCATTGCAGGAAACCTCCAAGCGGTTCACAATGTTTGTGTAGCGCTCAAACTGGTGGGTTGTATCCAACGATAGGACCTGCCCCAATTACCTCAGGAAGGTCATCGGCGCGGCAGGTCACCCAAGGCGTTAACCACCAATATACAACTTGCAGGTTATAATAATAAGACCTATAATAAGTATATATTTTTGACCTAAATAAAAAAATTACAGGTGTGATTATGGAATCTGTATTAGCGAATTGCTCAGTGAGCATTTCGGAACTAAAGAAAAACCCTTCTGCCCTTATTGAACAGTCAGGCGGTGAGCCTATTGCCATTCTTAATCATAATAGACCAACAGCATATCTCATCCCCGCAGCGACATACGAAGCGTTACTCGAAAAAATTGAAAACTACCAACTCGGAGTCATTGTTAAAGAACGGCAGTATGAAAAAATTTCAGCCGTTGAAGTAACGTTAGATGAGCTATAAATTAAAGTTTCTCCCCACAGCCCTTAAGGAATGGAAAAAGCTCGACAATACTATTCAGATTCAACTCAAGAAAAAGTTAAAAGAACGTCTTGAATCTCCACATGTGCCCAGTTGCCAGCTTTCAGGTTTTGAAAACCATTACAAAATTAAACTCAGAGCCAGTGGTTACCGTCTTGTTTATGAAGTAATCGACGAAGAAATTTTTGTTTTGGTAATTGCAATCGGGAAAAGAGACAAAAATCTGGTCTATAAAAAGGCCAGTGAAAGAAAATAAAATGGTTAGCAATGCGCTCCAGTTGACCGTTGAACTGCGCGGCAACTGACCCTCCAGCAGACAATCCCTCCCCACAACCTAAGACTATCCCTGCCTATATCCCCTGCAGAACAAGGCGCAGTTCGATGCTTATCTGGTCAAAGACCGCGTGCATGCCAAGATGCTCAAAGAAGCGGCTGGAGCCATAAATGACACCCCACTCGGTGCGGTCGAGATCAAAATGAGCTTCCACTCCCAGGCTGCCGTTCTCCCATACTGCAAATATTGCCGGAAAATCAAAATCTTTCGTCACACCGCGCAGACTGAGCGAACCTTTGAGCAGACAGTTGGCAGTTGTCCTGTAGGGAATTTCGGCAAGCTCTCCTTGATCAATGATAAAGGTCGCCGTTGGAAATACCTTGGTGAAGAAAAAGTCATCGGATTTCAGGTGGGCGAGAAGAATCGGCTGAAGTTCATCACCGGCCAGATTGATGTTTTCCATGGCGTCCATAT
The DNA here is from genome assembly GCA_030247675.1 of Desulforhopalus sp. Classification (NCBI taxonomy): domain Bacteria; kingdom Pseudomonadati; phylum Thermodesulfobacteriota; class Desulfobulbia; order Desulfobulbales; family Desulfocapsaceae; genus Desulforhopalus; species Desulforhopalus sp. Next base: position 139,064 of record JAOTRX010000010.1, on the reverse strand, counting down.
CAACAACCAGTTCCCCGGTAAGAGAACGTCCGTGCACGACAAGGCGCCCGCTTTTCAGCGGAAGTGTGCCGAAGTGCTTATTATTCTGGTTGCGACCGGACCATGCCACGATGCTGGCTGCGGTATCTACTTGATATTCTCCGTTTAAGGGTGGCAGTCGGCTTGTAGGATCAACGTCCCCCAGGGCTGCGTCGCCTTCCACCGGCAAACCTGCCCCGCGCCAGGCAACAATACCCCCATCCAAAACGAAAACCTGCCGGTATCCGCTCCTCTGGAGCTTTTCCGCCGCAGTCACCGCATCGAGAGAGTGTTTGCTGGAGCCGTAGAGGACAATGGTCTTGTCCGTATCTGCGCAGAGGGATTTCATATCATCAAGAAAGGTGACCTGATAGACACAGGCATTGACGGCCCCTGGAAGATGTATTTTGGCAAAATGCTCCGCCGGAAGGGTGTGAATGAGCAAGGCCCCATCTTTAATCTTCAGAAGGGCCTCCTCAGGCTTGATAAAGGTTACATTCATGGCATGCTCCACTTGTTGAACGACAGATCAAGTCTTGCGAAAGTGCAACATTGCAGAGAGGAAATTCTCCTCTTCTTGCCACTATAAGAATGGCCATCGGATACACAAGATTTCCGGGGCGTTGCCCAAGTTGGGAGAATGGTCACTTCGGTGAGAAGAATTTCCGGCTACATGCCTGAGATGATTTTTGCAGGTGTAAAGCGAATGGTGGACACGTTCAAATTCCCCGCCGGTGCATGGCCGCTTTGGGGTTTTCCGGCAGTCTTTTCGTCCCTGCCGCTCAGTAGCCTCCGGAGGCACCGCCGCCGCCAAAACTCCCGCCACCGCCCTTATCCCCACCTCCCGAGGAGGACCGGTTGTCTTTCGAACCATTGCTGCTGGAGAGTGCGTCGAGCAGCGTGCTGGCAACCATCCCGGCGCCGGTTACGGCCACCTCCTTGGCTATCTCGGCAGCGCTACGTTTGTGCACCATGCCCCGCATGATCATGATGACAAAGACCTGCAGGAAAAGTGGCGCCAGAACGCCGGCGAGAAAGGCAAAGAAGAAGGGATCGGTGCTCTGCCCGGCGGCGATGGGGAAGGATACGCCTGATTTTTTCAGGATAAAGAAAAACAGGCCGACGCCGAGGAGGAGAGCGCCCAGCCAGGAGCAGATAAGCCAAGGTAGTGGAATCGGAATATTTTTCTTTTTTCGAGGGTTTTTCTTGGGCATGCGGCTCCTCCATGGAGATGCGGTCAGGGCGCTGTGACGCCCCGTGCCGGGGCTGGGGTTTGTCTCTGCCTCTCTGTGCTATCACCAGCCACTGGCCTTATTCAAATACGATTCGGCAATTGTCCTTGGCAACTAAATTCACCATGAAGTTTTTTGCCATGCTTAACGTGGCACTCTTGCAATTTGAATCTGCCGAAGCTAAATTCATGTCAGGAATCTGAGACTTAAATGCTTAAAGGCACTTTTAGGTTGCTGCGAACACCTTGTCATAGATTACTACCATAACCATCTTCTAAAAGCCGGCACAGATACCAGATTATACTGTCTTATACCGCAAGAGCATAAGTTTCATTTGAGCAGGCAAGCTGCTCAACTCAGCTTTAATGGCCAAGAAAGAAAGTCTCCATCCATTCATCCACCGCATGCTGTGGATGCTGATCAGGGCGATTGCCCTGCTTGGTGTCGCCCTCGGCATGTTCACCACCTTCAAGTGCGCTGGCGAGGGATCATGGTACCAGGCGGGTGGCGGTCTGCTGGTCATGCTGCTCGGCCTGTTGCTTGAACGCTACCATCTCCGCCTCCTCAATGGTTACTTGCCGCCCCGCTGCCCCGAATGCGGCGAGGTTATGGATACCAGAGAGAAGCTCTGGGAGGTACCCGACGATTCGCCGCAATGGTATATGGAATACGCCTGTCGATCCTGCCAGCTGCACTATACCAACGATGTCCTCGGCAAGGCGATGTTCGGATGGCCGCCGAGAAACCCGTATACCCCTCCCGAACAAGCACCTTTTACCCTGGCCGATGGCCTGAAAACCGCGATCGCCGTGCTGGTTGCAGTCGGACTCATTGCTCTACTCTATTGGGCCGGGCTAGCATAAATGCGCGGCAAAAACAGATTCTGCATATCTCTTCAACACAGCCAAATCGTTTCACCAACGCAAGGCAGCCATATCGCGAAGACATCTCGATGAGTTTGCGCAGCTTGTCTACTCAAACGAAACGAATGGCCCTGCGACACAAGATGCATTTCTCAAAAAGCTCTATTGACTTTTTCATCCAGAAGCTAGTAATTCAACGTGAACGTTACGATTTTCATCGAAACAGGTCTGCAAAACAGTTGTTCTCAATTGAACAACAAAATCCAAATCAAACGGAGGGGTTTATGATTATCTCACTCGCAGATGGCCGGCAAATACCCATGGAGATGCATCGGGTAAAAATTGTTCAAAAAATCAATCTTCTTCCAGCTGCTGAACGGCTGCAATGCCTGCAGGCGGTCGGCTATAACACCTTTCTTCTCCCCTCCAGAGAAGTTTTCCTCGATATGCTGACCGATAGCGGGACCAATGCCATGAGCGACAACCAGCTCGCCGCCATGATGGTCGCCGACGATGCTTATGCCGGTTCCGAGAGCTTTTACAAGCTGGAACGTTCCGTTAAAAAGGTTTTTGGCTTCAACTACACCTTGCCGGTGCACCAGGGACGGGCGGCAGAACATCTGCTTGTCAAGGTTTTGCTGAAACCGGGCCAGGTAGTACTGAATAATTACCACTTCCCATCGACACGGGTCCATGTGGAGATTCTTGGCTCGCAGATTTTCGATCTGGTGAGCGACAGTGCGCTCATCCCCGCCGGCAACGAACCCTTTAAAGGCAACATTGATATCACCAAACTGAAAAATGCCGTGAAAGAATATGGTCCGGACCGAATAGCCTTTATCCGGATGGAGGCAACGACCAACCTCATCGGTGGCCAGCCCTTCTCCATGGCCAATCTGCGGGAGGTCAATAAGGTTGCCAGGGACAATGGCATCCTCCTCATCCTGGACGGCAGCCTCATTGGCGAGAATGCCTATTTTATCAAGCAACGCGAGGAGGGGTATCGCCATAAATCGATCCAAGACATCCTCAACGAGATGATGAGCTATGTGGATATTTATTATATGTCCGGCCGAAAAAGCGGCGGAGCCCGCGGTGGGCTGATTGCCACCAACATTAAAGAACAATTCGATCACCTGATGAACTGGCTGCCGGTTTACGAAGGCTTCTCCACCTATGGCGGCATGTCCACCAAGGAAATTGAGGCCATGGCGGTGGGCCTTGAAGAGATGACTCAGACGGAAGTGGCCGGGAGCAGCCCGGAATTCATCAAGTTTTTTGTCGAACGCTTACAACAGTACGGTGTGCCCGTCGTTACCCCGCCGGGCGGATTGGCCTGCCATATCGATGCCAAGGCCATCCTGCCGCACATCCCGCCCCTGCAGTATCCGGCAGAGGCCCTCAATGCGGCACTGTATCTTATCTCCGGAGCACGCGGGGTTGAGAGGGGGACGATGTCCGAAGACCGGGACAGGGACGGCAATGAGATCACCGCCAGAATGGAACTCGTTCGCCTTGCCGTACCGCGGCGCGCCTTTACCCTCGGCCATATCGAGTATGTGGCCGACCGCGTTGCCTGGCTGCATAAACATAAGGAACTGATCGGCGGGCTGAAGTTTGTCCAGGAACCACCGGTAATGCGCTTCTTCTTCGGCCGCCTCGAACCCCTGGGAGGCAATTGGGGCGCCAAGGTGGTAGAGGCATTCAAGGCCGATTTTGGCGAGGACTGCTAAGGACGTAACCGCTTAAAACTCTTGACCGGCCGGGCACAACCTACAAAAAGTGTACCCGGCCGGGATGGTCAAATCTCCGCCTGCCCGGCTCCGAGGAGCTCCCCCGAATTGATTGCCTCCGTCAAACCCCGCAAATCGTGATCCAGACGCCGGTCAGAGCCAAGGACCGGGGAAAAGGAGCGGATGCGCTTTAATAGCTCCCTGCCGCTATCGGAAAACTTCTCCTCGTCGCGCAAGGCCGCCGCATTGGAAAGGGCTACCAATAAGGACGCCACCACCCCTTGAAAGAGTTTCATGACTTCCAAGGCGTTCAGGGCGGCGTTCTGGCCCATGCTCACTTTGTCCTGATTCCCCGCCTCGGTGGGCCGCGACAGCAGGGTGTCCGGGTTGGCGCGCTGCACCGCCATCGCCGTCAAGGCGCTGCTCGTCAACTGCAGGGCTTTGACGCCACACCCCTCATAACCGACAAGGGTTTCCGGCAAACCGACGTTGAGACGCGCGTCGACCAGCAGGGCATATTGCCGGTCCATCAGATCGGCAACGGAGGCGGCGGCGATCTTCACCAGATCCATGGTCAGCGCCACGTGGCCGCCGTAAAAATTGCCGGCGAAGAGCATCTCCCCTTTTTCCGGGTCGACGATTGGGTTGTCGTTGACGCTGTTCAGTTCCCGGCCCAGCACCTGCCGCACCCAGGTCAGGGAGTCGCGCGCCGCGCCAATGACATGGGGGGCGCAGCGAATGGAATACGGGTCCTGCACCATCCGCCCATCCGCTTTGCCTTGATCGACCATCCGGCTTCCGGCAAAGGCGGCCCGCATGGCCGCTGCCGCGGCGATTTGACCGGGATGGTGCTTGAGGCTATGGGCAAGGGCGGTAAAGGCCTGCGAGCGGCCGTACAGCACTTCGGCACACAGGGCCGTAGCCCCTTCGCAAGCCTGGAGAGTTTTGGAGAAACGGGCCGCAACAATGGCGCCAAGGGCGGTCATGACGGCCGTACCGTTCATGATGGCCAGGGACTCCTTCGGCACGAATTGATGCGCTTTTAACCCGGCTTTTTGCAGGGCCTCTGCCGCCGGGCAAATACCACCCTCAAAATAGGCCTCGCGCTCACCCGCCAGCACCGAGGCCAGATAGGAAAGTGGTGTCAGATCACCGGAGGCGCCAACTGAACCCAAGGAGGGTATGACCGGGATAACCCCTTGGTTCAGAAGATTGCAGAGGGCCTGCAAAAGCTCGATGCGCACCGCGGAATAGCCTTTGGCAAGACTCACCAGCCGGGCAAAGACGACGGCGCGCCCCTCTTCGACGCTGAGCATCTCGCCCAGCCCACAACCGTGCTGGCGGATGATCTGGTAGGCAAACTCATGAGTGTGGTCCGCGTCTATGGTATGCCCGGAATTGTAGCCAACACCTGTGGAAACACCATATATCCTGTGGCCGGAAGACAGAGAGCGTTCGATGATGGCACGGCCCTCCTGCAATTTTTCCCGCCATTGCCGATTGTCGGAAAGTTGTACGTGTCTCCCCTCGAAGGCCACCGCCAGAAGATCTTCCAGCGCCATGTCAGCATCGCCGACAACTATCTTCTCCTGCCAACCTGAGGCATCCGGTTGTTTTTCACTGTTCATGAATCCCGCACTCCTTTGATGTGAAAGCCTGAGACAAAAGCTTTGCCTTAATCTCCTGCTTATGAACTTTGCCGCTGCCGGTTTTTGGCAAGACCTCGGTGAAAATCACCCGCTTGGGAATTTTGTAGGGCGCGAGTTGTCCCTTCAGGGCGGCGATCAAGCCCTCGGCACTCACTGCGCCTGCTTCCTTCAGCACCACGAACGCCACCGCAATTTCGCCGCGATTGGCATCAGGCGCCCCAACCACCGCCGCCTCAGATACCTGGGGCAGGGCCTCAATGGCATGTTCCACTTCGGCGGCGTAGATATTTTCGCCGGAACAGATGATTACATCGGTTTTCCGGCCGACAATATACAAAAAGCCTTCTTCGTCACGCCTGCCCAGATCACCAGTGTGGAACCAGCCGTTCCGCAGAGCCTCGGCAGTTGCCTGGGGATTGTCCCAGTATCCGGCGAAGATCGTCGGGCCCTTGACAATCATTTCGCCGGCGGCACCGGCAGGTACATCCCGGCCATCGTCCCCGACTATGCGAACCGTGGTGTGGAAGACCTCCTTGCCGATGGAGCCAACCTTGCGTTCGGCGTCGATAAGCTCAAGAGCAGTGATCCGCTGGGTTTCGGTCATGCCGTATCCTTGGGCGAAATGCACTGCCTTTTCCGTATGATACTGACGCATCAGTTCAACAGGCATGGGCGCCCCCCCGGACATGAAAAAATGCACATGGGAAAAGTCGGCATCGGCCCAGGCCGGGGCCTTGGTCAGCATCTTGAACATCACCGGCACGGCGAAGATATAATTGATTTTCTCCCTTTCTATGAGATGCAGGACCTCGGAAGGATTGTCAAACGGCCGGAGTATCAGGATTCCCCCGGCGTAGATGACCGGCGCGGCGGATGCGGCCAAGGCGCCGATATGAAAGAGGGGCGCTATCACCAGAGAGATGGTGCCGGGGTTGAGGCCGTAGCTGAGGAGGCCATGGATGGCTCCGAAAAGAAAATTCTGGTGGGTCAGCACCGCCCCTTTGAGGGTGCCGGTCGTGCCAGAGGTAAACATGATGACAACCGGGTCGGTCAGTGCCACCTCCCAGGATATATGCGGCTCGCCGCCTGCGTCCTCCGCAGGAGGCCCGTCAAAAGCCGTAGCCGCTTCAAGAGTCCCTTCCGAGTGCATGAGATAGCAGGAAACCGGCGTGTCAGTGGCCTTCAGCTCATCGACCACCGCGCCAAAGCTTGCAGAATACAGCAGGATCTTTGGCCTGCAGGTGAGGACAATCCGTTGCAATTCCGGCGCCGCCAGCTGATGATTGAGAGGTACCAGAACCGCGCCGATCTTGGCACAGGCAAAAAAGATCTCTAAAAAGGCGCTGCCGTTTACCATGAGCACGGCAACACGATCGCCCATGCCCACTTGCAGACCAAGCAGGGCATGGGCGGCATGATTGACCCGTTCGTTAAACTGCCGGTTGGTGCAACAAAAGTCTTCCTGTTTTAGAAAGGTCCGCTGCGGATACAGATGTGCCCTCTTGGAACTCCATTCACCGATATTCATAAGCCTCTTCCCCGTTTTTATACCGCAAGGGCATAGGTTTTCTTTCGAGCAGGCAGGCCGCTCAACTCAGCTTTACTCGATCTTCTTAAAAATGACGGCGACAAAGGTGCCGCCAGAGGAGATGCCGTTGATAAGGCCATAGCGCATCGATCTTCGGCTGCCGGCGGAGCGGATAAAGTTCAGCCCGGCAATCGGTTCATGCAGGCCGATGACGGGGGCTGCACATTGATGGCCGAGTGACAACGCCATCGCTGCCGCACGTATGCCGCCGGAGGAAAGGCTTTCGCCGAGCGCGCCTTTTAAGGCGGTGATCCCCGGCCCCTTGCCCGCCAGAGGAAATATCCGCTGCAGGGCATCGGCCTCCAACCGGTCGAGACGCGGATTGCCGTTGGCCGAGGCGCAGACATAATCGATATCGGCCGGAGTAAGGGCCGAGGCTTCCAGGGCCCGGGTCATGGCCAGACAGGGTCCGCTGGGATCGGTCGGCCAGCCCGCCCCGGCGGTTGGCGCAGAACTCATTCCCCAGCCGACAATTTCACAATAGGGGGTGGCTCCTCGGGCGAGAGCACCTTCCAACGATTCCAGGCAGACGATACCGGCACCTTCGCCGATGACCGTGCCGTTACCCTGCACATCGAAAGGCCGCAGTCCTTCGACCCCACCGTTTAGCGGTGACAGGGTCTTGAAGTGCGATACTACATTGAAACAAAACTCGGAGAGGATATCTCCGCCACCGGCCAGGACCGCTGCCGCCCGGCCCCGCATGATCTGCGCCGCCGCATAGGTCAGGGCCGTCTCCGCCCCGACTTCATGATGATTGACGGTGGTGTTGATGCCGCGCACCCCCAGCTCGATGGCCACATGGCCCGCCGGAGCGTTCATCACCGTATTGGGGACGAGAATGGGATTAACCCGTCGCGGCCCCTCATTGAAGAGCACCTTGCCGAATTGCGCCGCAACATCGGTACCGCCGAAACAGGTGCCGAGAATAACGCCCACCGCATCCCGATTTTCAGGTCCGATGGATAGGCAAGCATCGTCCAGGGCCATACGCGCCGAGGCGGCAATCATCTGTGACAACCTGTCCATGCGGCGGATACTGGCGGGACGAATGTGATCCTTGGCGGCAAAACCGGTAACCTCACCGGCCAATTTGCTGGCAAAGCCCGAGGTATCAAACGAGCTGATCGGACGAATCCCGCAAGCACCGCTGAAAAGTTGTCCGGTGAAGGCGGTCTTGCCGACCCCGAGGGGGCTTACCATGCCGACGCCGCTAATAACGACTCGCCTATTCATGGCCGCACCCATTCCCAGAAAATCTGCCGAAAACCAGGGCAGTGTTGTTACCGCCAAAGGCAAAGGAGTTGGAGAGCACAACCCGAAGAGCCGCATCCCTGGCACCTTCGGTGACGTAATCGAGGTCACAATCGGGATCGGGAACAGTGGAATGGATCGTCGGTGGAATAAAGGCATGATACAAAGCCAGCAGGCTGACAACGCCCTCGATGGCCCCGGCGGCGCCCAGGGTGTGTCCGGTCATCGATTTGCTGGAACTTACCGGAACCTGATAGGCCCGATCGCCGAGGAGGTGTTTGATGGCCTTGGTTTCTATCTTGTCGTTGGCCGGGGTGCCGGTGCCGTGGGCATTGATGTAATCGACCGCCTCAGGGCCTACACCTGCATCTTCCAGGGCACGCGCCATGGCCAGGGCGGCTCCACCTCCCTCAGGGTCGGGCGAGGTCATGTGGTGGGCGTCGCAGCTGACGCCATAGCCGAGGACCTCGCCGTAGATACGCGCGCCGCGCTGCACGGCATGGGTGTACTCTTCGAGGATCATAATCCCGGCCCCTTCGCCGAGGGAAAGCCCCTGACGGTTTTTATCGAAGGGCTTGCAGTATTGGGGATCTACCGCCTGCAGAGAGTTAAAGGCCGAGTAGGTTATCCGGCACAGTGGTTCGGTGCCGCCGCAGATGATCGCCTTGGCCGCCCCGGTTTGCACCAGATCGCGGGCATAGCCGATAGCCGTGGCGCCGGAGGAGCAGGCTGTCATAAAGGTGGTTTTCGGTCCCATGAGTTCTAATTGAATGGCAATTTGATCAGCCGAAGAGGCGCAGCCAAAAGAAGAGAAGGCCGAATACGCCGGCATCTTGCCGGCACCATGCAGGTAGTCGCGATACACCGCCTCGCATTCCAGCATGCCCCCTGCCCCGCCACCGATGACCACACCAATTTTCGGGAGCAAGCCAGCAGGCAGCGGGAAAAGGCCAGCATCGTTTAAGGCCTCAATGGCGGCGACCATGGCCATGGCATCGGAGCGTGAGAGACGCTTTAAGCTGAAGCCCCGGGGAAGCATTGCTGCGGGCCGGAAATCTTTGACCTCGCCGCCGGTTTGCGTCCGGAAATCGGTTGCATCAAAAACGCTTACCGGGCCGATTCCGCAACGGCCGGTACGCAGGGCCCTGTAAAATTCAGCAACATTGCCGGCCGTCGCGTTGACGGTACCCAGACCGGTTACCACAACCTTCTTTAAATCCATAGATCTCCCCTTCATTTGCCGGCGTTTATATATTGATTTCTCTTTACATTACCCGGCATTAAAAGCAAAGGGCCAGTCTAGCACAGGAGAATTTCAGTCGCAGCATTTATTTCAGCTGCTCGCCAATGCACACAACCGGCTATCTCCATCAAGGCTCCTCTAAACTCCCCGTCTCGCCAGATCTGAATACCAAGGAAGTACGCCTTTGTAAAAGAGTTGCTGTATCAAGGTACAATATCAAGACCCCTGGCGGCAGGAACATACGATCAACATCGGCCCATCAAGCTGCCTTCTCCCCGTGAGAACCGGAAGATCGGCAGGACTCATTCTGATTCTCCAAGCTAGGCTTTTCTTTTAAATGAATTTCCGCCGGAGTGCCGCCAGTCTCCGGCCAATCCGGCGTAAGGTGCCGCCTTGGCCGTTGTTCTGTCGATCGGCCCCGTGGTCGAGAAAGGAGCTGTAAAGACGCACCCACCACGTGATATGGCGAGGATGGGTAAACCAGCGGCAACGGTACCAGGCAAGACGGCCATCAACCCCGTAATACAGACGGGCCCACCACTCGGGCGGCAAAAAGGTGTCGCGGAGGATGGCAAGCAGGCTTTTTCCCCGCTGCTCTCTGAGATGCCACCGCGGCCACCCTTTAAACGGCTCGCCAACGGCGGCAGGTGATATCGCCGGTCCCGGCACGAATTTTTCCGCGACCTGGTCCTGCCAGGGCGTCAGACACCCAAGCAGGGGCAGGGCCCTGAGGACTTCCGGATATTCAGCTTCCATCACTTGCCTGTCAATTTCCATCCATCTGGTTTCGATCAGAGTGATGATATCGGCGGCAGCGATCAGCTTGAATGGCTCATAGGTCAGTGGGGCGTGAAACCCGTGGTGGAAAACGTGCCAAAGCATGTCCTCGTGCCCGAGGGTGAGAGCCTGCCAGCCGGCCAAATTGAAAAGGACAGCCCGGGGCCGCAGGCTGGCAAAGTCATGTCGCCGGTAATAGGGTGGGCAGTCGGGAAACAGGCGCAGGTGGATTTCGATGCAGACGGTAAGGCCATCTATGGTTGTGTGCAGGGACGGGAGGTGAAAGTGATCGATCGGCTGGGGTGCATTCGAGGCGGCGTATCCCCTGGCGATGAGCAGATCCTGGGCCTGTTGTGCTTTGTCCGGCGGCAGGAGAAGGTCGATATCCCGCATCGGACGCAGACCGATCTCCGGATAAACGGTATGGCACAGGGCGGCACCCTTCAGGACCAGGGCCTCGATGCCGGCCTTGGCGAAAATTGTCAAAACCTCCCCGAGAACCCGGCCATAGACCGTATTTGCATGGCGATGACGGAGGTAGAGCAGACGGAGGGCACGTCGGCAGTGCTCGGGAATTTCGCTGGCGCGAGTCTGCAGATGCCAGTGTAGCAGAGGCGCAAGCCCATGGGCCTCTGCCTCGGTCAGCAGGCGGTCCCAGTCGTGTACCTGCCCACAGGCCCCGTCGATCAGGGCTGCAAGGCCGGGAAAGGTAGTTGCCCTGGCGCAGATATGAAGTAGTTTTACGGTCACAGAAAGAGCTTCAGGTCTCGCCGAACAGGATCGGTCGAAAACAGTCCAATAAGCCGTCAAACCTGCTGTATTTCAGGATGTGAGACGGAGTTTGCCGGGTGCTGTTCGCCTTTCCGCGAAAGCCATAGTCAGGGAGGCCGTTCGCCTGGGTACCGGCAATCGAGTAGAGCAGGATCTCGTTGTCGAATCGCTCAAATTTAAATTCGGCGTTCTGGGCCGGAATTGGTGTATCCAGCATGGTTTTTCCCTTAGTGGCTGGTGGAGACCTGACGCAATGCCGCTTTGAATTGTGAAACCTACCCGAAGCGCAATGGTAAGTCAAAAGAGAACCTGAAAGGACAAAGCAAACGCCTACCTGATCTCGTTCACCGTGGTATTCCTTTCGGCTCGAGAGCCACGGTACAAAGTGAGATGCCATAGCCTTATGACTTGATTCCAAGACCCGCCCGGACAGGCGGTGGACCATGTCGATCTAGGGTGCTGTGACGATCAAGAGGGATGTCGCTGATAAGGGAAAAAAGTTCGAAGAGTGCGGATCCAATCCTCAGAAAAGATCAGACCGCAGCCGATTCGATGAAGAGCTGGAAATTCTAAGAGGTTCTTCTAGGATCTTTTGCAAAAGATGATGTTTAAGCTCCAGCACCTTTTTGCGCAAATTTCGACAAGGACGTACCGGAAAACCTGCAGTCCTTGTCGGATTTGGAGAGGGATTATCGAGAAAAAGATGTGCTTTCGAACATCCTCAAACTGTATGCATTCGCCTAATTAGGCTCTGGAACGGCCATGGAGCAGGACGCCGTTCCACTGGCGCCAGATGAAGTAACGGTTGCACCGACCGTTAGAAAGCCTCCACCGGCATGGTTAGGCCCTATACCGAGGGAATATTCGCCGGCCGCATCGGTGACGATATCAAAGGAGCCTGTAACTACCCAACCCGTGGTCTCAAAAGCCACATTAATAGGTACACCTGCCCCGGGCGGGGTGACTGAACCGTAGACGGCAAAGGAAATGTTGTCTGAGGTTTGGTCCCCTGCTATCCAGTCAATGGTGCAGGCCGCCAGAGTTCTGCCGCTCGTTTGCGCATGGGCCGGCAATACGACATTGCCGATAATGGGCGCCACCCAGCGCTCTGGCAAGACCGCACAACCGGCTAAGGCCCCAAGACCTACGGCCAATTTTTTCAGCGCCTTTCTTCTTTCCGTATCAACTTGAGAATGTCCCACCTTCATTTCCCCCCTTGATTGCTTAGTTTTTATATCTGCATCACCTGTATAGCCCCAGCTTCGACATACCCGCATGCCTCTAATGAGGCTCAATCAAATCGATATTGCATCTTTAAGTTGTTAATCTTAAACAAATACCCCAGAAAAACAACAAAAATTTAGAAACTTAAGTCGTTTGGCAAAAAATATCTGGCGAACGATCGATGGACAGGATGGTTATCAGTGATCAAAAAGGTGGTCTGCCAGGTTGAGCAATGCGCCGTCCTGAAAAATGTACTCTAGCAATTTTTCCCAGATTGAATTGGCTTAAAACCACTCTCCGGCATAAAAAGACGAATGAACAACGCGCATTTTTAACTGGACAAGTCCGCGGCAAAAAGTTTGAAATTGAGATGTTGGTTATTCAAAACCAGCTCTGCCACTGTCACCGGCATCAAACAGGCTTGCCGGCATGCCATCCACGCCATCCCGGCGCAGCATAGACAAGGAGAAGATCATGAAGACATCGATTGGCGCCAATACCCTGGCCTGCCCCAACCCGGTCTGGTGTGTCGGCAGTTATGATGCCGACGGCAAGGCAAATGTCATGACCATTGCCTGGGGAGGCATCTGCTGTTCAAAACCGCCGGCGGTGACCGTCTCGCTGCGCAAGGCCACCCACACCTACGGCTCGATCATGGCACGGAAAGCCTATACGGTCAGCGTTCCTTCCGAGAAATATGTCGCTGAGGCTGATTATTTTGGTCTTGTTTCCGGCAAAAATACTGACAAATTTCAAACCACCGGCTTGACGGCCAAGCGCTCGGAGGTAGTTGATGCTCCCTATGTCGACGAATTCCCGCTCATTATCGAGTGCAAGCTCATCCATACCTTCGACCTTGGACTGCACACCCAGTTCGTCGGCGAGATCGTCGATATCAAGGCCGACACCGAAGCTGTCAACATCAAGGGCCAGCCCATGCTCGACAAGCTGGCTCCTTTTGTGTTTGGCCCGGGAATTCAAGAATATTGGTCGCTCGGCAAGCTTGTCGGCCAGGCCTTCTCTGCCGGCAAAAAGTATCTGAAATGAGTGCGGCAAACCGGGCAATTGGGCCGGCAATTGGTTTTTTGGTATTTGAATGGCATGAACAATCACCGGTTATTAATGTAAAATTCTACACTTACCAGGAGTGCTGTCATGAAACAGGAAAGAGACGTTGAAAAATCATATCCGAAAAAAGATTTTGTCGCCAAATTGCGACGCCTTGCCGATGCGATTGAAAACGGCAGCAAGTTTGAGATTAAGGTAGCCGGAGAAAGGATCTACGTCCCGGTGCGGGCAGAATTCAGCATCGAACACGAAAGAGAGGGTGGCGGCGAAGAACTGGAATTCCAGGTTAAATGGAAATCCGAATAGCAACCAGGCTTTCCAGGGGCTGCAAGGTCCCCGCTTATTGACGGATTTTTTTATCCACCGCAGGGGCCACGTTGCGCTTGAGGAGCCGGATGCGTACCTCGGTTAACCCTGCTGCGGAGAGTCCTGTACTAAGGAATCGGTCATTTTTACAACGATCTGGTATTACTAGAGGTTTGCTCATGCAAAACGAACTGACGCCCGAACGCCTGGTGTTTCTTGAAAAAGATTTTCAGCGGGGCTTTATTAAATTTTGTGGTTTTCAGGCAGTCCGTATAGGACCAGGACTTTTTGAGTCGCAAATCACCATAGCAAACGACCACAAAACCCAGGATAATTTTGTCCACGCAGGATTGATTGCCACCATGTCCGATCATACCGCCGGATATGCTGCCTATACCCTTGTTCCCGAGAGTATCAGGATATTGACCATCGAATTCAAGATTAACTTTTTAAAACCTGCCTATGGCAGGGCCTTGAAATGCAGATCGGAGGTCATCTCCCGGGGAAGACAGATCATAGTCGCCCAATCCACAGTATTTGATATCAGGGACACTGAGGAAAAAATGGTTTCGAAAAGCACGATTACCCTGATGGCCCTCGATGCCGAGAAGCTCACGGCCAAAGACCGCTAGAAGAAGCTCTTGATCATGAACACCTTGCTCGTTGCAGGTCGTCATGGCCAACAGGTCAGGATTAAAGTGAATTCCATTATCGGAGGAAACCGCAAACGTTAAAATTTGCATAAAAAATCTGGAAAGTGTAGCCTGAATGTATTGGATTTCCAGGATTTCGAAGTACACGCGCAGGGGCGTAGAACGGCTCTTGGTCACCGTGTCCTTTGCATCACCTGCCGACTCAATTACTTCGTATAAAAGGGACAAGTCACCCAGGGAAAACCTTCGTAACGGCGATTTTTTCAGGTGGCAAAACACTCATAGGCCATTTTTGCAAATCATGGAGGGGATAATGACAGCAGGACGGAAATTGTTCGTTGCAGTTGCGGTGGTTTTATGCGCCGCCGGGATGTTTTTTGCGCAAACGGGATGGGTGGCAGCAGAGTCCAAGGTGGCTTTTTACGCCAACATTACCTCCGTCGAACCGATCATGGACGCCTTTGCCAAGTCCTCCGGCATCAAAGGCGAATATACCCGGATTTCGACGGCCAAGTTTCTCTCCACCGTCTTTACTGAATTCGAGGCAGGCAAGTTAATGGCCGATGTCATCCAGGCACCGCTGCCCGTCCTGGAAATGCTTAAAGAAAAAGGGGTCATCTCCTCGTATGTGTCTCCTGCCGCCACCACTTATCCGGCTTGGGCCAACAAAGACGGCATTCAGCTTTTTGGCATTGAATACGTCGGGCTCATCTATAACAAGGAGCTGGTTAAACCGGCCGATGTGCCGAAGCGCTATCAGGACCTGACCGATCCGAAATGGAAGGACAAGATCGTCATGGCCAACCCAACCAGCCATGCCACCACCATCTGCTGGCTGGTCGCCTTAAAGGACACGGTTTTCACCTCCGAGGCCGAGTGGCGGGATTTCCTCAAGGGTCTGGCTGCCAACAATCCGATGTTCGTCACCTCCTTTGGCCCAACCCCGGCGCCGATTGAAAGCGGTGAGAAGCTCATCGGCATCTCCATGCCCAAATATATCGTCACCAAGGCCCCCGCCCCCTTAGACTGGGCACGACTCGAAAACCAGCCACTGATGGGCACGCCGCGGGCAATGGGCATCTCCACCAAGGCACCGCACCCGGAAGAGGCCAAGAAATTCGTCGACTACTGGCTGTCAAAAGAGGCCATGACCATCCTCGCCAAGGATGTCGGTGAATACGTCCTGGCAGACGGGGTCTTCCCGCCCATAGACGGTATGGATAGGGCCAAGGTCATTGCCATCAAGGAACTCTCCGACGACGAGATCACCAAGTGGGGCGAAGACTTCAAAAAGATTTTTGCGGCCAAGTAACCGACCGGTATCATGGAAATAAAAATTACCGGCCTGCGGAAGCATTACACTTCCGAAGGCCGGATTATCAAGGCCCTGGACGATGTCGGCCTGACCATTCCGGCCAATCGTATCTATACCCTCTTGGGTCCGTCCGGCTGCGGCAAGACCACCCTGCTGCGGGCAATCGTCGGCCTTGAAACGCCTGATTGCGGCGAGATTCGCATAGGTGAGGATATCGTCTATTCCTCGGAAAAAAACATTGCCATCCCCACCGAAAAACGGGGTTTGGGCATGGTTTTTCAAACCTATGCCATCTGGCCGCATATGAACGTCTTCGACAATGTCGCCTATCCCCTGCAGAACCGCAACGTAGCCAAGGATGAGATTCGCAGGAGGGTCAGCGAGACCCTGTCCCTGGTGCAGCTCGAAGGCTTTGAGAACCGCCCCGCCACCAAGATCTCCGGCGGCCAGCAGCAGCGTGTGGCCCTGGCCCGGGCCCTGGTGGCCAGGCCCAAGGTCATTCTCTTTGACGAACCGCTCAGCAACCTCGACGCCAAGCTGCGTGAGGAGACCCGCAAGGAGCTGAAGTCCTTTCTCTCCGAACTGGAAATCACCGCCGTCTACGTCACCCACGACCGGGTTGAGGCTCTCGCTCTGTCCGACACCATTGCCATTATGCGGGCAGGCCGGATCGTTGAAACCGGAACGCCGAAAAAGATCTACTTCGAGGCGGAGAGCACCTTTGTCGCCGACTTCATCGGCCGAGCCAACCTTATAAAGGCGGTGGT
This sequence comes from Desulforhopalus sp., assembly GCA_030247675.1. Classification (NCBI taxonomy): domain Bacteria; kingdom Pseudomonadati; phylum Thermodesulfobacteriota; class Desulfobulbia; order Desulfobulbales; family Desulfocapsaceae; genus Desulforhopalus; species Desulforhopalus sp. The sequence continues at coordinate 122,603 of JAOTRX010000010.1, read as the reverse complement.
GTCCGAGCAGCTGCCGGAGAGCACCGTCGTTGATTCCGCCATCGGCCGGATCTGTTGCAAGAAGACGGGTTTTCCGGTTGGGGAGGCTGTTACCCTTTGTCTGCGCCCCGAATTTATCCGCCTTGTTCAGGGGACCAAACAAGGGCCGAATGTTGTTTCAGGCACAATCACCGATCTGATCTTTGTCGGTGAAGCGTATGAAGGCGAGATTCGCGTCGGCAAGCAGCTGCTTCTCGCCCGCCTTGAGCCGGAAACCGAACTGACTGCGGGTGCGGCAGTCAGCTTCCAGGTGAGCCCCGACCACTGCTTTCTTGTCGCCGCGTAAAACTACCATGACCGGCAGACACAACCAATTAACCCTGCTCCTCATCGTCATTGTCGGCTTTCTCACCGTCTGCCCGGTGGTGATGCTGGTCTTCGGCAGCCTTTCCAAGGGCCTCACCGCCTCCGGGGAATTTACCCTGGCCAAATACATTGCCGCCTATTCCGACCCAGGTCTTCTTGAAGTCCTCTGGAACACGGTGATTTTCGTGGTCGGGGCATCGCTTGGCGCCACGATCCTTGCCTTATTTCTCGCCTATCTGAACATCCGTACCAATATTCCCTGCAAATTTATCTTCGGCATCATCTCGATCATTCCGATGATGATCCCCCACATCCTTTTCTCCGTCAGCTGGGTTCTCCTGCTCAACCCATCAAACGGCATACTCAATCTCATCCTCAGGGAAGCCTTTGCCCTTGACCGGTCGCCCTTCAATATTTACTCCCTGCCCGGGATGATTCTCGTCGAAGCCTTGCTCGACCTGCCCATCGCCTATCTCATCATCGCCCCGGCCATGGCGGCCTTTGATGCCTCGCTGGAGGAAAGCTCCCGGGTCTGTGGCGCCTCAACCGGCAAGACCATCTTCCGCATTACCCTGCCGGTCCTGCGTCCGGCCATTCTCGCGGCCTTCGTCCTTTGCGTCATCCGCGGTCTCGCCTCGTTTGCCGTGCCCTCGGTAATCGGCATGCCCGGCCGGATCTACGTGCTCGCCACCCATCTCTATCAGATGGTCTCAACCGGCTTTGCCGCCGATTACGGCAAGGCGGCGGCCGTCGGCATGAGCGTCATGGTGGCCTCGATCATACTCATCTATCTCTACCGGCACCTGACCTCGGCGGGCGACAAGTTTGTAACGGTGGCCGGACGTGGCTATAAACCAACGATTATTACCTTAAAGAGTTCAAAGATACCGCTCTTTGTCATTCTTGGGCTGTTGTCGTTTATCCTCATCATACTGCCGGTAATCGTCCTCGTTTACACCTCCCTCGTACCCTACTCGATGGTACCCAGCGCCCGGGCCTTTTCCCTCATGGGCTGGAAACATTGGATCGATGTACTGAATGACCCGATTTCCCTTCTCTCCCTGAAAAACAGCCTGTTTCTCGGGGTGGGCGGGGCGACTATCGGCATCGTCCTGTCGATTTTCGTCGCCTACGTCATCGTCAAGGTGCGGACACGGAGTGCCGGTGTTTTGGAATCGCTTAGTTTTCTGTCCTTTTCCTTCCCGGGCATCGTCATCGGTGTCGGTTTTATGTGGTTTTTCGTGCGAACCCCGCTCTATGCAACGATCTGGGCCCTGCTGATCGGCTACATCGCCACCTATCTGCCTTACGGGATCCGACCGCTTTCCAGCGCCTTTGCCCAGATCCACAACCATCTGGAGGAATCATCGCTGGTGTCCGGCGCCTCCTATCTGACGACGCTGCGGCGGATCATCATCCCCCTGCTGGTGCCGGGAATCGTCTCCGGCTGGGTGTTGATGGCCACCATGTTTGTCCGGGAACTTTCGCTATCGGTGGTGCTGTCGCGTCCGGGAACCGAGGTCCTGGCGGTACAGATCTTACGGTTCTCCGAGGATGGCCTGTGGGGAAGGCTTTCGGCCCTGGGTATCATGATGATCGGCATTTCCACCGCGCTGGTCATCACAGTCAATGTCATCGGCAATTGGTTCCGTCCGGTTGACACACGATCATCATAAGGATAAATGGTCAAACATACGGTCTGGTTTGAGGTATTGGCAAAAGGATATGAATGACAAAGCGCTAGAGGATTTCGATTACTGGTGGCAGGTACCCGGAGAATGGATTGAGCCGCCGAATGCGCGTCGAGGCGGAACTAGCGGGGTGGTTCGCCATGTGCCGGAACAGGGCCCGACTCTTTATATAAAACGCCAGGAGGGCCACATTTTCCGGTCCTTCCGCTACCCTTTCGGGCGGCCCACTAGTCTTCGCGAGGCTGGGGCACTGGAACATTTCCGGGCCATCGGACTCCTGGTGCCGACCACCCGCTTTTTTGGCATCAAAAGAAAGGACAAGTGGCATGCCGTTCTGGTGACTGAAACCCTCCCACAGGGCTTTGTCAGTCTTGATAATCTGTATCCACAGACAAAAATTGCACCTTTCAGTCCAACCATACAGAACATGCTCATTGAGAAACTGGCAACCACTCTGGCCCGGTTGCACATGAAACGGTGGCAGCATTCCTCCTTGATGCCGAAGCACATCTTCGTCCGGTATTCCGAGGCAACAGCCGACGGCCAGGCAGCCCGGGTGGAGGTGGCTTTTCTTGACCTGGAGCGGGCCCGCAAACAGTTTTCATCGGCAAGGGCAGCACGTCGCGACCTACGTTTTATGCGAAGTCTCTTAACCTTCTGGTCGGAACAGGACTGGATGCTGTTCGACCAGTGTTACCGCCGCGTCTTCGGGCGAAAGGTCCAGTATTGAAAAATTCCCTGCTTCATAGTTACCAAGGCTTATGATAGTATGTTCGTATACCTGCAAGAATCCTGAGCAAGTCCCGTCTCGGCATGACACGTGAAACTGAAGACTACCCAACGTACTCCCGGAAAAGGAGGGCAAATATGGCCACTGCGGTCACAAAAAATCCAGCATTGCAATTGTCGAAGACTTTTGCCTGTTGTCTGTTACTTACAGCAACTCTCGGATTATTCAGCCAAATAGCGGTTGGTGCACCGCCAAATGGACTTGGCGGCATTCGTGAAGCGAACCAGCCAGAGACAGCAGATCCTGCCCCTGGCTCAATGTCGGTTGCCAGGATTCAGTCCGCCGCAAAAAAAGATGTCGATGAAGCGGTTTTGCAGGAAAAATCGAGCGTTACGACAAGCCCACCTCAGCCGATGCCCAAAAGTGGCGGACGGGTGAAGAGGGTAAAAGCCCTGAGCGATCCGTCGTCTGAGAAAAACGACATGCGGGCTATTCGCGGCGCCGGCGCCGGTATCCAGGAAGAGGATAGTCTTTCCGGTGGATCCAGCACAAAAAGCGCTCCCACCAAAGCAAAAGCGGGCGCTAAAGAAGATTCTTTTTAAGGCGTGAAAAAAAGAAAATCAGGGCGGTTGGCATCGGCAGGCTGAGGGCCTGTCTCGCCTGATCAACCGCTGGTTTTTGCACGATATGTAAGCAACACAAAATGAAAAGGAAACGAACATGCTTTTAAAAACGGTTTTCCCGGGAAAGTACATCCAGGGCGAGAACGCTCTCAATCAATTACCGCAGTGGGTGAACGTGTTTGGCAAAAACGGCTTGATCATTGCCTCACGAACCGCCAGAGAAAAAATCCTTCCCGGGCACAGCGATGCCTTGGCCGCAAACTCGATCAGCGTCGAGCCTTTCCAGGGAGAGTGCTGCGAAAACGAATTAGACCGTTTAGCCTGCATTATCAGTGACAGACAGGTCGGAGTTGTTGTTGGCATGGGCGGCGGCAAGGCGATTGACACAGCGAAAATTGCCGCCGACCGGGCCAATATTCCGGTCATCATCGTCCCCACTATCGCCTCGACCGATGCGCCCTGCAGCGGCTGTGCCGTGGTCTATACCGATGGCGGTGTCTATGCCGCCACCAGCTATCAGAAAATGAACCCGCAGGTCGTCCTGGTTGACACAACGATCATCGCCAATGCCCCGGCCCGCTTCCTGGTGGCCGGGATGGGCGACGCCCTGGCAACGTGGTTTGAGGCCAGATCCTGCGACCGCACCCAATCGAAAAATGAATGCGGTGGCTACAGCACCATGACCGGCTTGCATTTGGCAAAACTCTGTTATGACACCCTGTTGGCCTATGGCAGTGCCGCAAAAATTGCCGTCCAGGAGCATGTTGTCACTCCTGCCGTCAATCACATTATCGAGGCAAATATCCTGTTGAGCGGCCTGGGCTTTGAAAGCTGCGGCCTTGCGACCGCCCATTCCGTCCACAATGGCCTGACCGCCCTCGATGAAACCCATGCCTTCTTCCATGGCGAGAAGGTGGCCTTCGGCGTTCTGACCGGTCTGCAACTCACTGACGCCTCGCCGCAAGAAATAACGGAGGTGTATTCTTTCTGTGAAGAGGTTGGCCTGCCGACCACCCTTGCCGATATCGGCCTGCCAGAGATTGGCCGCGACAAGCTGATGCTGGCAGCAGACAAGGCCTGCGCCCCTGTGGAATCGATCCATCACGAAGCAGGTACGATCACCCCGGAAAAGGTCTTGAGTGCCATGGTCGTCGCGGATGCCATGGGAAAATCGCGCCAATGCGCTAAAAAGTAGCCGGAACCGCCCCTCCCCGGACCGCAACCCAGCAGCTACTTTCACTAAGGAGTGTACCATGAGAAAATATGCCTTATTTGTCTTCAATGGCGATCCTATGTGTTTCATCCACGTCCTTTTGAACGCCCTGGACATGAAAACTCGGGGCCATGAGGCGAAGATCATCATTGAAGGGGCCGCGGTGAAACTGCTTCCTGAACTCATCAATCCCGACAACCCTCTGCATGCATTGTGGAAAAAGAGTCTCAAAGGGGGGGTGGTTGAAGGGGTATGCAAGGCGTGCTCCAATAAACTTGGTACCCTGGAGTCCGCCAAAGAGCAAGGACTGAACCTTCTTGACGATATGTCCGGGCATCCCGGCATGGCATCGTACCGGGAAGAAGGATATGAGCTCATAACCTTCTAGAACCCACAAAAAGCGGGGTATTATTGAAATAGCTGCCGTACTCCACCCGTAGCCAAAGGCGTTCTGACTGCATCCTCCTGGAGAAAGTCATATGAATGAGATTGAAGCCATCAAATGGCATCTGGGCCGGTACCGCGCGGTCCTGGCACAGCAGACTGACCGTTTGTACAATGCCCTTGAAGAACTGCAACGCACCTCGTTGTTTATCATGAGTCTCGGCGAGGCGGCGGACGACAAAATCGATGAATGGCTGCATCGCCAAGGCTTTGCCGTTGATGAAGACGGTTTCTTCCAGAGCCGCCCGCTCCTCGATGCCTTTCGAGGCGGCACCGCGCCGAAAGACGCCGTCAGCCTTTCCTGGGGCAAGCATCTGCGTGATGACCGGACGGCCCGGCAACGAACCTACAGCTATCGGCATATTGGTCCCCATCTCAAGCATCTCCACGACCGCCTCGGCGATGTTGGCTGGATTTATTACCAGGACGCCGGCAACACCGCCCTGCAGTATCCTTATATCGATCAACGCACTGCCATCCCCTTTGATTTCGATTGGTCGACCTACCATACCTTTCACTCCGTCTGCCCGGCAAACAACCCGAGCCGCCAGATTCAGTGGACCCCGCCCAACATTGATTATGCAGGGGAAGGGCTGATTCTCTCCGTTTCCATCCCGGTCTGGCAGGATGAATCCTTTGCCGGCCTATGGAGCATCGACCTGCCGATTCGCTATCTGTATCGCGATTTCGCCGCCTCCAAGACCTTCGCCGATCAAGAGCAATTCATCGTCAACGACAAGGGCATGCTGGTTCTGCATGACAAACTGCAGGCCGAAACCGATAAGACCAAGGGCCGGGTTTTTCTCCATCCGCTGACCGAACTCGGGGGCCAATGGGCCACTCTCGACCTGGCAACACTCAAAGACCAGGAAGAAGGCGTGCTGGCGGTGACCGACGCCCTTGGCGCTGAATGGCTTTTCTGCTACTGCCACGTGCCCGGTGTCGAGTGGACCCTATTTTGCGGCCTGCCAAAGGCATCAATGGAGGAGGCCGCGGCCCAACGGTTGCGTCAGGCCTTCCAGCAAATCTCTTTCGGCAATTTTTCTCATCGCATTGAATCGTCGCCGACCAGCGCCCTGTCGACCCTCGTCGACGAGTTCAATACCATGAGCCTGCGGCTCAGCCAGGCCGAGGAACACCGTGAAGAGATGGAAAAGCAGCTGCGTCAGGCGCAAAAGATGGAGGCCGTCGGCAGGCTGGCCGGCGGGGTTGCCCACGACTACAACAACATGACCAACGTGATCCTCGGCTATGCCGATATGGCCCTGGAAAAAATAAATAAGGACGATCCTTTATTTGCTGACCTGCAAGAGATCAACGGGGCGGCGCTACGTTCCATGGAGCTCACCCGCCAACTCCTGGCTTTTGCCCGCTGTCAGGCTATTGCCCCGAAGGTCCTCGATATCAACGGCGCAGTCTCCAGTATGCTGCGGATGCTCCAGCGACTCATCGGCGAAGACATCCAGCTCGAATGGCGCCCCGGCGTCGGAGTGTGGCCGATTCAGATCGATCCCACCCAAATCGATCAGATTCTCGCCAACCTCTGCGTCAATGCCAGGGATGCGATCGACGGCATCGGCAAGGTGACCATTGAAACCGCCAACGCCGAATTTGATGATGCCTATTGTAGTCTGCACCGGGGGTTCATCCCCGGCCAATTTTCCCGGCTGACGGTACGCGACAACGGTTCGGGGATGAACCAGGCAACCATAGACAAGATCTTCGAACCCTTTTTCAGTACCAAGGCCATAGGCCACGGTACTGGTCTTGGCTTGGCGACGGTGTACGGCATCGTCCAGCAGAATCAAGGTTTTATCGACGTTTTCAGTGGACCGGGACAAGGCGCCGCCTTTTCGATTTACCTGCCGCGAATTATCGGCGAATCGGTTGAGATGGTCTTAAACAGCGGAGCCAGCGTCGAATTGGGTAATAATGAGACTATATTGCTGGTGGAAGACGATGCCGCCATCCTGCAGATGGTCGAGAGAATGCTCGGGCAACTGCGCTATCACGTCCTGGTGGCCAAATCCCCGCTTGATGCGATTATCATCAGCGAAAACCACCCGGAAGGCATCGATCTGCTGCTGACCGACGTAGTCATGCCGGAACTGAACGGCAGCGATCTAGCCAAGCGGCTGCGCGATTTGTTTCCGAATCTGGCGGTGTTATTCATGTCCGGGTATACTGCTAACATCATCGCGCACCGGGGCATACTCGACAAAGATATCTACTTGCTCCAGAAACCCTTCTCAAAAAAAGAACTGTCGATAAAGCTGAAGGAGGTGCTGAACAATGCCGGAAGGCGGTAAGGGGCAACAAGCGTTCCGTTCCTTGCAGCCAGCTCGTATTAGTATCACCGGCTTTCCCCTGCTGGTTTCGGAGTGGTAATTTTTTTCTAACACCCTTCTTGCTCGGCAGACGGCTCTCTGCCCTCTCCGTCTTTTGCTCGGTCCGAATCCCCTTCCCAGGCAACTGCCAATTCACAACACCCTTGACTGAAAAAATTCCCAGCCTACCCATTCCGCTATCGAATGCGGCAAGAAGCTCTTGACGCGTGCCCGACAACCAGGTAAATAATATTTACCATTTGGTAAACATGGTGGCCACATCTTGTCTGTCAATTTAATTATATACCTGTATCAAGGTATTTTATTTCTATACCCCTTAGGTAAGTTATATTTATCTTCTCTCCATGGAAAATCTATCCACCAGCAACCCGCCTGGCAAAATGAAGATCATCGAGGCCATGCGCACCCTGCTCGACACCCGTACCTTCGAGTCCATCACCATTTCGGAGATAGCGGTCACCGCCGGTGTCACCGAGGGCCTCATCTATAAATATTTCAAAGACAAACGCGACCTGCTTCATCACGTCCTCAAGGAACACTATGAGCAGTTCCTGGTGCAGATCGACCGGGACCTGCAGGGCATCGATGGGGCGCTGAATAAACTGAAGAAGATCATCTGGTCGTCGATCGAACGCTATGCCAATCACCGGGTGTTTGCCAGGATCATCCTCCTTGAGGTGCGCAACTCCGATGACTACTTCCAGAGCGATGCCTATGCCCTGGTCCGACAGTTCAACCGGCTGATTATCGATATCATCAACGAAGGCATTGCCGGCGGTGAAATCAGGGAGGACATTCCCCCTTCCTACATCCGCAACGCCATGTTCGGCACTATTGAACATTCGTGCCTCAACCGGGCCATTTTTAATGAGGCGGTGTCGACAAACGATGCCGCCAAGGTCATAACCGAGCTGCTTTTTAAGGGGATCCGGAAATAGCTACAACCTTGCCTTAGCTACAGCGAAGACCGTATACAACGAACTCGAACCGGTGCCTTGGCGCCGAGCGGTTCGTTGTCAACATCGAACTCAACCAAGAGGATCAGAACCATGAAAGACGTAGTCATCGTATCCGGATGCCGGACCGCCATCGGTGCCTTCGGCGGCACCCTCCGTGACCTGAATGGCGCCATCCTGGCCAGCATTACCATGAAAGAGGCGGTCAAGCGAGCTGGCATCGATCCGGTATTGATCGACGACATCCGCTACGGCTGCTGCATGGAATCTGCCGACACCCTGAACGTTACCCGGGTGGGCTCGCTGCTCGCCGGATTCCCCGAAACCGTTACCGCCGTCACCGTCAATAGGGTGTGCATCTCCGGCATGGAGGCCGCCATCTCCGGCATGGCGATGATCCAGGCAGGTATGGCCGACATTATCCTCGCCGGCGGCACCGAGCATATGTCGAGCGTCCCCTATTCGGTTCCGGCGGCTCGTTGGGGCTGCCGCCTGCAGGACCAGGGCTTTGTCGACAATCTGATCCACGCCCTGCATTGCGGCTCGCACATCATCCCCCACCCCGAGGACGGTCCGGTGGACGCAACCAAGCCGCCGCTCAGCATGTTCGTCGGCAAGCCCTATATCATGGGCCATACCTCGGAATTCATCGCCCAGCATCTGGGCATCACCCGAGAGGAGATGGACGAGGTGGCGCTGCGCAGCCATAACAATGCCGAGCGGGCCACCCAGGATGGGTCCTTTGCCGACGAGATCGTACCGGTGGAGGTGCCGCAGCGGAAAAAGCCGCCGCTCATCTTTGACAAAGACGAACATTTCCGGCCCGGCATGACCATGGATATGCTCCGCAAACTGCCGCCGGCCTTCGTGCCTGAGATCGGCACCGTCACCGCCGGCAACTCCAGTGGCATCAACGACGGCTCGACAGGCATGGTGCTGATGTCGGCCGACAAGGCCAAGGAACTCGGCCTCCAACCCATCGCTAAGATCAAGGCGGTTGCCCGGGGTGCCTGTCACCCATCGGTCATGGGCTTGTCGCCGGTGCCGGCGGTGCGTAACCTACTGAAGTCTTCCGGCCTTACTCTCCATGATTTCCAGCTGATCGAGGTCAACGAGGCCTTTGCCGCCCAATACCTCGGCTGCGAAAAGGAGCTGGGCCTCAACCGCGACATCACCAACGTCAACGGCTCGGGCATCGGCCTTGGCCACCCGGTCGGCTCGACCGGCGCCCGGATCATGGTCACCCTGATGTATGCCATGAAAAAGCAGGGCAAATCCCTGGGTCTTGCCACCTTGTGCGGCGGCGGCGGTGTGTCCATGGCCTGCGCCCTGGAAATGCTTTAAACCTGAGAAGCGATGTGCCGTCGTTGTCGGGGTTATGGCAGTGCGGCATCTAGGTCCGGAAGATCCCGGACAGCCATTCTATGTTGAGGGAAACCACCATGATACGTGAACCACTCTCGGAACAGGACAAACTTCGCTACAGCACCATCAACCAGGAAAACATCAATTTTCTGATGAACCGCAACAACCGGATCAACCGCTGGGTCATCGCCGACATGATCCGCCGGACCCGCTATCACTATCCAGACAAAACGGCCCTCATCTTCGGCGACATGAGCCTTACCTATAGCCAGCTGGAAGACCAGTGCAACCAGGCGGCCAATGCCCTGGCGGGCCTTGGGGTGCAGAAATACGACCGGGTGGCCATCCTCGCCCACAACACCCACCACCATGTCCTCACCTGGCTTGGCTGCGCCAAGATCGGCGCGGTTTACCTGGCGGTCAATTACCTGCTGCGGGACGACGATATCGCTTTCTGCATCAATCACTCGGAAAGCACCGTCTTTATCGTCGAGGACAGCCTCTACGGCAACGTCAAAGGGGTGCTTGACAAGATGCCCGGGGTGCGCCACCTCATCTGGTCCAACCAGGGGGCAGGCCAAGCGGCAATAGACGGCTTCATCGACTTCAATGCCTGGTATACCAAGGCCCCGGCCACCGAGCCCGATGTCATCCTGCGCATCGAAGACCCGGTACAGATGACCTACACCAGCGGCACCGAATCCCTGCCGAAGGGGGTCATCATCAGCAACCAGTCGCTGATTGCCCAGTATATGGGCTGCATCATCGACGGCAAATATGAAGCCACTGATATCAATATCAACGCCCTGCCCATCTATCACTGCGCCCAGCGGGATGTCTTCCTCAACCCGATCTTCTGGATCGGCGGCACCAACATTCTGATGAGCCCGGATGTCGGCAAGATCCTCGCCGCCATCGAGACCTACAAGGCGACCACCTTCTTTGCGCCGCCCACCGTCTGGATCGGTATGCTCCGTCATCCGGAATTTGGCCGCTACGACCTGTCCAGCCTGACGAAATGCTACTACGGCGCCTCGATCATGCCGCGGGAAATCCTCAAGGAATTGCTGGAGAAATTTCCCAAGGCCGGGGTGTACAATTACTACGGCCAAACCGAGCTGGCACCCTACCACCTCATTCTCAAGGCCGAAGACGCCATGACCAAGATCGGCGCGGCCGGAAAAGGCGGGCTGCATATGGAGTCGCGCATCGAGGATGAAGACGGCAAGGAGATCACCGCCGTCGATGTGCCCGGCGAGATCTGTGGCCGCGGCCCGCATGCCATGACCATGTATTTCAAGGAACCGGAAAAGACCGAGGCGGCGATGAAGGGCGGCTGGTTCCACTCCGGCGACCTGGGGGCCCTTGATGAAGATCGCTATATTACCGTGGTCGACCGGATCAAGGACATGATCAAGACCGGCGGCGAGAACGTTGCCTCCCGCGAGGTGGAGGAAGCGGTGTATAAGCATCCAGCCGTGGAAGAGGTGGCGGCAGTCGGCCTCGACCATCCCCGCTGGGTGGAGGCAGTGGCGGCGGTAATCAAGTTGAAGGCCGGCGCGACCGCAACCGAGGCGGACATCATGGAGCATTGCAAGGCCCATCTTTCATCCTTCAAGATCCCGAAAAAGATCATCTTTGTCGATGCCCTGCCGAAAACACCGACCGGCAAGATCTTGAAACGGCAGATGAGGGAATCGTACAAGGGAATTTTCCGTTAACCGTCATCCCGGATGAAGTATCCGGGACCGTCAAGAGGTATGACTATGGGGAAGAAAATAATCAACGGCGGCGAGTACCTGCTGCGGGCAGTTGCCTGTAGCGAGGTGTTCACCCCCGAGGATTTCACCGACGAACACAAACAGATCGCCCAAACCACCGAGGACTTCGTGGCGGCCGAGATCATGCCGGTCAACGGCCGGATCGAGGCTAAGGACTTCGGCCTGGTACTCAGCAAGCTGAAGGATTGCGCCGAACTCGGGCTGATGATGATCGACGCCCCGGAGGAATACGGCGGCCTTGAGCTCGATAAGGCGACGAGCATGCTGGTCATGGAGAAGATGGCCTACGCCCTTAACTTCGGCCTGACCTATATGGCCCATACCGGCATCGGCATGCTGCCCCTGATCTACTACGGTACCGCCCGGCAGAAGGAACGCTATCTCGGCAGATTGATCAAGGCCGAGATGGTCGGTGCCTATTGCCTTACCGAGCCGGGTTCCGGCTCCGACGCCCTGGGGGCCACAACCACGGCCACCCTGTCTGCGGACGGCAGCCATTATATCCTCAACGGCACCAAGCAGTTCAGTACCAACTCCGGCTTTGCCGACCTGTTTACCATCTTTGCCAAGGTCGATAAGGTGCACTTCACCGCCTTTCTGGTGGAACGCAGCTTTGATGGTCTGGGGGTTGGTCCGGAGGAAAAGAAAATGGGCCTGCACGGCTCGTCGACCCGCCAGGTCATCCTGGAGAATGCCAAGGTGCCGGTGGAAAACGTCCTGGGTGAAATTGGCAAGGGCCATAAGATCGCCTTCAATGTCCTCAATGTCGGCCGTTTCAAGCTGGGGGCGCTGTGCGTCGGCCAGATGAAGTATGCCCTTGCCGAGGCCGCCCGCTACGCCAATGAACGCAAGCAGTTCAACACACCGATCGCAAGCTTCGGGGCCATCCGCGAGAAACTGGCCGATGTCACCGCCCTGGCCTTCGCCTCGGAGTCAGTAGTCTACCGGCTTGCGGGAATGATTGATGCCCGATTGGCAGGGATTGACCGCGCTATCGACAATTATTACGCAGAATATCAAAGAGGTATTGAGGAATACGCGGCGGAGTGTGCCCTGGCCAAGGTCTTCTGCAGCGAAGCCGCCGCCAGGAGCATTGATGAGATGCTGCAGGTGCACGGCGGTTACGGATATATTGCCGAGTACCCCATCGAGCAGCTGTACCGCGATGAACGGGTGCAGCGTATCTACGAAGGGACAAATGAGATTAACCGCTTGCTCATCCCTAGCTTGTTCATGCGCAAAGGGATCAACGGCGCAAAGCTTGATCCATCATTTGATGCCGAACCTACCGGCGAATACCTCGGGGAAAAACGCCTCCTGCAAGGGATGAAAAGGGCCTACCTGGCCCTGGCTGACAAGGCCCTGCAAATATTTGGCACCAAGGTTGCCGGCGAGCAGGAAATCTTGCTGACCTTGGCCGACGCCGCCATCCAGACCTTCGCCCTGGAAAGTGCCCTGCTGCGGGCTGAAAAAGCCGCCGTTTTGGCCGGCGGTGACAAGGTGGCACTCTATCAGGCAGTAGTCAAGGTGTGTACGTTTAGAGCAAAACAGCAGTTTGCCGATGCCGCTGAAAAATGTGCAGTCTACCTTGGTGACCAGGCATTGCTAACCACAATTACAGTTGAAATTACCTACAATTCAGGCGGTCTGCTGGCCGCCAAACGGCTACTCGCCGACGCCGTCAGTCAGGCGGAAAAATACATCTTCTAAAGATATCTCTCCTAGGTTTTCCTCAGTCGGGGCTCTCGGTTTTATTGCTGAACCGAGGCCCTCGGCTTTTCTCTCTTAGCAACCACAGACGGCGTGTGTGAGTACATCCACAACCCTATTCTGCTGTGTTTCGGTTATACCCACCCACAGAGGTAAACGAATCAAACATTCAGAATGCCGTTCAGTCACATCCAGTGTCCCATGGATCCTACCGTAACGTTTGCCGGCAGGTGATGAATGCAATGGCACATAATGGAAAACAGAGAAAATACCGCTGCACTTGAGTTCATCTAGCACCATCTGCCTGCTAATCTCGGGTGCAAGCAGTACATAATACATATGAGCATTGTGTTGGCAGCCTTCGGCCACAACGGGACGGCGAACGGCTCCTTTGGATTCGAGACGTTCAAGCAAATCATTATAGCACTGCCAGCTTGCTAGGCGCTCATTTGTGATTCGATCTGCTTCCTCGAACTGCGCCCAGAGAAAAGCAGCGATCAATTCTCCTGGCAAAAATGAAGATCCCATTTCCTGCCATGTATACTTGTCGACCTCACCCCTGAAAAACCGGCTACGATCAGTACCTTTTTCTCGTATAATCTCAGCTCGTAAGGCCATCTCAGGATTATTGACCAGTAACGCCCCGCCCTCTCCAGAGATCACATTCTTTGTCTCGTGAAAGCTGTAGGCACCAAGGTCCCCGGTACTGCCCAATGCACGCCCCTTATAACTTGCCATTACTCCTTGGGCTGCGTCTTCAACGACCCTCAAATCATGGCGCTTAGCAATTGCCATGATTTCATCCATTTCACAAGACACTCCCGCGTAATGAACAGGAACGATCACACGTGTTCGCGGTGTAATTGCATCCTCAATTAATCGCTCATCCAAATTCAGCGTATCACTGCGAATATCAACGAAGACCGGAACACCACCTCGTAACACAAATGCGTTTGCTGTGGACACAAAAGTGTAGGACGGCATGATGATCTCGTCACCTGGTTGAATATCCAGCAATAAAGCCGCCATTTCCAAGGCCCCAGTGCAAGAGTGGGTAAGCAAGGCCTTCTTGCAGCCAGTTCGTTTCTCAAGCCACTCGTGACAATTCTTGGTAAACGGACCATCGCCAGCCAATCGCCCATCGAAATGGGCCTCGGCTATGTAATACAGTTCCTTACCAGTCATGTACGGCCAATTAAATGGAATAGGTTTTTCACTCATCTTAATATCTTTATTTAATGGCCAAATTCTATTTGCAGTGTTTGCTCTGGAAAATCCACGCTTGGTAAATTCGATCCCAAGACTCTTTATAGCTTCTTTGCAACAACTATCCTTGATCCACCTATGGGGAAATTTACACCTTTTTGAATAAGGGCTAGTTCAGGACTCAATAATCTAGAAAAAAGCACATTAAGCCACAGTGAGATCTTCAATTCTGCGGAGGTATTTTCGAGTTTACCAGATACTCTTTTCTGCCAAAACCTTGAAATCATCATAACTGGAAGCAGCGTCGTTATAAAAGATGTGCTCCTGATTATTCTGAACCCTGCTTTTTCTACTTTTTTATGGATATCTGCGGCAGTATAACGTCTCACGTGAAAAGCATATTCATCTGTGGGACTCCACAGCCATTCATGCTGAGGAACGGTTAGCAACATTATGCCATTAGGTTTTAGAGCTGCATACATCTGCGTGAGAACATCTTCGTCTTCCTTAATATGTTCTAACACGTCGAATGCGCCAATAAGGTCAAATTCGTTCTCGAAAGGTATATTCCTGGCATCCATCTGCATAAATTTGGCGGAAGGCAGCCGGGCAGCGGCAAACTCCAGCCCCGCCACATAGATTTCACTGCCAGACAATTTGGCCTCAGGAAAACTTTTCGATATGCAAGTCAGGACATATCCAGTACCACATCCTATCTCAAGCAATAATTGAAACGTTGGATGATAGTGTTCAATAACCCACAATATTAATTTATTTCTATATTGGAACCAGAAATTAGCATTCTCTAGTTGAGCAAGTTCCGAAAAATAATTGGGGTTAAACCCACCTCCATCAAATGCTAAATTGGGTGCATATGCATCAAAACCGTGCACAGAAGCGTCAACAACCCCACACCGTTGACAATGGGGCATTGATGACAAATAGCGGGCATCGCAGGAGAGACAGCGTTTCATTTGCTCTCCATTATTGCTGGGTTTAGATCTATAAAGACAAAGAATTTTAATGCGATGAAGAGGAAGCCGGCAACAATGAAAATTGCTATAGCCTGAATCCATTGGTGCGAATACCCAAGATTATCCACGAAAATATATAAAAGAGCGAGGTTAATGCAATACCCTAAACAGTGGGCAACACAATAGCGCAATCCTGAACTTAGTACTCTCCCTTTATGCATAAAAGTCAGCTTCCGATTTCCAATAAATCCGACTGAAGCCCCTACTCCGTATAGAAGAGTCATGGTTAACTTGGGCGCTGCTCCAAGATAAGTGGCCATCAAATAAACAAGATACCCTAACAAATTACTAAGAACGCCGACGACTGCATAGCGGATTACCTGTCCAAATGAACGTATCATCTTTTCAGCACAGTAGTTATTCATAAATTGGTTTTTCAGGTCAACCCCATTGAGCAGTATCTATAACCGTCACTGAAAAGTTGTTACGGTTGATATGATGAGAAGATAGGAGCCTTTTGCAACATGACCGTTTTCATTGAAAATCAAGGCATATGAAAACTTTTATCTCAGGCACCTGTCTAATATTCCAAGGATATATCTGTCAGCATAACGCAAAGGTTGGTAAAAAAAGACCATTTCCAAAAAGGCTCAAGTATATTGGGAAACTTTGCCCCCTCGCATGTGAGCCGACTCTGCAATCCTTATCGTGTTCGACGCCGTCGGCCATTGCTTGTGGTACTGCCGACAGGATTATCAGTTTGTATTTTCATCTCTTTTTAATGGCAGGCATGCCCAAAACCAGTTCTAGTGAAAGTTGAGATCGGGACAATCACTCAAGTGCTATTCCTCAATTGTCAGTCATATACTCCGCAAATTCGTGCTTGATATTTCAGAACGTTCTGTGGAGGTACCAATATAAACACCACCAGGTTCTGTATCAGTAAGCAACAAGGTTCCAGCGCCAATTACGCATTTTTCTCCAATTTTTATGTGGTTACGCAACGTAGCATTCACACCCAAAAAGCACTGTTGCCCAATATCAACGCCACCCGAAACTGCCACTTGAGGCGCGATGAAGCAATGATCCCTGATTATGGAGTGGTGACCAATATGGCCACCGCTCCAGAGGGTGACATTATTGCCAATAACAACAAATGGTTGAATAATACAATTCTCAAGGATAAAGCAATTCTCGCCAATATAACCTTGATTTAGGACTGTTGCGTGGGGACTTATATAGGTCGCTATTCTAAAACCCAAGGATTTTGCTGCCAGATACTTTTCCTTGCGCACTGCATTGAGTTTTGAATACCCCAAAGCAACAAAAATCTCATAGTTCTTCGGGGAATAGTGCTTTGAGATTTCCTCAAAGGCAACGACAGGCAGGTTGCAAAAAGTCGTGTCTTTTATATAGGCAGCGTCAAGTGTAAATGCGACTACTTCGTAGTCTGTATCGGTAGTGAAATAAAAATGTGCTAGCTGCGCAACATCACCAATGCCGAAAATAATCAGGGGGGATTTCATGGCTGCTTTCTCACCAGGATTGTGAAGTCATACAAACCGTAATCATGGAGGAGTGCCACGTTTTGAGAATATCGACGTTTGCAAAAGTCAAAAAGGACACACGGGTCGGCATAATAGAGATAATCGCGCATTTTGTCTTCGTCTGAATAGGAAGTCAGGCAGTTGAACGCGAAACCAAATCGACTTGTTCTGTGAAGTAAATCCAGGGTAGTCTCAAGATAAAGTCGCCATTCGTCATTTGATCTGCCCAAACGAACATTAAAAATACCACTGGCTATACAAAAATCTGCAACTTGATCAGGTTCGCTGGAAAGTATAAAGCGTGCGTGAGGTTTGTCTTTATAACGCTGCATGGCAGCTCGAATCATACTTTCGGATACATCAATCCCGAGATAGGAAAATCTCTCGTATTTATTGGCAAGAAATTCATAGAGCGTTCCATAACCACAACCCAGATCATTTAATGAAAATTCATTAAGAGAATCAATTATTTTACAGAGTTGCTCAAAACGAAGTAGCTGACTCTCCTCACTATTCCAATCAATACCGCGCGGTGTTTCTCCATATTCCGCCAGTTTGGCATTGTAGTATTCTGCAACCTCTGTAAACAGATCACGATTGTTTTTTGGCATAAATCTGCCTTACGATGGTATAAGGACGTTGCTTCGTTTCTGAGAATATTTTCGAGAGATAAATTCCAACTACGCCTATAAATGAGATAATCATTCCACCCAGAAGCCAGATTGAAGCCATAACAGATGTCCAGCCACTTAAGGGCTTGGAAAGAAACATCCATTGCACACCCAAATATCCGATACAAAGAACTGCAATCATTGAGATCGACACGCCTACATAGAAAATACCAACCAACGGTGCATTGCTGAAAGAGGTAATTGAACTAACCATCAATGACAATTTTTTGCGCACAGTATAAGTAGTATCGCTGGTGTTGTGTTTTTTTACAACCAAAGGAAATTGATCAAAGCCTGTGATGAGCAAAAGACCAGCCATAAATACTTCTCGTTCCTTGTGACACAGCAGAGCATCAACGTATCGACGGGTCATTAATCGAGCAGTAACAATATTTTCAGGTAACGCTAATCCGGTTATGAATTTGAAGAAACGATAAAACCATTGACCACTCCAACGTTCAAACCAATTGCCCTTTCGATGATCTTGGATACCGTACACGACATCACAACCTTTTTTTTGCATCTGCTTAGCAAATTCTACCAACCATTCAGGTTCTTCCTCTAAATCGCTATCAATAAGCGCAATCAATTCCCCTTTTGCGTATGAAAGCCCAGTCATCATGGCCTTGTGATGTCCGAAATTACGGGAAAGGTCGACGACAACCATATGAAAGTCGCTTTCGGCAAGCTTCGCGGCCATTTCGAGGCTATTGTCAGGAGAGCCGTCATTCACTAGAATGATTTCGTAGTCTTCATTTGCAAGCTGCCTGGCTACAGCGCTCGCTCGTTGATAAAACTGAATGATGTAGGGGGCAGATTGATAGAGTGTTGCAACTATCGAAAGTTTCATGATCACACGTACCTCATATATCGGGGTGCTTCTTTTCCGCAACTAAATAATAAATCGAGAATAGTGACTCCATGAGTGAATTCACCCCAGAACTGGGAGTATTCGGGATAGCCCGAGTACTCGAACCAAGTCAACTTGATATTCGCGTGAGCAAACACGCCTTCATCAACGTAATTCTTTGCGGCAGGCCCCGAGACGTATTCTGACCCTCCCGCCTGTTTACACAGATCGACCAGTCGCTCTGTTTTGCCATCAATCAGAGTATAATCCCATGAATTGGTAATAATGGTCTTGATACCTAGATATTTACAGATCGCCTCAATAAAGCACCGATTCAGTTGCGAGATATAATTATATGAATTTGCGGCATATAGTGCCTCTAACCATCCAGCGACTTCTTCAAAATATGGGGCGCGACGATAATTCTGGTACAACGCTTTCCAGTGCGCCGCCGCCCAGTAATTGCCATCAATCTCGGTTTCCCGAATCTTCTGGTTGAATTTTCCTTTAACCATCACGGGAACCGTCAACCATTGTACTCCTTGCGGCGTCTTGATTTGATTACGATTGCGCCAATCACGACGAGTGTATTGCATGTCGTCGTAAAGGATAAATTCATCCACGGCAGCAATCATATCGAAGTATCCTTTCCAAGGGATATAATTCGATTGCGAAATTGCTATCTTTTTCATTTGAAATTTTTTTGAATCAGAGTTCAGCTAATTTACTCAAAGTAATCAACAATTTTATTAAGGACAGGAAAAGTCTGATGGACCAGATTTATAAGAAGGATCCTGTCTCCTTGATTGCAAAGTCGCCAGACATGGGCAAAAAGTACTCTTCATATAGCGCAAATCTACCTCAACAAGAAGCAAATCTCTTGACATCATACATTTTTGGAAACAAGAGCATAAGGTTCCAAGGTTAGGTATCACCGAAAATATTGTTTTGGTTTAGATCCGGGATATCTATCAAGTATTTCTCAAGAGTTGGTTAGTTTGTTGAGAGACCAGCATCGAAAACGGACATGCCATTGCTTGAAAAAGCAACGTTTTCCAGCGTTAAGTCCCACTTGGGTTTCTCTCCATTAGACAGCAAAAACCACCTAATTCCATTGGCTAGCATAAATTTTTGCGCATCAAGCCAGTTGTCAAACGACGAAAGCTCCTTTAATATTCTCAGACGATTAGGTACAATCTCATGGACATATCGAGGACCCCTACTTTTTATACCAGGGCGCGCGATAAAGGCCGGGACACCACTCAATGATATAATCTCAATAATTGAATTGCTTACAGTAGAATTCCCTACTGATTTGCCCCCCATTGCAAATACATCCCCATGTTTGGCATGTGTCTTAATATATTCAGCAGATTCAAATGCCCCTGGTGTTATTGGATTCATGTGGCAACTAGCAGCCCAAGGCATTGCGAGAATGTTTGGGCGTGACGGATTGGCATTCCAGTTTAATAAAATGGTTACTGAAAAAAAACATATAACGAGGGTATAATTAAACATCTCGAACTTATTTTTATTAGAAAATAAATTATTTGCCAAATTATAAGCATAGGTAATCGTGTAAACGGCTATGATTACATATAGCAAAAGGAAATGACGATGTTTGTATTCGGAATAGTCACCATTACGAGCTGCCGGTGAAAAAAGCATGAGGCCGATGAAACACACAAGCAGAAACAACGGAAGTGCGTCTATTATACTAAACCCAAATCGCTTTACACTTATCCCAAAAAACAATGGGTATAGAATAAAATAAACACCAAGTATCGCCACCAGGACAATAAAAAGTTGAACAAGAGATGTCAGAAGAGGATATTCAAAAATCGAAATTTTGGATCCGTAAAAAAGAGACCATTCCAAGGCCTTCTTCAAATAGACATGAGGATAACAAAGCTCGATCCAAAGCTTATGGAGGTTAGGAAAGCAATAAAGCGCTGCTATAATAATAAATAGCATACTAATCGAAATAATTATTAGTAGACGAATGTTTATAGAAAAACGGCGGATCAATACAAGGCTTATAACAACTGGGGCAAGCAGCATAAACATATGCACTCGTATTAATACCAAGGAGAACAACAGTAGCAGTGTAAGCCATGGCAATCTGTTGTCATTGTTATTAAAATCAATGACCATCAACGCGCACACAACCATCGAAACACCAATAGCATAGCCGGAACCTGGCGCTATAAATAAAAGCCAATAAAAATCAAACCATCCTGATTGAATAAAGACCGAGGATGCGGGGAGGCAAATGATTGCTGTTAAAGCAAGCAAACCACCAAGTCGCCCCCCTAACTCAACAGCAAATGCATAGCTCCCCAGAGCGGCGACAAGGAGGCCCAATGGCAAGAGGAGCGAGGTAGAAAGCGCCAAACCTGACATGCCAGAAACTACCTGAAATGCCGCTGGAATCATGAAGGGAGCATAGTGATAAAACCCGCGACTCTCTCCAGCGAGTTCCATATCAATACCGGTAGCAAACGGACTGCCAAAAGACGCTATTGTTGCCCCATGTATGAAATAATCGCTCCAAATTGGCAACACACCTGTGTTTAATAGCGTCGTATGGCTTGAGACGGGTACTTTAGCAAGCAAGCCGATAATTATTAAAAGAACGATTGTGATAGCCACGTCACCCCAATTATTCCGAGGACGCTCCATGACTTTTTTGAAACTAAATGCGTTTAGAATGAATAATAAAGCCGCGCTTATCGCAAATGCCGATAAGGCTGAGATGTTGAACATTGAGGTCAAAGCCACCATCGGTAATGAAATCGCAACAAATCCAGCTACAAATGCCGATGGCAACCTTGCTTTAATCGTAGTTAACTGACCAACTCTTAAAGTAAATTCTCCGGCCTTTGTCAAAACAATGCAAACCACTGTAGAAAACAAAATGAGCTCGAAAGACATTTTCCCGTTGCCAAGACACAACATTGCCAGGATAAATGTACTAATTGCCAAAATAAAAATATCTGTGGATCTTCTTTTCAGGTATGTCATTATTCATTCTTGATAGGTACATTTAGATCAACTTTGAGAATTCCAAGATCTCGTTACCATTCTTTGGAATTTCGCGCAATTGTCATTTTTTTGACCTCATGAGGATATCTGTTATTCTTGAACAGATGTGGCCCCGATCATTTCTCTTATAGAAGTTGCCAAACGAAGCCCTTTTCGGGTAATCCTCAAAATGAACATGGGACGCTACAGCCCACAAGGTTTTTCGCCCTTCTTCTATTACCGACAAAGCAAACGGCTTCGAACTACCGAATACAATACAGAGATTATGCCACCTACTAAAACAGCTGCAGAAAGCATGAAAAAAAAGCGGGTTTCCTCCGGAATAGCAGAACTCGACAGGCTCCTAGGTGATCTTTATATCGGCGACAATGTTCTCTGGTACGAAGATGCCGGTAGCTTTTCCGCGGTCTTCTGCTTGCATTTCATCAAGGAGTCCCTGGCACGCAAAAAGCCCCTGATCTACGTAACCTTCGATCGTTCTCCAAAAAACGTCGTCTCCTTTCTCGGGCCGCTTGCCGAAAGCCAGAATCTCACCATCCTCGACTGCTTCACCAACGGTAAGGGCGACCGGTCGGAGGTCTTCAATAAGTTTTATGAAAAAGATGGGGCACTCTGGCCCTATCAGGTTATCAAGGTCAACGATCCGACCAATCCGACCTTTGTTGGTGAGGCTATGTATGGCTTGCATAGCAATATGGCGGGCGATGTCCACTTTATCATCGATAGCCTAACCGGTATGCAGACCCTGTGGGGCAGCGAGGAACAGGTTGTGCAATTTTATGCCAAGACCTGTCCCCGCCTCTATGAACTGGAAACGATTGCCTACTGGCTCATCGAAAAAGGCGCCCATTCCAACCGTTTGAAGGCAAATATCAATAAGATTGCCCAGGTAGCCATTGACCTCTCGGTGCGGCGTGGCAAATCCACCCTGAAGATTCTCAAGGCTGAAAAACGCAATTCGAAATTTCTCAACGAGCAGCATGAATATATCTGCGAGGACTCAGACATTGTTTTTGAGAGCCAACGCCAGGTTAAGGGCAAATTTGACCTCGGGGCGAAAATCAAGAGCATCCGCCTGATGCGCGGCCTGTCGCAGAAGCATCTTGCCGACCTCACCGGGGTTACGCCGAGTACCATTTCCCAGGTGGAAAAAAATCTTATCTATCCTTCTCTGCCGGCGCTGTTCCGCATAGCCGAAAGTCTGACCATTGAGGTTTCGGCATTCTTCAAGGACCATGGTCTCGAAAAAAATCTCTTTGTTTATCCGGCAGATCAGCGATCAACGGCAGCCCTGGAAAAATTCTCGAAAGATGATGCCGAGGCACTTTGGCTGCTGCCACCCGATATCGACAGCCGGATCGAGGCAGTCGTCATCAAAATCAATCCCGGTAAAAAACTGACGGGTCACTTTTTCGCCCACAAGGGCGAGGAATTAGGGTATTTGCTCAGCGGTCGGCTGGAGATGGTTATCGACAACCACATCCATCAGGTCAATGCAGGGGATACGGTGTTCCTGCAAAAAAACATACCGGGCCAGTGGCGCAATGTTTCGGAAGGTGTCGCGGAACTTCTCTGGTTTAAAGTACAGGGGTAAATAAAGATAGGTTTTGACCCGGCTACCGGTTCGGAATCTGCCAAACCGGTAGTCGGTGTTTATTGAAGAAATCTATTGCCGCAAGAGTGGGTTTACAAATTTCTTGCGGCAATACCTAACAGCTAGCCAAGAAGGATGTTCTTGGCGCTTTCGTTTTTAGCATCGGTTATGTAGGTGATCCCGGTTTCCTGAGCGGTTTCCCGGTTGGCCGCATAAATGTCGTTGCGGGTAATCTGGGAGACGTTAAACTTCCTTGCACCGGCAAGCAGCTGCTGTACGCCGCAGGCAAGCTTGTCAGCCATGGTCCACATGGCAATGGCCCCATAGGGGATCTTCTTCATCTCTTCCTTGCCGATCTTCTTCTGTACATCGAAATAGGATGCAAAAATATCTTCAGGAGTATGGCCAATATCGGTGACCGACTTCGGCAGAGAGTCCCAGTTGCCGTGAATCGCTGCCCTGCGCTCCGGATTGAGAGCACCCTCGATGTTGGTGCCGAGGAAGCCCGGAATCATAATTCCCCGACCCATACAAATCATCTTGGCATAGGGTGCGCCTAGGGCCAGACCTTTGAAAATACTGTCTTCCAAGGCAAAACCGCCGGCAAAGGACAGATCGACTACCCTTTTGCCCTGGGCGGCCAGGATGCTGGCATACTCGTAAGCCTTGGCATGCAGGTTTATGGAGGGGACGCCCCAACTCTGCATCATGTTCCAGGGGCTCATACCCGTTCCACCACCGGAACCGTCGATGGTCAGCAGGTCGAGGCCCGCCTCGGAGGCGAACTTGATGGCCATGGCCAGTTCTTCCATGCCGTAGGAACCGGTCTTCAAGGAAATGCGATCAAATCCAAGACTGCGCAGGTAATCAACTGACTTCATGAAGTCTTCTTTCACCAGGGCAACGGTGTCGAGGTTGGTACCGCCAAGACGGCTATGCCGCGCAAAGGACTTGATGGCGCCTTTGGCAAAAGCCTCCTGTACCTCCGGTAAGGCCGGATTGGGATCAACAACATAGCCACGCTCTTTCAGGAAGAGGGCGTAGTCAAGACTGGTGACCTGGATTTCGCCGCCGATATTCTTGGCGCCCTGCCCCCACTTCAATTCGATTATGCACTTATTGCCATATTTTTCGGCAACATACTCGGCTACACCATTGCGGGTGTCCTCGACGTTCATCTGGACAATGATCGCCCCATAGCCATCAAAGTAGCGGAGATAGATATCGATGCGCCGGTCAAGTTCCGGTGATTTTCTGATCCGGCCACCGGTGATAGTCGACTCTTTGTCAACGCCGACAACGTTTTCACCGATAACAATTGGGATACCGGTGAGGGCGCAACCAACGGCAAAGGAATCCCAGTATTTGGCAGCGATAAAGGTCGAGCCCAAGGCGCCGGTCATCAGAGGCAGACGGGACTTGGTCTTGATTTTGCCGCCGAACTCGGTGGTGAGATCAACATTGGGAAAGATACAATCGTCGGGATTATGGGTAAGACCCTCGCCAAGACCAATTGAACCATAGGCATAGCCCTGGATGCGTAAGGAATTGTAGGAAATACCGATGTGGGTGGTGTTATTGGCACCCGCTGTTACCATGCCAAAATCGCGGGGATAAAGGAGTTTTCTTCCCACCAGACTGGATTTCCAAGTCTCACATTTGCCGGCACAATCGGCACGGCACAAGGTACAAAGTCCTGATTCGGCAGCATTCCCTCGGTTGGCAGTTCCTAAAACGTCGTTAATCTTGTCAAAACGCATGAATAACCTCCATAATTCCAGAAGAGTTGTCTTTGGACAGTGCTTAATCCGCTCAGGCCTACCCATAAGCAAAAAAAAAGCATCTGCCCCATGAAGAGGAAACAGACGCCTTTGTCTTGAAATCTGAAAACCACACCCCGTTGTGTAGTCCGCAGGTATTTATTAGTGAATTTTTTAGCGCTACTTAATATTTAAGTCAAGAAAAAAGAAATAAAGGAGTGAGGAAAACACGCCGGTAGAGCACAACTAGAAAACCGCCCAGCAGCTCTTAAAGCTCATCCGACAGCACAAGGGCTTCAGCTATATCGAGCATCGATTTGCGGGTATCCATGCTCCGTTTGCGAATCCATCTATAGGCCTCTTCCCCATTCAAATTCCGGCGGTGCATGAGGATCTCCTTGGCCTTTTCTATGATTTTTCGCGACTTCAGTTCCTGCTCAATAACCCTGGTTTTAATAATGAGTTCGGTGTTATGAATTGCCACCGCAGCCTGACTGGCTACAGCGGTCAGCATATTGATATCGGTCTCCGAAAACTCATGCGGTGTTTTGGTGAAACAGTTGAGAACACCGATCACCTTGCCCTCCTTTCCCTGAAGAGGGACGCCAACCATCGAAACAAGACCAAGCTTACGGGCCATCTCTTTCTCTTTAAACCGTTCGTTTTCGAGGACATTACCTATCAACAATGGCTGCTGTGTTGAAAGCACATAGCCGACCACCCCTTCGTGCAGCTTAAGCGCACGATCTTTCATATAAACGGGATCAAGTGATTGGGTAGCTTTTAATCTCACCAATGGCGGATTTTCATTATCATCAATCAACCATAACGAACAGATCTCCACTCCGGTGACCTTTGCCGTCACCATAACGATTAGCTTAAAGAGATCTTCCAGAAATAGGTCAGAGGTAATGGCCTGACCTATATCCATCAACGCTTTGATATAGTGATCATATGTTTGTTGATTTGACTTTTCCATTATGAACTTATCGGCGAAAATTAAGAAAGGATACAACGGCCGCAGCCGTGGATCGCTGAAGCGAACCCCGGCTGTCACGCTACCATAAAGTGAGCGCAGGAAACGGCTTTTTCTAAAAAATTCGGCCGATTAGGTTATGCGGCGGAAGTGTTTATGCGTGGGGTCGCTGTCGCTCAAACCACTGCAAGCCTTCCCTGGTGATGAGATTATACTGCAGATCGGGATCGGTTTCAATCACTCCCATTCCTTCCATGCTCTTCAACACGGTCTGCAATTCCAGCAGATTCATATTGAGCTGGCCAGCGATGGTACTTGAAGGAACCAACTGTGGTTGGATTTCCTTCAAGTTGTTCATCAAGATACTAAGGACCTCAAGTTTGCGCTTGTTCATAGACATAAGCATCTCTCTATTGGTTCTGTGTTAAGTAACCTCCACCTTCTCTTTCTATTCATGTAAAATATCTTGGCTCATTGCGCAAAGAAAAAATGCTTATAAATTAATTTATACTTTGAATATTCAGCCTCACTTAATTTACAACAGATGCCCATCATCAATTATCTTGTTTGATATCTGCATATTATATTCTTTTACCGGAAGGGAACACGCTTCGTTTGAGTAGGCAAGCTGATCAACTCACCTTTATATCCGCAGGAAGATCCCTCCTTGGATTGACAAGGTATGACAAGACTCGACCGTTCATTGCCGGCAGGTCATTGTGCCATCCGAGGAGTTGTCAAAAATCGCTCAACACTTTATAAAACAGCTAGGAATGACAGGGCCACCAATATCCTTTCGGGAAATAAATTGACAGATTTGCGGTTTCCCGGTAATTCCTAACCCCGACATAAATGGGAATACACATCCCTTGCCCCAGCGGTTGTTTTCCACCGTATTTTTGATCAGTTGCCGCATTCTCCCCTTTTACATAAAGAGCGTTCATCATGAGTGAAGAAAATCAGACCCTCGTCCAACGGAAAGAAAAAGCCGATTCCCTCGCAGAGCTTGGTGTCAGCTTATATATAAACAGCTTCAAGCCGGCCAATACCGCCGCTGAACTCCTGCCCAAAGGGGCCGGCCTTGAGCCCCAGATGGCCGAACCCGGCGGGGCTGTGTATTCCGTCGCCGGCCGGGTCATGGCGATGCGCAAATTCGGCAAGGCGGCTTTCTGCACCGTCGCCGACGGCAGCGGCCAGATCCAGGTCTATGTCAAACTGGATATTCTTGGAGATGAGATCTTCGAGACCTTCAAGAAATGGGATATCGGCGACATCGTCGGGGTTGAGGGCACCTTGTTTAAAACAAAGGTGGGGGAACTGTCGATTCAGGCTGCCAAGATCTGTATGATCTCCAAATCCCTGCGCCCATTACCGGACAAATGGCATGGTCTCAGCGATGTCGAAACCCGCTACCGCCAGCGCTATGTTGATCTCATCGTCACCCCCGAGACCAGAGAAACGTTCAAAAAGCGGGTCGAAATCATTCGCCTGGTCCGGGAGCATCTCAACGCCCGCAGCTTTATGGAGGTCGAGACACCGATGATGCAGCCGATCCCGGGCGGGGCGACTGCCAAACCGTTCAAGACCCACCACAACGCCCTGAGCATGGATCTTTTCCTGCGCATCGCTCCGGAGCTGTACCTGAAGCGACTCCTGGTCGGCGGTTTTGAACGGGTTTTTGAGATTAATCGCAACTTCCGCAACGAGGGGCTTTCCACCCGGCATAACCCAGAATTCACCATGCTAGAATTCTATCAGGCCTATGCCACCTACGAAGATCTCATTACCCTTACTGAAGAGATGATTTCCGGTATCTGCCAAAAAGTAAACGGCACCATGCGCATCACCTACCAGGGAACAGAGGTCGACCTGACACCGCCCTGGACAAAGTTGACCATGGACCAAGCATTGACTGAGGTGGCCGGTATCAGCCCGGAGATTCTCGCCGACGAGGCCAAGGTGCTGGCCCTTGCCAAAGAGAAGGGCATCAAGCTCGATGACACTGCCGGACCCGGCAAGGCAAAGACCGAACTCTTTGAATTGCTGGTTGAGGAAAAGCTTATCAACCCAACTTTTATCACCTCCTACCCGACCGAGGTTTCACCCCTGGCGCGGCGCAACGACCTGGACCCCTCGGTCACCGACCGCTTTGAGCTGTTTATCACCGGCCGTGAGCTGGCCAATGGCTTTAGCGAACTCAACGACCCCAGGGATCAGCTGAGCCGCTTTGAGAAACAGATCGCCGACCGTGGCGACGATGATGAAATCCACCCCGAGCTCGACGCCGACTATATCCGCGCCCTGGAATACGGCATGCCCTCAGCGGCAGGCGAAGGCATCGGCATTGACCGCCTGGTAATGCTTCTCACTGATGCACCGTCCATCCGCGATGTCATTCTCTTTCCCCACCTCAAGCCCGAGGCTGGGCTGCAGACGGACAAAGAAGAAGGCGTCGAAAACTAGGCAACAGGAAAAACTTGATGATATTCGAATGGTTTATTGGCCTGCGCTATCTCCGGGCCAAACATCGGCATGGCTTTATCTCTTTGATCTCGCTGATCTCGGTTGCTGGGATCACCGTCGGGGTCATCGCCCTCATCGTTGTGCTGGCGGTATTTTCCGGCTTCACCGACGGCCTGCGCGACCAAATCCTGGGTGTCAACTCCCATATCATCGTCCAGCGCATGGGCGGGACGATCCAGGAATACGAACTGACCCGGGAACGCATCCGCACGGTCAGTGAGGTCACCGGCTCTACCCCTTACCTGTTCTCCCAAACCCTATTGAGCAGCGCCAGCAGCGGCACCGGCGTAGTACTACGCGGCATTGAACCGTCCACCGCCAAAAGTGTCATCAGCCTTCCCAATCAGATGACCGAAGGGTCAATCGACGACCTCATCTCCGATCCAGCCACCGGCATCCCCAATGTTATCCTTGGTAAAAATCTCGCCCAGGATCTGCGGGTGCGGGTCGGTGACCGGGTGAAACTGATATCGCCATCCGGCCCGCTCACCCCCATGGGCGTCATCCCGAAGATCAAGACCTGTCGGATATCCGGCATCTTCGAAACCGGCATGTTCGAATACGACTCCACCCTGGCCTATATGTCGATTGGCGACGTGCAGAGCTTTCTCGGCATCGGCGATGTCGTCCACGGCATTGAGGTGGCGGTGAAGAAATCGGAGCTGAACAATGCCGGTAAAATCGCCACCCGGATCGCCGAAAAGATCGGTCCGGGCTATATCGCCAAGGACTGGATGATGATGAACCGCAACCTCTATGCCGCCTTCAAGTTGGAGAAGATCGGCATGTTCATCGCCATGGCGATGATCATCCTCGTGGCCGCTTTGAATATCATCAGCGCCCTGGTCATGGTTGTCATGGAAAAGAGTAAGGATATTGCCATTCTCAAGTCGATGGGAGCAACCTCGCAGGCAATCATGCGGATCTTTTTCCTGCAGGGCATGGTCATCGCCGTGGCCGGCACGACCCTCGGAGTCGCCGGCGGTCTAGGTTTATGCGAACTGTTATCCCGCTACAAATTCATCGAGCTGCCGTCCAACGTCTACCCGATGACCACCCTGCCCATCAAGGTGCTGCCGCTCGATGTCACTATTATTGCCGTCAGTTCCATTGTGATCACCTTGCTGGCGACCCTCTATCCCTCTTGGAAGGCCTCCGCCGTCCAGCCTGCCGAGGTGCTCTCCTGATGGCTCTTTTTTCCGCGCATAATATCACCAAAATCTATGGCACCGGGGCCACCGCCCTGACAGTCCTCAACGGGGTATCGCTTTCCATCGAAGCGGGCGAAATGACCGGGGTCATCGGTGCCTCAGGCTCGGGCAAAACCACCCTCCTGCAGATTCTCGGCACCCTTGACCTGCCGAGCGGCGGCGAACTGTTTTACCGGGACCAGCCACTTCTCGCTAAATCCCCGAAAGAACAAGCCCAATTTCGTAATACCAAAATCGGCTTTATCTTTCAGTTCCACCACCTCCTCCCCGATTTTACTGCCCTGGAAAATGTCATGATCCCCGGGCTCATCGCTGGAAGAAGCAAAAAGGAGATGGCCGGGCAGGCCATGGAACTCCTTGAACAGGTTGAACTCAGTCATCGCATCCACCACAAGGTCCTCGAATTGTCCGGCGGCGAGCAGCAGCGGGCGGCGCTGGCTCGGGCCCTAGTCATGCAACCTGAGCTGCTACTTGCCGACGAACCCACCGGCAACCTCGATTCAAGGGCCGGCAACCTGGTGTTCGATCTCCTCCACAACCTTTGCCGAGAGCGTAAACTGAGTACTATCATGGTCACCCACAATACCAGCCTGGCGGAGCGGATGGATCACTGTTTCACCCTGCGGGACGGGGTATTGGAGAACACCCGTTGACCAGGGTGACAGCATCCCGTAAACCGTTTCCATATAAAAATTCACCAAGCGCTCCAACTGCAGAAAATTCCTTCGAATCACCGCGCCGATCATGTATGATTTTGCTACATGACCTGTTTCTCAAGCAACCCGGTGGTTCGAGATGCAAACGACCTTCACCAGATCCCTCCTCCGCCCGACCCCCTTCAAGGCCGGACTGGTCTCCATTATCGCCTGCTGCCTGCTGTGGTATTCCTTTGGCTACGAGAAGCCGGCTTTCTTCTCGGCCATTGACGCGAGGATCGTCGATGCGATGTTTCGGGTGCGTGGCCCCCAACCGACTTCCGGCGCGGTGATCATCGTCGATATCGATGAGCCAAGCCTTAAGGAACACGGCCAATGGCCATGGCCGAGGGATATTGTCGCTGACCTCACCCAAAAAATCTACGGAGCAGGGGCGCTGGTCCTTGGCTTCGACATCCTCTTTGCCGAAAAGGACCGAACCTCACCCACCGCTCTCCTCTCGCAATACCGCGACATTCTCAGCGGTTGCGACAATCTCGATGCCATCTTCAAGAATGCTGCAGAAAAACAGGAACTGGACCATGACCGGCTGCTTGGCAACGCCATCTCCTCTGGACCAGGGGTTCTTGGTTATATGTTCCTCTTTCGGCAAGATGGCCTGAAGACCAGTGGACGCAGCCCTTTCCCATCGCTTAATGTCAGTATCGCCGGCGAGGGAGGCAGCGAATTCTCCGACCTGAAGCTCCTCCGCGCCTATCGACCCCTCCT
Organism: Desulforhopalus sp.; assembly: GCA_030247675.1. Classification (NCBI taxonomy): domain Bacteria; kingdom Pseudomonadati; phylum Thermodesulfobacteriota; class Desulfobulbia; order Desulfobulbales; family Desulfocapsaceae; genus Desulforhopalus; species Desulforhopalus sp. The sequence goes on along the minus strand of JAOTRX010000010.1, from coordinate 91,616 downwards.
GAATATTCCCGAAATAGCCACCGCCTCCTCGGAGGGTTTTTTCAACGTCTTTCCGGACCAAAGTGGCACAGTACGCAAGGTGGCGCTCTTTCTCATGCAGGACGATATTCCCTACCCATCTCTTGCCTTCGAGATGTTCCGGATCGGCAGAGGAAAGCATGAGGCCCGGCTGCATCTCAGCAATATCGGCGACACGCAGCAAAAGGCGCTTTTTGGTGTTTCGCTCGGCGATGAATTTATCAGAACCGACGACCTTGGACATTTGACGATCAATTTTCGTGGCCCTTTTAACACCTTCCCCTATCTTTCCGCCGCGGATGTCATGCGGGGGATAGGCACGGAAGCCCTCCGGGGTAAGCATGTCCTTATCGGCTCCTCGGCGTCAGGTGTCATGGACCTTATCGCCACTCCGTTTTCCTCACGGGTTCCTGGAGTCGAGGTACATGCCAATGTCATTGACAATCTGGTCAAGGGCGACGAGATGATCTGGGAAAATTATACGGAAATTGGTCTGACCTATTTCATCATCATCGTCGCCGGGCTGTTGTTGGCAATCTCTTTGGTTTCTTTGGGCCCCTTCCTTGGTTATTCCGCCGGATTGGTCATTCTTGCGGCAATTGTCATCGGCAACTACCAGTTCCTGTTTCAGAAGCACCAGCTTCTTGGCATCTCCTATATTCTTGCCTCGTTGCTCGCCGTTTTCATGACTGTAACCCTGTTTAATTATTTTTTTGAAGGGAAAAGGCGGCTTTTCATCAGACGGGCCTTTTCCCATTACGTCTCTCCATCGATCGTCAACGAACTCTTGCTCAATCCCGACAAGCTCAACCTTTCGGTTGAAAGCAGGGAAGTAACTATCATGTTTTGCGACATCAGAAATTTCACAAGCCTTTCAGAAATCACTTCCGCTGCCGAGATCGGTCAATTCCTCAACCGCTTCTTTTCCCTCATGACCGATATCATCATTAACAATAACGGCATGGTCGATAAATATATCGGAGATGCGATCATGGCCATTTGGGGGAGCCCGCTTGACGACCCGCAACATGCCGCCAATGCCGTTCGGGCGGCACTGGAAATGATTGAGGCGATCGAACGGCCCGAGTCCCTGTTGCAGCTTTCCGGAAGGACAATTGAAATAGGTATCGGTATCAACACCGGCAACGTCAGCGCCGGTAATTTCGGCAGCAGCAAACGCTTTGACTATACGGTGCTCGGGGACAACGTCAATCTCGCCTCGCGAATTGAGGGCTTGACCAAATATTATAAAAACAAGATTCTCATTTCCGAGTTCACCACCAAAGACCTCCCGCAGGACATCCGCTGCCGATTCATCGATACGGTCATGGTCAAGGGCCGCAACAAGGCGGTCGACCTCTTCGAGCCGCTGCCACCGGACAGCGCATCAGGCAGCAAAGAGGAAGAAGAGCGCTATCAGGCAGCGCTGGCCAGTTACCAATCGTGGCAATTTGCCAGGGCCCTGGCCCTTTTCAGCAGCCTTTGCGAACAAAGACAGGATTGGATTTATGAAATGTACCGGGAACGCTGCCGCAATTTCCTCGTCAACCCGCCACCCGCCGACTGGCAAGGGATTCAGAACCACAACTGAGGGAGGACTCGATTATCACATACAACCCACCTACCGGCCAACAATGTCTGTCAGGTTGATAATATAATTGGCCGCATCTATTCAACATTGACAGAACCCATGATCGCGGTGTTGTGGGTACCGGAAGCGACGTTTGCCGAACTTTTAATCTTCGATTGGTTGACGACGGTCCCTTGCACTTCGGACTCTTTAATCCGGATGGAACCCATCTGGGCATTATTGTCTTTCCCTATGGCCACATTAACGGAGTCGGAGATAGTCGCCTGGTTGACGATAACCGCATTCGGACCAATGGCTGATCCACCGGTCGTCGACCCGAAGGTGGAGCCTTTTTCAATCGGATAGATCTCTGCCGCATTAAATTGGCGAGCGGCTGCGGGCGCGGTCATGGAATCGTTCACCGTCGTGCCCATGCCCGGCACCAGAAGCGCCACCGAGCCCCTGGCGTTGGAAACGTCGATGCCTTTGCCGTTGAGCAAAAACACCTCGAGTTTCCTTCCGCTCACCCTGCCGGCATACCCAGACCCCCGAATACCGATGGATGCCGCCGGAGTCTTGGCGATAAAGGCCTCCGGATTGGACTTGGTTATCTTGCCGCCAATGATCCGGAACAGACCTTCGGTAACGGTAACGTTAAATTTACCTTTCTTCCTTTCCTGCGACCAGCTGTAATCGGTTAATTTGAGGCGACTCTTCTCGCCGAGACTGACGACGGTATTGTCCTGGAAAACGATCTGCACCCGGCCTTTTTCTTCGGTGACTATAAAATCCTCGGTCGCCACCTGGTCTTTCACCTTGAGCAGCCTGGTGACCCCATCGCCATTGACTGCATACACCTCACCCTGCAAAGCCGAGACATACCCGGCGGTTGATTTTTGCCCACCATAAGCGTAGTCGCAGCACGCCAGCACCATACTGAGCAACAGCAGGCATTTTGTGAACATTTCTTCACCCCTTTTCAGTCGTATTCCCTGGCCCCGGCAAACAGGTAAAGGGCTTTATCCCTCTCGGGGGGTACAAGTGCCTTGTATCGATCATTTTCCTGGTGAGATGAACGGAGATACCCAGCATGGCATTAATAAATTTTCTCACAATGTAAATTCTATGTGGAAAAATCTCCGGTATCAAGAAAATACTGGCCACCGACATTTCTCTTAACTTTTTTTCGCTTTTTGCTATACAATCTCAGCTGCTCTCTTGTCCCTCCCCTGCTCTTTGGTAAATAGAGCCCTAAAGATCACCGGAACATCGGTATTATATTCGAATGGTATCACGCTTATGCTGCTCCATTTTGTGACTCACATGACGAGGACTATCCAACGCCCTAGCCTTTTATCATCCTCATGCACAGCACGGCATCAAAGGTGCTCAAGTAGAAAACACTGCCAGGCAACGGCATCATGATATGAATAAAAGCAACCCACCTGAGCTGTCTACAGCGACGACGAAAACCTTTTACCGGCCACGATCCATCGCGGCCACAGTCATAGGCGGGATACTCCTCACCGGAACACTTTTTTCTGCAATTTCGATCATCTCCCTTCTCGGTTTCATTGGCTTTCAACAGGTATTACTGGATCTGTCAAACCGGACTTTTCCGCAAGCAACCCATGAGGCCCAGACCTCCATTCTTCTAAACCAGCTTCTCCAACAGACTGGCTACCTCCACTCGGCCCAAGCACATTCCGAACGACGCATACTGGTTGATAAAATCAACCATCATTTTACCAAGCTTGCGAATTTCTCAGTGAGCCGAACACCAGAAATAGAGGCCGGCAACGATACGAAGCTCCAAACCCTGAAGAATATTCTTAGTGAACTGGACAATCTCGTCAGTTTGCAAATAGACCTTCGGCAAGACGTATTGACCGCCATCGCCAACTTGCTGCCACTTTTCCAACATACTTTGACGATATCAAGGGACACCCAGAATCTTGAGGGCGATGCCGCCACCTCCGCAACCGTCAAAAGCATTGTCGACCAAGCTATCGCCACCATTTCCCACGTCCAGCTGGCGGCCTCGGGGAATGCCCTGCAAAGCATTGACGAACATGTCAAGGACGTAGAAAAGACGCTTGCCGAGATGACCGCTGCCGGCCAAACGCTGCCATCGCATCTGCAGCAAACGATCACGGATTTAATTGCTCGAATCCATACAGAAACACTCGGAGATCAGGGTGTTTTAAAGCTCGCCCAACATTTTGAAAGCATCCGCGGCCAATCGGATGCCCAATACACCTTGGCCAAAGGCCTAGTAGACGAAAAGGAGGAGTCCAGCCTTGCCGGCTTTTTTCAGCTTACTTCCTCGGTCGGTTCCCAAACCCTTTTAATGTCTGATAAAGTCAAACAGCTGATACGGATTCTCTCAGCTCTTTTCATCGCCTCAATCCTTCTGGCCGTCATCTTCTTTTTTTACTTTCGCCGCGTCTTGATAGCTCGTCTCCGCCACCTCAATCGGACGGTATTGGCCATGGTTGCCGGAGAAAACAAACGTATCCCCGTTGAAGGATGCGATGAAATCAGCGAAATCACCAGATCGGTCAATTATTTTTCCAGTGAAATGTATAAGGCCAAGGAGATTGCCGAAAAATCGGCAATAGCCAAAATGGAATTCCTCGCCCATATGAGCCATGAGATACGAACGCCGATGAATGCCATCCTCGGCTTTTCCGACCTCGCTCTCAGGACCGCCAAACCTGAGGATCATCTCGATTATCTAGGGAAAATCAACAATGCATCCCATTCCCTTCTTGGTATCATCAACGCCATACTCGATTACGCCAAGATCGAGGCGGGGAAATTCACCATCGAGAACTTCCCCTTCGATCTGCGCGATGTTCTCGAAAACCTATCGACAATTATCAGCCTGAGAAGTGAGGAATCCGGACTGGAATTCTACTTCCATATCGAAGCCGAGACTCCATGCATGGTCAAAGGAGACGCGTTACGCCTTGGCCAGGTTCTTACCAATCTCATCACCAATGCCTTTAAATTTACCGAAAGCGGTTTTATCAGCCTGCATATCTCAACGCTTCCTGAGAAAGACGATGACGACAACAATATGGTGCGACTGCTTTTTTCCGTGCAGGATACCGGTGCCGGTATCTCCGATGAACAAGCGAAAAACCTTTTTCAGCCTTTCACCCAGGCTGACACATCGATCACCCGTAGATTCGGGGGGACCGGCTTGGGCCTTGCAATCTGCAAGCGCCTGGTTGAAATGATGAACGGGCATATCTATTTAGATCGCGGAGAAAGCACCGGAACCACCTTTAGTTTTTCCCTGCCGCTTGAACGCCAGGAGGATTCGCCTCGGTTCTTCTCGGCGCCTGAGGCGATAAGTGGCAAAAAGGCGATAGTCATGTCGGACACACCGCAAACCGCCACGGAATTGTCCTGCCAGCTCACCAATTTCGGTGTCACGGTCTTTCAGGCTCTGTCCTTTGATGAAGTTTTCTCCGCCCTGCATTCCCAGGGAAACCTCCCCCCCTATGATCTGGTGATTATTGATTGCCCGACCTATGGACAACGGTATCCGGAGATGCTGCGAAAAATCAAGTCATCGACCTCGAACACTGTAAAACCGGCAATATTAATGGTTGGTATGCACCGGCTTGCCACCCATTTTTCCGGGAAGTCCCTTCCGGACTGCGATCTCTTTCTCGCCAAACCGATCACCCCAGCACGATTACTGCAAGCGCTTCTCACCTTGCTAAAGGTGGAAGGAGTCTACCATCTTCCTTCCACCGACAACCAGCAAAAGACCTTCCAGCCACCACCCGGGCATCTTCAAGGAGCAAAGATTCTCCTTGTTGAGGACAACGAGATCAATCAACAGGTGGCCCTCGGTTTCCTCCACTCGGCCGGCATCGCAGTCACCGTCGCAGCTAATGGGGCCGAGGCATTGGATATCCTCCGTCGCTCGGAAGCGACGAATTTCGACCTCGTCCTCATGGACCTCCAGATGCCGGTCATGGATGGCTATAAGGCAACACAGGCGATTCGGCAATTACCCGGACCAACCGGAACCCTGCCGATAATCGCCATCACCGCCCATGCAATGCCGGAGGAAAAGGAAAAGTGCCTGGAGTTGGGAATGTCTGACTACATAACCAAACCAATCAACCCTGACGCCTTATACGCCCTCATTGCCGAGTTGCTGCCAAAAGCGGCCCTTGAACCACAGAAAAGTTCACCACAGATCTCCTCAACCCAGACAATCAACATTTTAAGGAGTCCTGCTTGTATTGATATGCAGGCAGGACTCGCCCGAATAGCCGGAGATGCTGAGCTGTACGGGGAACTTTTAAAAACATTCTTGAATACTTACGAGGGCTTTCCCGGTCGCATGCAAGAGCAGCTGAAAAACCTCGCTTTCGAGGATCTCCGGAATCTGACCCACACCCTGAAAGGGGTCAGTGGCAGTTTAGGAATGAGCAGACTTTTTTCTCACTGCGCCCAGCTTGAGTTGTCGATTAGGAGGAAGAAACTCCAGGAATGTGATTCTCTATTGGCTGACATTGGGCGAGAATCCGAAAATATCTGTGGTTTTCTCAGACCATATCTATACAATTGTCAGTCTTCGATAGCGAACTGCCAAGATACGGCGCAACAGAGCGATAACCAGGTTAAAAACCGCCAAACCCTGCTTGCCGATCTGTCCGACTCGCTAAAAAGCAATAGTTGCAGGGCCATCAAACAAATCCACCAGCTCCACGACTACCTTGAACAGGAAGACGGCCTGGTTTTTGGGAGAATAGAAAAACATATCAATGATCTGGACTTTGCCAAGGCACAACATTTACTGAATCAATGGCAAAATTCCTTATCCGGCAAAAGAGGTCTCAAATAAAACATGTCGCAAACACGGGCTGGCAGAATCCTCATCATTGACGACAGCATCGAGCACATCAAGATACTGATAAGTCTGCTAGCCGAACAACATGAGGTCTTTTTTGCAAAAAGCGGCGAAGAGGGGCTTGAGATGCTCAGCATCGTTGAGCCGGACCTGATCCTCCTGGATATTGTCATGCCGGGAATGAATGGTTTTGAGACGTGCCGGCACCTCAAGGAAAACGCAAGATGGCGGGAAACTCCGCTGATTTTCATATCGGCGCGAAGCGAGGGCGACGATGAATCAAAAGGCCTGGAACTTGGTGCTGTCGACTATATCGCCAAACCATTCAATCCGGCAATCGTCCGGGCGAGACTCAACAATCACCTGGAGCTCCGGGAAGCAAGGTGCGAACTGAAACGCCTGCATGGCCTTGCCCTCGATATCAATCCGGTCACCGGACTGCCAGGCAATAACAGCATCGCCCAGCGTATCGAACAACTGCTGCGAGGCATTCATCACGTCAGCGTCATGTATACCGATATCGACAACTTCAAGGCCTATAACGATAAATATGGGTTCACCCGAGGCGATGAGGTCATACGATTTATGGCGGAGGTGTTGAAAAAAGCAGTAACCAAGGCGGGATGTCCTGATGCATTCATCGGCCATATTGGTGGTGATGATTTTATTCTGACCGTGCCTGCCGGTTTATGCTCGGCAGTAACCCAGGACATCATTAGCAAGTTCGATCAGGACATTATCACCTTCTATAACAGGCAGGACACCGAACTGCGCTGCATTCAGGCAATAGACCGGCGCGGCCGGCCGCAGATCTTTCCGATCATGAGCATCAGCATTGCCGGAATTGATCTCAGCTATCGCCACTTCTTCTCCTATCTTGAGGTGAACGATGCCTGTACCGAGATGCAAAAAATGGCAAAGGCCATACCGGGAAGCACGGTCTGTTTTGACCAAAGACGAGAATAAACAAAGGGCCGCATCAGGTAATGCGCTCCTTGCCGGCCATCACGGCAGGGCGGGCTCCTCCTGTAATGTACCGATGTTGACCTTTCCGCTGCCAACCGGCAATTTCTTCTTCACCTCACTCCGCCGTAGAATGTCCGGCTGCAGACCGAAACGCTGAGCAACCACCACCGGATCGACCAGATCCTTGCCTACCAGATTTTTCACATCGTCGTCAACCGGTGAGGGGAGCTTTTGCTCCACCAGATATCTGGCATTCATCTTCCCGCTTAGGGCAACGGGGCCGGAGTGGTTCGTCAGATTATTCAGTGTAAGCCCGGAAAAAGGGCCAGTAATTAAAAACCGGGAGGACTGACTGGTCTTTTCCTCTCGTCCACCCTTGCCTTTAACCGTTACCTCGTACCCGCTCTCTACCTGCACATCCATCTGCCGCAGAATGGTGTCGATCGTGCCACTGAGCTGTATCCAGGCAGCCGGCGTACCGAGATCAGCCTCTTTTAAATAAAGGATGCCATCTTTGATAATGGCAGCACCTTTTGCCTCAGTGAATTCCAGACGCGGCAACTCGGCAGCAGGATCGTCTGAATTCAGGCCATTTGCCCGGCCAGCAATGACATCCGGCCGAGCCAAATCAACCCCTGCCAGGGCCCCATCCTGCATCTGCACCCTCACCTGGCCGTCGATGCTCTTGTGTATGGCCTGGAGGGTATCTCCAGCTGCCTCCATCGTTATTTCGGCGGAAAGGGTGCCATGCAATTTATCCCAACCGAACAGATCCCGCAGCAAGGGCTCTGCGGCAAGGCCCTGGGCGGCAAAAGTGGCCTGAATGGCCGGCTCATCGTCCTGCATATCGAGAGTGAGATGCGTCTCCACCTTACCCCCGTATGCGGCGTTGGCGGCAGGAGCGAAGGTAAACAGCCCATCCTTACCTTGAACCGGAATGTTCACCTCGGCAAGGGTACTGCCGAAGGCTTTTAGTTCGCCGATCTTGACCACACCTCCCAGGGCAATTTCCCTGGCTAGCCGGTGATCACTTGCCGGGCCTTCATCCCTCTTGCCTTCTTTGGTCAGATCCTTACCTGTTGGCTTAACCGACGGCAGGTAGCGGTCCAGATCGATACGGTCGAGATCAATGGTAAACCCTATTTCAGGGGAACCAGGATTCTTTGCTTCAAAGGTGAAGAAAAAATTCGAGTCATCAAGGTGACCAGTCGCTTTTTCGATAAGGATCTTCTCCTTGCCGCCTTTAACGACCATCTCCAGCGCCAATTTGGTGAAGACCTGAGGGTCGATTGCTGAAAGATCAAAAGGAAAATTGCCGGCAGAAAAAAACTCACGGGGAGAAAATGGCGAGACGATTATGGCCAATTCACTGGCCATTTTCTGTTCAGCAATCGTCCCCCGCAGCTTTCCTTGCAGGGTATTGGCAACATTGAAACTCAGGTCAACCGGCAGAGTGCCCACACCCTTTTGCATTTGTACCGGCCCGACTTTGCCATCCACGGCAACAGGCCGACCATTGAAGTTTGCCCGGCAATCGGCGGTCACCGGGTTTGTCGATGAAAAATCATTCAGCACCAGCATGATATCCTCGACTCGATAATCAATATTTTGCTTTTTATCTCGCCATGTTATCTGTCCATCAGTCACTGCCAGGAGAGTAAAGGCAAAGTGCTCGGCAAGCCCGGCCAGCACCGGCGGCATTGGCCCCTGGGTGGGAGAGGCAGACGAAGCCTTTGGGTTGAGATGCCAATTCTCCTGGCCGGAGCTGTTCTTTTCGAGATTGAGAGATAGTCCACCAACTACAAACCGGCTGAACTCAATTTTTTTCCTGAGCAGGGGCAAAATTTTTATCCGCGCCTCAAAGGTGCGGATATTCATGAATTCATCACCGCCAAACCCGGAAGGGTTGCCAAGCTTCATGTCGGAAAATGAAAGGCTCAACGAGGGAAAGAAAGTCACATTGAAATCACTACCGAGGGAAAACGGCCGTCCGCTTCCCTCCGTTACCAAAGTCTCGATTTCCGGGACAAATCTCTGCACATTAACAACAACCGGAATCAGAAAGAGGGTGAGAAGGAGGAGAATCATAAAAATCCCCGCAGGCACAACTCCATATCGTACAACCTGCTTCACCCTTCGACTCCACGACATCGCGACAGCACTCATAACAATCTTTCCTTCCTCAAATCCTCTCAGAAGGCGGCAGCAAATCCGCCGACAATACGGCAATTTCTTGCCACACCTCTGGTATCACCATGAAATGGCCAAAGAATTACTAACATATACAGATATGTCAAGTCACAAACACCTGTCCGTGCGCCGGAAAACCTTTTGCCGGTAATTTTTTTTTTAAATCGGCGGAACCTCATCACTACTCGGCAGACCAGCCATAAGCAGCGACGCATTTGACAGAACCAGCCATCATCTTTACCTTTGTTAATACAATTGCCTAAATTCACCACATATCGCGCTCACCACCATATGAGTGTTTTTGCTTGAGGAGGTTTTCATGAAATTATCAGCTGAAGCAATGGTTCTCGCCTCATTTCTAGGCGACTCGCTGGCCTTGGGAGTTCATTGGATATATGACACTGAACAGATCGATAGGCACACCGGCCGAATTACTGACCTGCTGCCACCTCTGGAAGGAAGTTACCATCAAACGAAAAAAAAAGGCGAATTTACCCACTACGGCGACCAAAGCCTGTTGCTCCTCAGGCATCTCGTCCTTCAGGGCGGGCAATTTTCCTTACCGGCCTTTGCTCGGCAATGGCGGGAATTCTTTGCCGATTATAGCGGTTATATGGATCGGGCCACCAAAGCGACACTGCAGAACCTTGAACAAGGCCGTTCTCCGGACACCAGCGGCTCCCCTTCCACCGATCTCGGCGGAGCTGCGCGCATGGCCCCTCTGATTTATTGCTACCGGGATGATCTTGAGGGTTTGTTGACTGCCATTCGAGCCCAAACAGCGTTAAGCCACAATGGGCCGGGAGCAGTTGATGGCGCCGTTTTCCTGGCCCACAGCTGTTACGCCATCCTTCATGGCGCACCGCCCCGCGAGGCGTTCAACGAGGCCCTGGCAAATGGTATCGCGGACATCGATCTTGACCTTCGACTTCGCCGCTGCCTTGACCAACCCGACGTCAGCATCCGTCAAGCGGTTAAGGACTTCGGACAGGCATGCTCAATGAGCGCTGCCCTGCCGGGAGCGGTTTACACAGTTCTTCATTCTCCTAAAGATCTTGAGGGAGCTCTCATCGAAACAGCTATGGCTGGGGGTGACTCCGCCGCCCGCGGCATGGTTGTCGGAATGCTCCTCGGCGCAGGGTTGGGGATGGAGGCACTACCTGAACTTTGGTTACAGAATCTGGCTGCTTACCAGGAGATACGAACCGCCTTGAATAAACTGCCCTAGTGTTTGGCCGGTTGCCTCTTCCGGTACGACGTATTCCCTTCCTCAACCAAGGTGAGAAGGAAGCGAAGAATGTTGAAACCTGGCATCTGCCACTTTTTGAGCTGGATGCAAAAGGATTACCAGTAACAACCTCGAATTACACTTTGGAAACGGACAACGGTTTCGCGTAACCGGAAAGCCGTTAATTTTTTACGACAAAAAACACTCCTGAATAACATCCTGAAATAGCATACTTAAATGAAAACAATAAATCGTTTTCATTTTGGCACGCACATTGCTATAAATAGGGTAATCCCACACGGGAGTTAACCAGCCCCCCCCAATCGGGTAGAATTTACGAGGTTTGTATTTTCTGCCCGATTTCTTTTTTAACGCCAGCGATTGTGCCTTCCCCTCTTTTTCTCTCTCAAGTATTTACCGGGAATAGCTGACTTGCCACATCATGTTTCCCCTATTTGGGGATAAGCTTACTCTCCTTGCAGGATTACATGTCCTGTTTAGTTATCTTTCTGGGCGAGACGTCCCCGTCGATATTCGATATAGGCCTGGCGCGAGGCGACGTAAGGATCAAGCGAGTATCTTTTCAGGTCTTCGTACAGATCCGGGTTAAGAGACAAGCTATTAACCTTGGAACTCGAATAAAGGGCAAGGTCGATGATTCGATCATCATAAACGTAGGGAAGCGGATTGGCTACGGAATCAACGGCCAAGCCAAGGGAATCCCTGATATTAGATGGCCCGACAATAGGCCAGCAAAGGTATATCCCCTCGCCGATTCCCCACCGTCCGAGGGTCTGACCGAAATCAGCGCGTTGGGGAGGAATACCAAATTCCTGACCGGCAACATCAACCAGACCGTACACACCAATGGTGCTGTTGATGAGAAACCGTTCGGTAGCCTTAAGCATCTTCCCCCCATCAGCCTGCAAGGCAGCATTTAAAAATGTTATAGGGAAACCGATGTTTTGGAAAAAACTCCCGATGCATTCTCGCAATTCTTCCGGCAAAAGCCAGCTGTACCCCTTTGATACCGGCTTCAGCACCCAGAAATACAAACGATCATTAACCTCAAAGAAAAAACGATTCATCGGCTCAAGCGGATCATAGGTCGGCACCTCTGGCGGTTCCTCTACCTCCTCCTCAATATTAGTATCCTCATCAAGGAGATCAGGAAGGGCACTCAAGGCTTTATGATGAGGAGCTGCGACCAACGAGCATGGCATCAGGAGCAGGACAACAAGAACAACAACAAATCGAGCGGTTTTCATGGCAAATTTTCGCGGTGAATAGAATGGTGATCTGGTTGATATTCTAATAATGCTTTTAGAATAAGAATTCACATGCTTTATGTGAATATTTTTCTTTAAGAGACTCTTTCAGCAGAAGGTGCTGTCAGAGATGTACTTTTCCGGCGCTATTTGAGGCTAGGGTATTATTTCGTGGAAGCTTAGTCAATCGGATAATTTTACCAGGTATTTCATTCCCAGCCGCAGCTGCAGCTGCAAAGGTAAGGTCTGGCTTGTATCAAAGAAAGAGGACGACGAGCAGCTTAGCCTTCTCTACACTATAAACATAAAGAGCGCGGCAAGAATAATGAGAAAGGTAAAGGGCAGCGCCAGGATCTTAGATGTCACATGCCCTCCGGCCAATGTCCGTTCGGTAACCTTGTAAGTTACATAAAGAGACGCAAAAAGCCCGCCTAGCACGGTGAGTATCTGCAGGACCTCGGTACTATCGACACTGATCAAGCGAAGATTGTCGTAAGAGTGCTTCATGTCGAACAGCGCCTGAATATTGGGGACAATTCTACCGGCACCACCGACAAAAAATTCCAGATGCAGGGCCATATAACCGCCGAGAATAAGAGGTATAACCCCGTAACCAAAGAGCGAGACGAGCAAATTCTTGTCAATTTTGGCAAAATGCGCCTGGATGTTCACCATGAGCGAGTAGCCAACCTGAAAGACCAGGATCAAGGCAAAAAACAACAGGCTGCCGACGAAAGTCGCCGGCACCTGAATGCCTGCATTGCCGGCAGCAGCCACTATCCAGTTGATCAATTGGAAAAACTCGCTTTGCAGGGCAAAGGGGAAAAAAATTGCCCCCAGGGAAACAATGAGAAAGCTGTCGGCCCGCCGTGGTGTCTCTAAGGTCCATAGCTCTTCCGGCGCTAGACGAAGATTCAGCTGGATTGAACTGTTATCACAGCTCTTTATGCACTTTGCGCACATAATGCAATCCCTGTTGTTATCAACAAGATAGGGATGCCGAAACATCGGACAGCCGGGAACATCACCATCACCGGTGAAACAGGAGTGATTTTGACAACGGTTCAGACAGACATGTCTGTTCGAGCGCAGTTCAACAACCGACGGCATGGCAAAAATTGCGTTCACTGCTCCCAAAGGACAGAGGTAGCGGCACCAGGCCCGTCTGGAATACAGGACACTGAAGAGGATAGAGCCCAAGGTTATAATGAGAATGATTCCACCGGTCAGATAGGGTTTGTGGTAGGCATCCCAGACCACCTCAACCCAAAAAACAAGGATACAAAGCACCGCCATGATCCAGCCGGAATAATTTTTGATAAATAGCGGCGTCTTGCGCGTCGGTTTGATAAGGTTTTGCAGTATTGTCCCCGGCACGGCAAGCGAACATACACTGCACCACGTCCTGGCCAGGAAAAAGAACGAGAAGAACATCAGCGGCCACCCGATATACCAGCCAACGGTAAGCCCGATATTTGCCTGCGGATCGGATGGTCCAAAGAAGAGAAAAAGGATGGTTATCAGCAGCACGCATCCGATAATGACCTGCGGAACCCGAGGGAAAACCCGGCTTTCAAGAAATTTCCTGATCCAGGAGATACGCAGGATATTGAATTCCCATTTACCTTCCGTCTTCGGCAATCCCAGTAAAATCTGATCGGCAAGAATTTCATCGCCAGGCGCCAACATCACCGCCCGGCGAATAACATCGGAAAGCTCGGTCAGATTGCCAGGCCAATCATAATTCATCAAAATCCCAAGTATTTCAGGAGAAACACTGTAAATTTTCTTGCCGTATTCCTTACTAAAACGCTCCAGGTAATGGACGATCAGACGGGGCAGATCCTCCTTATGGTTGCGAAGCGGCGGGACATGAAAATGCCGGCCTTGTATTAGGGTCAGCAGTTCGGGAATAATCTGCCCGGAACTCCGCAAATAGTCGAGGGAAGAGGCACTGACAAAAACCAGCCGCGACTGCATCGCCACCTGACGATTGCTGTCTATGTGATTGTAGCCGCCGCTTTCGAGAATCGTCACAAGCTTTCTCTGCAAATCTTCGTTCATCAAATGGATATTCGTGAAGACCAATGTGCCGTTGGCAGTCTGCTCAAACAATCCGGCCTGACGGGCTTGGGCAAAAGGATAGGCACTCTGTTCATGGCCAAACAATACCTGTTCGAGATGAAGAGGTTCATAATCCCTTAAATCCACTTCACAAAACTGTCCATCGGCTCTTTTACTCTGCAGATGGATTTGCCGTGCGATAATCAGTTTTCCGGTACCGGCCTCCCCGGTAAGAATAAAGGGAGAACTGCCCATGGCCAGCTGATCGATGACCGCCTGGGTCTTTCTGGCTGCCTTCGATTCGCGGATATCGTTTTGCTGCCGCCTGGCAATTCGCCGCAGGGTGATGGCCGAGACACTCGAATCCTTGAACAAAATAACGTTATCCGCTTCCGACTTGCTGGTATTCTGGCGGCGTCCTTGGCTGCTTGTCTCTACCTGATCAAGGAAGGCCACCCGGAGCCGTTCGGCGAGAATTGCATCAAGCTGCTTGTGCAGCCGGGCATTAGCGAGCAGGGTATTGCGGAAAAGGCGTTTGTCGAAACAGATGATCTCAAGGTCGGAAAGGGCCCGTACCGACAGGGAGCGCGGCTTGTCAGTAAGGATACCGGTTTCGCCGAAATGACCGCCCATGCCGATTCTGGCGACAACCTTTTCCCGCCCGTCTTCACGGCGCAACACCAGCTCAACCGTCCCGGCAACAATGATAAAGAACACCTCGCTGACATCGCCCTGCCGGTATACATACTGGCCTTCCTGGACAGTCAGCACCCGGGCGCCTCCTGCGTAGGATTCGATCTCAGCGTCAGTGACATCCTTGAAGAGGATGGACTGGCGGAGATTGAATGCGATATCTTCTCTTCTCATATATCAACCACCGGGTCCTTTACCGGACAAGTGGCCGCCGTGCGTGCCATAAACCTTCGGCTGATCAGCAGCGGTCAATTATCTTCCTTTTTGGCTAACAGCTTATACCGCAAGGCATACGTTTCGTGTGAGCAGACAAGCTGCTCAACTCAGCTTTATACCAAAGGCATACGTTTCGTGGGAGCAGCAAGCTGCTCAACTCAGCTTTATATCTCAAGGTACTGCTCAATGACATCGGCGAGGAGCGGTGCCACTGAATATACATCAAGAAAATCATCGCTTTTCCGCCCCGGGTAGGTGTCGGAGCCGAGTATCCTGGTGATCGGGCTCTGCCGAAACTTTTCCAGGGCATCGCCGGACAAAACCAGATGCGTGGCGTGGGCGAAAACCTCCTTCGCCCCGGCATCAAGGCAGCGTTTTGCCGTCTGAATGATCGAACCACCGGTACGGATCATGTCATCGCAGATTATTGCCGTCTTGCCTTTTACGACGCTTGAGACCTGGCCAACGATGGTTTTATCGGTATCATAGCGGTCCTTGTCGGCGGCGGTATGCGGGCAGTTCAAAAGACTCGCCAGCCTGGCAACTCGCTTGGAAAATCCGTAATCAGGCGAGACAAGAACGTAGTCGGTCAGGCCGCTCTTTTTGATTTTGTCGACCACCAGGTCATCGGTCCAGACATGCTTGGTGCGTACTTCACCGCCGTGCGCATGAAGTACCGCCTCCGAATGCAGGTCGACAAAGGCCGTGAAATTTGGCCTGGCCTTGAATATCTGTCTGGTCCGGGTGATTCCCTTGGGAATTTCATGGGAGCGTGGCTTTGCCCGTTCCATGGTGGAATACCCAAGAAATGGGATAATGACGCTGATGGATGCGGCATTATAGTAGATCCCACCCGAGATCAGATCAAGCAGCTCCTGATGGGAATTGTCGTTATGCGTCACCCCGAGAATGACCAGGTCCTTGCCGGCTATGGATGTCGGAAAGGCGTGGTATTGTTCGCCATCGGAGAAGCGTTTGCGAATCATCTCGGTAAACGGCATCCACAATCGCTCCGCCAACTTTTGGCCGAGTTCGGTTGATGCCTCATTGGCTACCAGAATGACATTTTCCTTGTTGTGCATGGACTCATTCCCCGTCCCCGAAAAACCGTTTATATCCTGATAATTCGGGGTTGTTACTGTTGTTTTATACCGCAAGGGCATAAGTTTCGTTTGAGCAGGCAAGCTGCTCAACTCAGCTTTAGCCTTGCAATGCCCGCACTATGGCATCGCCCATTGCAGCAGTACCGACCGCGCCCGCCTTGTTGGCAGTGAGGTCGGCGGTGAGAATTCCTTTATCAAGGGTAGCCTCGACTGCTTTGTCTATTGCCGCCGCAGCCTCACTGAGACCAAAGCTATAACGCAGCATCATCGCCGCTGAGAGGATTTGGGCTATGGGGTTGGCAATGCCCTTACCGGCGATATCAGGGGCTGAACCACCGGCCGGCTCATACAAACCGAAGTTGTCTTTGTTGAGTGAGGCGGAGGCGAGTAATCCCATGGAACCGGTAAGCATCGCCGCCTCATCGGAGATAATATCGCCGAACATATTGCCGCAGAGCAGTACATCAAATTGGTGGGGATCGCGAACCAGCTGCATGGTGGCGTTATCGACGTAGATGTGTTTCAGTTCGACATCAGGAAACTCTTTGGCAATTTCAATCACCACCTGCCGCCACAACACCATGGTGGTGAGCACATTGGCCTTGTCGACCGAGGTCACCTTACCCCGCCGCTGCCGGGCGGCTGCAAAAGCCATTCTGGCAATACGAGAGATCTCACCACGGGTATAGGCCATGGTGTCAAAGGCCCTCTCCGCCTCGCCAACCCCCTCACGGCCTTTCGGCACCCCGAAATAGATGTCCGAAGTCAATTCTCGCACACAGAGGACGTCAAAGCCGTCGCCGACGATATCCGGGCGCAGGGGGCAGGCAGAGATGAGCGATTTGAAGACCTTGGCCGGACGAAAGTTGCAGAACAAGTCGAAATGTTTGCGCAGCGGCAGAAGGGCTGCCCGCTCCGGCTGCTGCTCTGGTGGCAGACCTTCCCATTTTGGTCCGCCGACCGATCCGAAGAGAATGGCGTCACTTTTCTCGCACAACGACAGGGTCGACGGCGGCAGGGCGTGGCCATGGTTGTCGATGGCAATGCCGCCGACATCGGCCACCTGGTAGGAAAGCTGGAAATCAAACTTTTTCTGGGCACAATCAAGGACCTTGATGGCCTCCTGCATGACCTCGGGGCCGATGCCGTCTCCGGCCAGAACTGCGATCTTCTTCATTCTCTCACCTATAAAATAACTTTTATTTACTCTCAGTTACATCAAATATCCTGAAAAACCAACACATACGTAAATAGCGGCATTTACAACAGCTATTCACCGAACGGCTCACTGACTGGTAAAAACTACCAGACTGCGCTTTGCCCCGGAAAAAGGCAACACATGATCAACCACCGGTCCCAGCTTGAAGGGGGAAGTTCTCATCAGGTCGACCGCCGCAGCCAACTCCTCGCGCCACCTCGGTCCCTTCATGCAGATCACCTGCGGACCGGCCGGGGCAAACCGTTCGACCATGCGGAGAAAGGGGCCTATCTCGGTCACCGCCCGGCCGGTGATGTGGGTAAAGGCACGCTCGGATGGCAGCTGAGCCTCATCTTCAATCCGGCAAGTCAGGATTGTCACATCCCTAAGTCCGAGGGTTCGGACAATGTGCCCGAGAAAACTCACCCGCTTGACCCGCGGTTCCACCAGGGTCACCGCCATTTCCGGCCAAGCTGCCTTACATGCCAGACCGGGAAAACCGGCACCGGTGCCAATATCCAAAAGATGTGTACCATGCCCCGCCAAAAACGGCAAAAGGGTCAGAGAATCAAGAAAATGGTTCTCGATAATCTGCTCGGCGCTGGTGTCCTTGGCGATCAGATTGATCTTTTTGCTCCATTTCACCAGTTCCGTATAATAAACATCCAAGCGCTCAACGGAATGAACAGGCAAATCCAAATGTAAGTCCTTGAGGCCTGAAATCAGACGGGCCTTGAAATCGACTGTCATTCCCTAACCCTTACAGCAACCGAGGCGGCATGGGCGGAAAGCCCTTCAAGCTCGGCCAAACGCATGATGTGTTCTGCGTCCGCGGCAAGTCCCTGGGCCGAGTAGCTGATGATCGAGCTTTTTTTCAAAAAGGTTTCAACCCCGAGTGCCGAGGCAAACCGCGCAGTGCCCATGGTCGGCAGGACATGATTTGGCCCGGCGATATAATCACCGGCTGCCTCCGGGGTATTGGCGCCAAGAAATATCGCCCCGGCATGGCGGATATGGGGGATCTGCGCCCAGGGATCGGCAATCATTAATTCCAGGTGCTCAATGGCGATACTATTGGCCAGGTCGATCGCCGTTTTAAGGTCATCGGCAATGAGAATAACCCCCCGGTCAACAAGCGCGTTTCGGGCTATATCCTCACGGGAAAGGAGGGGGAGTTGTCGCTCCAGTTCGGCCACCACATCTTTCGCCAAGGCTTGATGGGTGGTAACGAGGATGGCCAGGGCCAGTGGATCGTGCTCCGCCTGGGCGAGCATATCGGCTGCAACGTTTGCGGCAGAGGCGGAGGCATCGGCGATGATCAACACCTCCGATGGACCGGCGATCATGTCGATCCGTACCATTCCCGACACCTGCCTCTTGGCCTCGGCAACAAATTGGTTGCCGGGACCGACGATGACGTCTACCCGCGGGATGGTCTCGGTACCAAATGCCAATGCCCCAATCGCCCAGGCCGACCCGGCCTTGTAAATTTCCGTGACCCCAATTTCCTGGGCGGCAACGAGAAGGTGTGGGTTGATCTTACCATCCTTGTCCGGCGGGGTGACCATCACCCGCTTCTCTACTCCGGCGATACCAGCTGGAATGCCGTTCATCAGGACCGAGGACACCAGCGGTGTTGATCCTCCCTTGCCGCCCGGAACATAGAGACCGGCGGAATCAACGGGTCGCACCAGTCGGCCGACGATTGTGCCGTCTGGCCGGGTCTGCAGCCAGGAATCTTCCATCTCCCTTTCGTGAAAGGATTGGATTCGTTGGATAGCGATGGCAAGACTTTGCCGGAAATCGGCTTCAACGAGGTCGTACGCCTCCTCCATCTCCTGCGGGCTGACCCGTAACTGGCGGACGGTCAGCTCCGGCGCATCGTATTTCCGGCCATAAGCAACAACAGCGTCATCCTTTTGTGCTCGTACATCCTGAAGAATAGCCTCGACCACCTCACGGCAGGAGCCGTCCACCGGCTGAAAACGGTTCTGGAGCCTTTGGACAAGACTGGCGCCTTCCGGACTGCTCAGGGTAATCGCGGTAATCAACATATCATTCCTCTCTATTTCAAATCGGTGCACTGCATGAGAATTGTTCTTTCTACCGCAAGGGTATACGTTTTGCTGGAGCAGACAAGCTCTTTCACTCAGCTATAAACTGCAGCAGGCCATCTGCCCTTTCCCGTCAAGTTTGGCAACAGGGCTTGCACTATAAGCTATTTAGCACAAATTATAAAGACCAGGGAGCGGCAATTCAATATTTTAGGAGAATACTTGTAGCCCTTAATCGCCTACCTATTGTCATATCGCACACCCTGCACATAGCAATTTTTCTGGGCGATCAACCTTCTTTATTTCTTCCGGAAAACTACTTACTGTTTACAAGCTAGTGGTATTATGTTTTTTTCAAATTCTCATTGAAAGCGGCCCGGTCAGAGTCTTTAGAGAAAATGCACTCTCCCTTGCCCTTTGTTCTCAACAGGAATGATTCGGCCTGAGGGCCGGGAGCACAACACATGGATTTTCAGCCAAAATGGATCGCCTGGGAAATAACCCGCCGCTGCAATCTCAAATGCGTGCACTGCCGCTCCTCATCGGAACTTGCCGCAATAGGCCATCCCGACTTTTCCTTCGACCAGGCCAAGGCAATCATCGACGATATTGCTTCCTACGCCACGCCAGTCATGGTCCTTTCCGGCGGTGAACCCCTGCTTCGTCCTGATGTGTTCGACATCGCCAGATACGGCACCAGCAAAGGCTTTCGCATGTGTCTGGCGACCAACGGCACCTTGGTGAGCGACGCCATCTGCGAGGAGATCAAGGCCGCCGAGATAAAGATGGTCTCCCTCAGCCTCGATGGTGCCAAGGCCGAGACCCACGACAATTTTCGCAATCAACTGGGCGCCTTTGACGGCACCATGAACGCCATCCGGCTTTTTAAAAAACATGCCATCCCCTTCTTAATCAATTCCTCCTTTACCGTCCGTAACCGCCTGGAAATTCCCGACATCTACCGTCTCGTCAAATCCCTCGGCGCGACCGCCTGGTACATGTTTATGATTGTTCCCACCGGCAGAGGCGAAGAGATCATGGACGAACTGATTCCCGAAAGTGTTTACGACGAGATCCTTGAATGGCACTACCAAGTAGAAAAAGAAGAAAACGAATTGCTCATGCGACCGACCTGTGCTCCCCACTACTACCGGATCGTCAGGCAAAAGGCCAAGGAAGAAGGTGAAAAGTTCAAACGTCGAAACCTGCAATTTTCAACCGGCGGCTCTAAAGGCTGTCTGGCCGGCCAGCTCATCTGCCTGATAACCGTCGACGGCGATGTTCTGCCTTGCAGCTATTTTGCCAAATCTGCCGGAAATATCATGACGACGCCTTTTCAAACAATCTGGGAGAAATCTGAACTTTTCCTTCAACTTCGCGATTTCAAAGGGTATAAGGATAATTGTGGAAAGTGCGAATATGTCGGAGTCTGCGGTGGCTGCCGGGCCAGGGCCTACGCAATGACCGGCGACTATCTCGCCCAGGAGCCTTTCTGCAGCTACGTCCCGAGACAAATTCCCTAGCATAATTCATCCTACCGAACGAGAACCTCAAGAACCCACTATGAACGACACCTTTCTCAAAGCATGCCGCGGTGAAAAAACCTCCTACACCCCCATCTGGATGATGCGCCAGGCGGGGCGATATCTCCCGGAATACCAAAAGGTTCGGGGCAAGGTTTCCTTTCTCGAACTCTGCAAAACTCCCGAACTCTGTGTTGAGGTAAGCCTCCAACCGGTGGATATTCTCGGCATGGATGCGGCAATCCTCTTCTCCGATATCCTCATTCTCATGGAGGCGATGGGCGCACCCCTTGAATTTCATGAGGGACGGGGGCCGATTTTCCACACGACCATTCGTGACCAGGCCGCCCTCGACCGACTCACCGTCCCCGATGCCGACGAGGCGACCGGTTTTGTCATGGAGACCATCCGCTTACTGCGCAAGGAACTGCGGGTGCCGCTCATCGGATTTGCCGGAGCCCCTTTTACCTGCGCCACCTACCTGATCGAAGGCGGCTCCTCCAAGGTGTTTTGGGAAACGAAAAAACTGATGTACCAGGAACCACAGCTGTTCCACAGGCTCATGGCCAAAATCACCGACAGCACCATCCCCTATCTGCAGGCCCAGGCGAGAGCCGGGGCCCAGGCCCTGCAGCTGTTTGACAGCTGGGCCGGGATCCTCGCCCCAGACGATTTTGCCGAATTCGCCCTTCCCTACGTCAAACAAATTCTCGCGGCACTACAACCCTGCAAGGTGCCCCTCATTTACTTTGCCAACAATGGCGCGACACTCCTCGAACTTTCGGCCACCTCCGGGGCCGACGTCCTCGGCCTCGACTGGCGCATTCCAATCGGTTCGGCCATTAAGATCGTCGGCAAGAAAGCGGTTCAGGGCAATCTTGACCCCTTTGCCCTCCTTCTGCCGAAAGATCAGCTGCGGGAAAAGATCAAGCTGCTCCTGGACGACGCCAAGGATGCCCATGGCCATATCTTCAATCTCGGCCACGGAATCCATCAATTCACGCCACCGGAGCAGGCAAAAATCGCCGTCGAAGCGGTTCATGAACTCAGCAGCCGCTAATTGCCGGTGAACAAAATGAGCAAAGCCCTTCCCTCCATCGCAAGATGTCTCAGCCTCTTTGATGAATATGAGATGCTCGACAACATTCGGGCCCACTCGATTCTTGTTGCCCAGGTCGCGACAAGCCTCATCGATGCCCTGGCTGCTGCCGGAAAATGCCCAGGCCCATTGCCCAACCGGCAAGAGGCCATGGCCGGCGCCCTGCTCCACGATATAGCCAAGACCATGTGTATCAAAACCGGCTGTCATCACGCGGAAGTCGGCCAACAGATATGCCTTGAGCTCGGCTACCCGGAAATCAGTGAGATCGTCGCCGAGCATGTAGTTTTAAAAAACTTTCCCGTCGACCTCTACCAAGGCGGGGTTTTTACCGCCAAGGAGATGGTTTTTTATGCCGACAAACGGGTACTGCACGACCAGGTCGTGCCTTTATCCAGTCGCCTTGACTATATCCTCAAACGCTATGGCCAGGGTAATCCTCTGAAAGAAAAATTCATTCATTTGAACTTTCAACGTACCGTCGATCTTGAAAAATACCTGTTCGGTTTTCTCGACTTCACCCCGGACGAGGTGGGAGCCAACCTGATCGCGATACAGGGAATTCTTCCTGCTCCCACAGCTAAATAACCAAAAGTTATACATTTAAGGCAAATCTGTATGGCCCCCAAGAAATCGGTTGGCAATGCCTGACTTTCTTGCCCAACCTAAAAAAATCGACCGGCAGTCGCCTTGATCAGATTGATAAAATTATCGAATTCAGATATTCTTGCCCCACGACATACGCTTCGTTTTTTTGGAAGAATGCTTCCAAACGATAGAATCTCGCCCCATGACTAGGGACCTCCCTATAAACGGGGACATGCCAGCCGCCTGGAAATCCTTTTCTGGAAAGCAATGAAGGATTTTCGGGACATGAGGTGGGCCGTATCAGAGCGAAGTGTCAACTTCTGCCGCCTGCAGCACCCCTTGGCGGCAATTCTTTAACTTACCTTCACAAGGAGGCGTTTTCATGGTTCATTTTCAGAAAATTGTTCCAGCAGTGGTTGCCGCGTTTTGTCTTACCGCCAGCGTAGCCGTAGCCAGCACCCTTGACGATGTCAAAGCCAAAGGCTTTGTTCAGACCGGTGTCAACGGCGATCTTTTCGGTTTCGGCAAGCCCGACGAAAAAGGCGTGTGGAAAGGCCTCGACGTCGACACCGCCAAGGCCATTGCCGCCGCCATCTTTGGTGATACCGAGAAGGTAAAATACACTACTGTCAGTGCTAAAACCCGGTTTACCGCACTGCAATCCGGTGAAATAGATGTCCTGACCCGCAACGGCACCCAGACCCTTACCAGAGACACCGAGCTCGGGCTGGACTTTGCTCAGCCCAACTACTACGATGGCCAAGGTTTCCTGGTTCCCAAAAAACTCTCTATTAAAAATGCCAAGGAACTGGACGGGGCCTCCGTTTGCGTCCTCCCCGGCACCACCACCGAGCAGAATGTTGCCGACTATTTTCGCCTCAATAAGATGAAGATGAACCCAGTGGTCATCGAGAACACTGCTGAGTTGTCGAAGGCCTTCTTTGCCGGCCGCTGTGATTGTCTGACTTCTGATGTCTCCCAGCTCGCAGGAATGCGCACGGTAGCGCCCAATCCCGGCGACTATGTAATCCTCCCGGAAGTCATTTCCAAAGAGCCTCTCGCCCCGGCCGTTCGCCATGGCGACAATCAATGGAAAGATATCGTCAACTATTCAGTATTGGCGATGATCGAGGCAGAAGAGCTCGGTATTACCTCGAAAAACGTCGATGAGATGCTGAAGAGCACCGATCCAAAGGTACAACGATTCCTCGGAGTTACCCCCGGCAACGGCAAGGCACTCGGACTTGACGAGAAATGGGCCTATAACATCGTCAAGCAGGTTGGAAACTACGGCGAGGTTTTTGAAAGAAACGTCGGCGAAAACACCACACTGATGCTGAAACGAGGCCTGAATGCCCTGTGGACAAATGGCGGTCTGATGTACTCGCCACCTTTCAAGTAAACAAATAAACAAGCCCTCAAAGGGAATACGTACCTTAACGAAAATCCATTCTAAGAATCACAGGATGGATTTTCCATGGTACACAAGCAACTATGCCCGGCCTTGGCTGGGCATAGTCGAATTCACAGGTGAATATGGATACAACAGCACCAGAGAAAATTCCCTTCCTGCGTGATCCGGCCAAGCTGGCGATTCTTTATCAGATTATCACCCTGCTTGGTGTCGGACTCCTCAGCTACTATCTGGTACACAACACCCTGGCCAACCTTGCCCGGCAAAACATTGCCACGGGCTTTGGTTTCTTCCACAAAGAGGCCTCCTTCGAAATCGGTGTAAAACTCGTTCAATATACCGCCGCTGACTCCTATGGCCGGGCCCTTTTTGTCGGTTTTTTAAATACCCTGCTGGTCTCTTTTATCGGCATCGTTCTGACCATCATCATCGGCACCATTCTGGGTATCGCCAGGTTGTCTTCGAACTGGCTGCTCGCCAAACTGTCGGCCATCTACATCGAGGTTCTTCAGGACATTCCAATCCTTCTGCAGCTGTTCTTTTGGTATGCCTTTTTTTACGAGATTCTTCCGGGACCGCGCCAGGCACTCAACTTTATACCGGGAGTCTTCCTGTGCAACCGGGGCTTGGTTTTTGGTATTCCCGAAGCACACCCAGCGTACGCATACGCAGCGGCTGCCCTCGCCCTTGCGGGCCTGTTGATTTTTATTATCCGCAAATGGGCGGCAAAACGTCAGGCGGCAACCGGCGAGATTTTCCCTCTTGTCCGTGTGTCCCTTGCCCTGCTGATTGGTCTCCCCCTGATCGCCTGGTACCTTGCCGGTGCGCCCACGGCAATGAACGTGCCAAAGATGTCAGGCTTCAACTTCCAGGGCGGAATCAGCATCAGCCCTGAGTTTACCGCCCTTCTCCTTGGGTTGGTACTCTACACCTCGGCCTTCGTCGCGGAGGTCGTTCGGGCGGGGATCCAGTCAGTCGGTAAGGGCCAGCGGGAAGCGGCTATGTCCATCGGCCTGAAGCCAGCGCACGTTCTCAACCTGGTTATTCTCCCCCAGGCGCTGCGCGTTATTGTCCCCCCACTGACCAGTCAGATGCTTAACTTGACCAAGAACAGCTCCCTGGCGGTGGCCATCGGCTACCCGGATTTTGTCTCCGTTGCCGGCACCACCATCAACCAAACCGGTCAGGCCATCGAAGGTGTCGCTATGATTATGATCGTCTACCTGGCCTTCAGTTTGACAACATCGGCTATCATGAACTGGTACAACAAAAAAATTGCAATCGTCGAACGATAAACGCGCCCATGGAAAAGACCACGCACAGCAGAACAGCCGACTACATCCGGCCACCAGCTACCAGCATTGGCGTCATTGGCTGGATGCGGGCCAACCTCTTTAACGGCTGGTTCAACTCAATCCTCACCTTGGCGGTCGCCTACCTGCTCTGGTCGACAATCCCGCCCTTCGTTAAATGGGCCTTTATCGACAGCTTCTGGTTTGCCGGCAGCGATCAGTGCAAGGCCGGAAGCGGTGCCTGCTGGTCGGTCATCACCGCCAATATTCGTTTTATCCTTTTCGGCTTTTATCCCCACGAGCTGCAGTGGCGTCCGTTGCTGGCAGTGGTGATTTTGATTGCACTGCTCTTTTTCAGTCAGAACCGCGGCAACTGGCGCAAGCCCCTTGCCTATGCATGGCTCATCGGCCTGTTTTCCATGGGAATATTGCTGAAGGGCGGTCTATTCGGTCTTACCGCCGTTGACAGCGACAACTGGGGCGGCCTGCCACTCACCTTGCTGCTGGCGGTTTTCGGCCTTACCGCGGCCTATCCCTTCGGCGTCATTCTCGCTCTTGGGCGGCAATCGGAGATGCCGGTTATCAAATCCTTCTGTGTCGTCTATATCGAGCTGATCCGAGGGGTGCCTCTCATCAGTATGCTGTTCATGTCATCGGTGGTTTTCCCGCTGTTTCTGCCGGAAGGAGTAACACTCAATAAAATCCTCCGGGCCCAGGTTGCCATCATCCTCTTTACTGCCGCCTATATCGCCGAGGTTGTCCGCGGCGGTCTGCAGGGCATGAACAAGGGCCAGTTTGAGGCCGCGGAATCCCTCGGCCTGAATTACTTCCAGACCATGCGGCTGATCATCTTGCCCCAGGCCTTAAAAATCGTCATTCCGCCATCGGTGAGCATTCTCATTTCGGCCTTCAAAGATACCTCGCTGGTGGTAATCATCGCCCTCTATGATCTCCTGAAGACCACCCAGACCACGCTCACCGACCCCAAATGGATGGGATTTTCCGCCGAGGCATATCTTTTTGTCGGGCTTATATACTTTATCTGCTGCTGGGCAATGTCCAACTACAGCAGACGCTTGGAAAGAGAACTCGATACCAATCTGTAACCGTTGCGTTCTTAAGCCATTACTTACAGCCAATTGATCAACCCTGATCAGAAACCGGGAAGAAAACAGATGAATCCGCAAACACCAGAACAGAAGAATATCGACAAAACCCCGATTATCGCCATTGAAAACATGCACAAGTGGTACGGTGAGTTTCATGTTCTGAAAGATGTGAATCTGACGGTGCAAAGAGGTGAGCGTATCGTCATCTGCGGTCCCTCAGGCTCGGGAAAATCAACGCTGATCCGCTGCATCAATCGCCTGGAAGAACACCAACGGGGGCGCATCGTCGTCGACGGTACCGAACTGACCAACGATCTTAAAAATATCGAAAAGATTCGCACTGAAGTCGGTATGGTCTTCCAGCACTTCAACCTTTTTCCCCATCTGACCATCCTCGAAAATCTCACCCTTGGGCCGATCTGGGTACGCAAAACGCCGAAAAAAGAGGCGGAAGAAACAGCAATGTACTATCTGAAAAAGGTCCGCATCGCCGAACAGGCAAAAAAATTCCCCAATCAGCTCTCGGGAGGACAGCAGCAGAGGGTGGCCATCGCCCGCAGCCTGTGCATGAAACCAAATGTTATGCTCTTTGATGAACCGACCTCAGCCCTTGATCCAGAAATGGTCAAAGAGGTTCTGGACGTTATGATCAGCCTTGCCCAGGACGGCATGACCATGCTCGTTGTCAGCCATGAAATGGGCTTTGCCAAAAGTGTCGCGCACCGGGTGCTCTTTATGGATGGCGGCGAAATCCTCGAACAGAATACCCCGGAAGAATTCTTCTCTCACCCTCAACACGACCGGACGAAGCTTTTCCTCAGCCAAATCCTCGATTGAACGATTCTTCTCCTCGGAAAAAGGCTTACGGATGCTTCGATTCCAACTCCCGCATAACACGCTCGTACCACCGCTGTTGTTCCCGGGGAGCGTAACGATTCGAGGTTGCCTCGTCAAAATCGCTGTGAAGCCGGAGGGTTTTCTCCTCCGCCTCGGCTAACCACCGGTCAAGAACCGCTGACAATCGATTGGCAGCGGCCTCTGAGTCTTCTGCACAGCCGGAGAGCTGCTCGGGCTCCTTTGCCGCACGCTGATTGAGTTGCCTTGCTGCGATCTCCATTAAGGCAAAGTGTACCTGTTCGTGCTGCAGCACATACCCAACTTGCACTTCGGACAGTGCCGGACTCCACCAGCTTCTTTCAGGAATCATCACTGCCTCAAAAGCCAGGTTTTCTGCCCGGCCGCATAGCTGCTTTTTCCCTCCGCTTTCAAACGAGGTAACGGCAATACTTCCCCCGGGCCGAGTGCGAATGGCGGCCGTTGTATGGGCATTAAGATGCTCCCCGTGGTCTCGCAGGTCTTCAGGAAGTTCCACGGCCCGAAAATCGCCAATGGTCAGGGTACGGTAGGTAATAATCTGAGCAGGAAGTATGCCGTCACTTACCTCGCCACGCGGCTGGCCATAAGACGGCAATCTGCTGCAAGCTGCAACTAAGAGTACCAGGAGCAGTGTAACCAGCTGAAAATTCTTACCCATAGTGGAAGACCCCTTTCCTCTCACCACAACAATGTTGAATTCCGTTCTTTTATGGTTTCGATTTGACTCTTTGCCTGCAAATCTGTAACATCATCATTACATACAGATACCCTAAGCGCTCTTTGCGCTCTTTATACCGCAAGGGCAAAAGTTTCGTTCGAGCGTACAAGCCGCTCGACTCAGCTTTATACCGCAAGGGCATAAGTTTCGTTCGAGCGCACAAGTTGCTCGACTCAGCTTTATACCGCAAGGGCATAAGCTTTGTTTGAGCGTACCTGCTCAACTCAGCTTTAGTTCCTCGCCCATTTGCCGAGTACTTTGACTATGTCCACACCGACCTTTGCCGAGCTACAACTGCAACTCCTACAAGCACAAAAACGCATAGCCGAACTCGAGGAAGGCATGGCGGATCTCTCGCGCTCCGTCCTGATCGCCCGCCAACACCTTTCTCTGTGCGGGCAACAGCGCGAGGAACTG
This sequence comes from Desulforhopalus sp., assembly GCA_030247675.1. NCBI lineage: Bacteria > Pseudomonadati > Thermodesulfobacteriota > Desulfobulbia > Desulfobulbales > Desulfocapsaceae > Desulforhopalus > Desulforhopalus sp. The sequence continues at coordinate 63,133 of JAOTRX010000010.1, read as the reverse complement.
GTCATCAGCCGCAATAAATACCGCAAGCTCTTCAACTACGCCAACGATGCGATGTTTGTCATCTCCTTGGATCAAGGCAGTCCTAACTACGGGCTGTTTTCCGATGTCAACAACGTCGCCTGCAAAAGGCTGGGGTACACTCGCGAAGAACTGTTGGCTATGACCCCTTTCGACATCAGCGATGGCCAGAATGAAGAGTATGACAGCCAGCTTGTTGTCCGCCTGAGCAAAGAGGGCAGCGCCACCTTCGAGACCACCTACCTGAAAAAAGACGGCACCCGGCTTCCGGTTGAGATCAGCGCCCTCCGCCTGACCATCGACGGCAAAGAGCTGTATATGGCCATCGCCAGAGATATCACAGAAAGGAAATTGGCGGAAGAGGCCCTGCGGAAAAGCGAAAATCTTTACCGGCTGCTGGCAAACAACGTCCATGATATCATCTGGACCACCGATAATGAACTAAAACCTCAATATGTGAGCCCATCTTTCAGCCACCTCTTGAGCTTTCCGCTGGAAGAAGGTGTCGCCGCCATACATCGGCATATAATCCTTACTTCGCCTTTTATCGCTGACACCTCACAACTCCTTACTCTCAGCGAAGACCAGCCGCTACACTGGGAGTCGAAGATACAAACGGCCAAAGGCGATTGTGTATGGGTGGAGAGCATCGCCACACCTCTGCCGGGAAACTCCGACCAATTTGCTGGCATCATTGGCGTAACTCGGGACATAACCTCAAGGAAGAAGATCATGATAGAACTTGAGGCCGCCAAAGAACAGGCTTTTGCGGCGAGCAGGGCTAAATCGGAGTTCCTTGCTCATATGAGCCACGAGGTTCGCACTCCGATGAATGGGGTGCTGGGAATGCTGCAACTCCTGAAATTAACAGCACTTGATGATGAACAGCAAGACTATGTCAAAACCGCCATGGAGTCGGGGAAAAGCCTGCTGACAATTATTAACGATATTCTCGACTACTCGAAAATTGAGGCAGGCAAACTGCAGATGAACCCGGAGGAGTTCAAAATCCGGGAGATGCTGAAGACCCTGATAGCCTCCTTTAAGACTGCGGTCAACCCACAGAAGGTTAAAATTAACCTATCAGTGGACCCAGAGGTGCCGGAGTATCTTGTTGCCGACCATGTGCGCATTCGCCAGATCCTCTACAATCTTGTCGGCAATGCCATCAAGTTCACCGACAAAGGGCATATAGACATCAGTCTGCGGCTATTGCGCGACATCGATGCCAACCAGGTTCTGTTAGAGTGCACCATTGCCGATACTGGGATTGGAGTTCCCGGTAATATTGCCAATAAACTTTTTGAACCTTTCACCCAAATAGAATCGCCACGGCAAAAAAAGATTCAAGGAACAGGACTGGGGCTCAGCATCGTCAAGCTGCTGGTTATGCAAATGAACGGCACTGTGCAGTTGCAAAGCAATGAGGACAAAGGAACGACGGTAACCTTCACCCTGATCGCCAGCAAAGGACGTGCCAAACCTGCTTCACAAGCCTTACCTATTCCCAGTGCTCTGCTTACCAGCCCGCATCGCCGCCTTTCCGCCCTTATCGTCGAAGACGAGCAGATCAACCAAAGGATTCTCCAGGCTATTCTCACCAAACTCGGCCATTTGACAACCCTTGCCGACAATGGCTATATGGCTCTCGACATTCTTCGCAGCAAAGACTTCGACATCATCCTCATGGACATCCAAATGCCCGAAATGGATGGCTTGGAAACGACAAAAATAATCAGAAACTCTGCGGAGTATTCGCACGTCCACAACATCCCGATCATTGCCCTGACCGCATTTGCCATGGCCGGAGATAAGGATAAGTGCCTGAATGCCGGCATGACCAGCTATCTGGCCAAGCCGGTCGATATTAAAAGCCTAGAAAAGCTCCTGAAGCAATTGCCCGCCGACCGCTGATAGTCAACATCATTGCCGGTCACCCCCCTCTGGCCCAACAAACCATTTGTTTGATTACTGACACCAAAAAAAAATCCCGACTTGCCGGATAGCAAGTCGGGATTGGATACCACCTAGATTTTCAAGACATTATCTGCTACGCCAGTTGGTTCTACCGCTCTTGAAATTGGACAGCGGCAGATTTTGTTGTCCAACGGCAACAATCTCGCCGGTACTGGTTTGGATATAGGCATTTACGGCATTTGGTCCACCACCTGTCTGCAAACTTGGGGTTGTCGCCAGACCTTTGCCAAGATTCAATCGGTCTCTGACAATCAGTTTCGAATGCATATCGACGTCAGTGCCGAAAACGCTCTCATGCCATGCGGTGCCGGTTAAGTAGTAAACTCCGTACAGGTAGCTAACTCCTTCTGCCTGACACAGATCGGCGAACGGCCGATAGCTGGTATAGGTTACCAGACCTCCCAACAAAGTAGGCATGCCAAGCGATCTCTCGCGCAGGTCAGTGAACTCCCGGTACCAGCCATCAATACCGACGGTCGTATCATTTGTCCCGCCGCAGGTTTCACCCTTGATATACTGCTCCAGTTCGGAGAAGGCATAATAAGGACCAAAGGCATCGGTCTGACCAGATGGTACAGGGGTAAGCTGCGGGAAGCTGCAGTTAGCACCATCATAACAATACAAGAAGTCACCGTTAAACTTGGTGATTTGCGTTGGATCACTCTCAATGACCTTGGCTAGGTCTGATCTAAACAGGCCTTGGCTTCCTGGACTGGCGCCTGGGTTAGTGGCAATCGGCATGGCCCCGCCGTCAAGCCACCATTCCACCTCATTCCAGGATGTTTCACAGTTGCTGGTGAACGGCTCTTTCACTCCGAAGAAATACTGTGTCGAGGTGTCGGTTTTGTCCTCTGGCGCGTAGAAACGGCCCGTGCCGAAATATATCCAGAAATTGCTTCCGTCATGGCCAATATTTGGGGCGGCGGCAATTGGCCCGTGGGCATCCAAGAGCTTCTTGAGTTGCCATGATTCAGGATAGGTATATGCCTGCTTGCCAGTGGAAGGATTTACACTCCTGGTCACCAAACGGAACAATCGCCCATCACCATCCCAGAAGGTTCCTGTAGCATCAAAGTCAGCGCCATCCACGGTACCGAAATATACTGCATCAGTTTTGTACGGCGCACCGATACCGGGTATTGCACTGCCGCGAATATCGAAATCGACTGTCACCATATCCCCGATAAAGCTTGCAAGCCCTCCGGTATTATCAGCATCAATCAGCTTGCGGCCAAAGTGAGCAGGGGCAAGGGCACTCGCACTTGTCTTCGGCTCGGTATTTGGAATACGGAAGGGCTTACGGCTGGTAGAATTGTAGTTGCCATTGCCGTTCACTGCCCAGTTGACACCGGTCAGGGCATTCAGTGGGATAGTCGCCACCTTTCCTCGATGCTTCATTACCTCCTCGGCTGTGGGCACAACGGCGGGCACCACCACTTCAGGGGGATTAGTCCCTTTGACCGTGGTTGGTCCATTGCCAATCACCAGGAACCATTCGGAATTCCCCAAATCATTACGCATGGCAACAACTGACGGCATTCCGGTGGTGTACCCCATGCGGGCAAACAAATCCTCATCGGCTGTCCCATCCGCTGCGTGGTCCGCCTTATCGGTGGTCATGGTCATTTCTGCCAAAACCTTTGGAGGCCGCTCCGGATCAGTAACATCGAGAACAAAGTATGCCGAGATAAATTCGCGATTGTCGGTAATCGGCGCTGCCGTATCGGCGAGCGTCGGTGCGCCGCCAAACCTCATATATCCAACGAGAATGGTTCCCCATCCACCAGGATGCACCGCATCATCCGGGAAAATCCGTACATCAAAAACCCTGGGAGGTGCATCAACAAAATACTTATGAACATAGGCGGGATCACTGAGACACTTCAGGTGCGGCTGCAGGTTGTACGGCACATACGCCCACAATTCATCGCCAAGAGCCGGATAGGCCAGGGAGGTGATGGCATTGTAGGGTGTGGCCGAACTGCATTGATTGGTTGGCGTCCGTTGATCTTCACGGCAACCAAGGAACTTATTAAGGCCGGCTTGATAAAATCCGCCGTTTATCGCATGGAGCATGCCGTCATTGCCGCCAAAGTAGATAACATGGCGTCGATCGACATATTTTTTATAGAAGGTAGCGTAGCTTTGGTCGTTGTAGACAAGGTGGTATCCTTCCGCCGGTCTTGCGACGAGGGTCGGGGTCGAATGAATAACATCGCCAAGTCGCCATGGCGGGCTATTTACGGCCGTGGGCTCGCAGCTGGGATATTTCCGGCACCTATAGATATAATCCCGAACCCCGTTTTTGTTGACGTCCTCAGCAGGTTCGAGGACCCCGTTACCATTAACGTCTGTTTCGTAGACATCATCGCCACGCAACCAATTGATAAGATTATCGAATTCGGTGTTGTCGGCTACGTTGAAATCACTGAGGAATGAATTACGAGGCTGTACCGCATTGGCGACACTCAAAGGAACGGCGTTCATGCCGGGAACGAGCGGCAGAACCTCCTCAAGATCGGTTTTCCCATCGCCGTCATCGTCCACACCACCGAGGCCATCGAAATTGGAGTCGACGCGGCCATCGTTATCGAGATCGTTCCAGGTAAAGATATACCGGCTGTTGGTCGAGTAATTCCACGTCCCATCGGCTAAGGTTGTACGATTAACAGCGGTATTGGATACTGTATCCAGTTGAACCTTGGCCGACCAGAGATAATCATCGAAATCGCGTAACTCGACTGCAACTGCGGGGGTCGGAGGTGCATAGTCCGACTTGACGCAGGTCCCGGTGGTGATTACCGACGAATTAAAGCAGACCTGGGTAGAATTGGTTATCTCGTTGAAAAATGTGATAACCCTCCTGTCGCCATCAAGAACACCGTTCTCCGTGGGAGTGCCATCGGCGGCTCGTGGATAGAAATCTTCACCGTCATCAAGAACACCGTTGCCGTTGGTATCCTCTGACCATAATTCCCCTTTTGTCGCCGGGTTGTTGGCGCTGAAATCGTCCCACAAAAGACCATGCTCGTCGATGAAGAAGGCATGGACATCACCTGCCCACGATAAGGGCTCCTTGCCAATGCCACGATCAATTTTTGGCCAGAAAATCGCTTGGTAAACACCACCCTCACCGCTTCGTGAGCTGGAGATTACCGAGGCTGCGGAACCCGCGGAGGTCCTGAAAAGAATATCAGATAAAGCCGTTCTGAGGTTTGCCTCGAGCTGTGCAGGGTCTTCACCGGTAAGCAGGGTTGTGCCACCGTTTGTCGCGGCATTTTTCATGATGGTGGCAGGATTACACTCGCTGGTTGTACCATTATCCCGGGGAACACCAGTAACGACCATGTAGGTTGCGATATTCTGCTTGTCATGAAAAACACCATCATCACTTTGCAGAGCTGGGATAGAGTATATACCTGCCAATTTGGACTTTTGACCGAAATATGTGAGGTCATCCAAGAAGGTCGAACCATAGAGATCACTTTTGCCATCTTCGTTCAAACACTGCCCTTCATTTGCCACCCCAACGGTAGGATCCTCAAGATTGAGGGTGTTAATCTTTTGTGGAATCATTGGATTGATATCGGCTGTGGAAGCACCCTCGGTAATCATCAGGACGTAGTTGTCCTGGCACCAGAACTGCACCGGATCCTCAAAGGTTGCATCCTCTCCAGCAGTTTTAAAATCGACCGGATCAATCCTGAAATTGGTGTTTTGCCCATAATAACCCAGGGCATTGAACATGGCCTCGGCAAGAGGCGTCCAGGCAGTAGCCCGGATATCGTTGATCGCCAGGGCCAGGTCCTCAACATGGGTTTTACCCGACGCTGTGGTTACTATGCCATCCCGGATTGGTGCGATAATCTTCGCTCCGTCTCGGTTGACATCCGGGCAATATTTAACGATGGTACTGTTGACAACTGTATCCTGGCATTCTGTATACGCGCCATTGCTGTTAAAAGCCATCGCGCCCATGCGCAGGTCTTTTTTCACCTCATGGAGCACGCCTTGCGGAGCAGTGGTTTGTTTGAGATAGCCCTTCATGACGATGAGCGGGCGATCGGTGCCAAACATTGCCACGACACCGGAGTCGATCATCGCACCAACCATTCCCCAAGTCTCGCCGGTATTGAAGATCTGATCGGAAGGATCAATAACCTCGGGTATCTTCAGAGAGCCGCAATAATCCCATAATGCCTCCTGAACACATTGTTCAGCGGTGTTGGGATTAACGTCGTTGGTCCAGGCGCCGGGCAAGACCAGTTGACTGGTGTCGCAAAGACCTGCGACAGCGGGGTCGTCCTCCAGCTTCAGCACCCATTTCTTATTACTCGGGCACTCGCCATCTTTATCGAGATTTCCTGTACAATCGTACAAATATCCGCCAAAACATCGCGGATCATTATTTGGCCCATACGCTGTATTGCAGGTTACTCCTAAACAACCAACGGGAGTGTTGCCAGACTCCCAGCACCGACCAATATACCCTGCCCGATCACTGCCCGTCCCAGTCGGGACGCGTGCGTCGGGAACGGTGCTGTTGTATATGCCATAACACATATACCCGCTATCATTGGGATCTATTGTTACTGGAGGGATCCCACTGTCATAGATATGCTGACAGGCGTTGTAAATATCACTGAGATTGCCGAGGTCGCTTGGTTTTGTGTAGCCTTTTTTGACAATAGACCAACAGGACTGGACTGAATGATTGTATGCCGCGTTAGATTCTGCCAGGACATTGTTGGTTCCACCATAGTCCAGGCAGGTCTTGACGTTTGTCTGGATTGTACCCAAACTGGCATTTTCGCCTTTGGCGACTTCATCAATAGCGGTCTGACAAGCAATCTGCCGTGGGCTGCCTATAAACCCGTCAGTGCTGACACCCAGGATGGAGATACGGGTGGTTTCATCGGTGCTGTCAATCCAGTCGTCATCTCCAGCACCCCCTATGGAGAAGGTGATCACGCTTGTCCCGCCGTTAACCGGCACCTCCTTGATAAAGCCGCGGGAGGAGCAACCGCGCCCCTGACTGACCAGCTCATCTTGCCAGTCATTGTACTTACCACCGGTCAGGATCTTCTTCTGAATGTCAAACTTTGATGCAGAGGCCCAGTTGAGGAAGTTACCGGTAGCCACGAAGGTGGTCACCCCCGATTGAACAGCGCCAACGGACTTGATTCTTACCAGCAGGCTATCCTGCTTATAATCGGCCTCGCCGGAGGCCGTTGCTGGCAGGGCGGCGGTCACGTCGCTTATCGTCTCATAGCTTGTCTCGTCATAATAGCCTTCATTCAACCTGACCCAGGTGACCCCCACGTCATCGGCCACACCGCTGCCATTTGATGTACCCCCTGCAACCGTACGGAACAACATTCCGTGATCACTGACAATGCTCTTTGCCGCATACAGCCGGTTATCGCGCCAGGTGGAATCAACTGGAACCCAGGGAGCAGGCAAATTATCGTCCTTAATAGATATGCCATCGGCCGTGTTCTGATCTTGGGCGGTCCTGGCTGCCACAGTATAGTAAAGCTGCTTGTCGTACTTGACAAAACTGCCGGCTGGATAGAAATTGCCGTTGGTCCAGGTTGGGATGTTGTAGACAACCGTCCAAGTGGCCGAGCCATCTTCATTAATGTTCGTACCAACCGAGGGTAAACCGCTCGCTGTTGTAGCTTGGTAAAATATACCTTCGGAGTATACATAACTATTCAGGGCATAGACCTTGCCGCTCTGCCACTGGGGAACCGCATCGGTCCATTTATACCATTTTTTCGGACTATAGAGCCCGGCATAGGTCTTCGTGGCGTCAAAGCTGTTATCGACACATTCGCCGACCTCCTCGACATAAGCCAAGTCAAGCATACTGCCAGAGTTGTCTAGAGCCAACAAAAGGTTGGGCTTTGCACCGGAGGACAAAAACGGCGGGACACCAGCTCCTTCCTGGCAAACCCCAGCGCTAGCGGTACTGCCGAGGCCCAATTGCATCATAAGCAATGCGCAAAGAAGCAGGAATGGCCGAAATTTTATTGATCTATTGCGAGTATTCATGTACGTCCTCCGGTACTTCAAATGTTGTGCACCTCTGCCAAAGGGTGAAAAAAATTAATCATATTTGCAGAAAGGATCTTCTCGACCAACCACATGACGGTATTCCACCCGGATCATGCTTTCGCTGTTTGACAGGCCAGTATGCCGGGCATCGATTTCGTATTCAAGAGTCACGCCACCGGCTGCCATGGATCGCCCAAGCCCCAGGTAACCACCAGCCTGAATGATTGATGAACCAGCAGTGAGATCGGCGATGCCTTCGACGGTAATATTGGTATGGGGGGCACCTGCCGCGTAGTTCACCGGCAGCCACATATCGCGAAAGGCGTCCGAGGGATAATTGTCGGCCACGGCAAACCCATCGTTGCTGTATTTCCCAATGGTATTTTGCCAAAGCTGCAGGCTGCCGTCATCAATAGCTATGCCGTTGTTGTTGGCTGCGGTGTAATCAAGGGCGATGTTGCCACCGCCTATGGCTTTGCTTCCCGCCGCATTGGCTGCAAAAAGAACGCAGGCGATATTTTGTTCAAGAACCTCCGCCGCCGCCTCCGTTGCCCCGTCTGCTTCATAAAAGGTCTGCTTATGCAATCTATCGTTGGCGGCGATCTGGATCTCAGTCGTGGTATTGCGATTCATGGCAATACCCATGACTGTCAGGATCATTAGAATCATCAGGGCAGCAACCAGGATGAAGCCCTCTTCGTTTCGATAATCTTGAGGTTTTGTCGTCATATTCCGTACTCCGAGACTTAATACAGCTTCTGTTTGAAATAATTCATCGTTACCTGCTTGTTAATCCCGTAATCGGTATGTTTGACGATAACCCGGATGGCCTTGACGGTTGACACCGTGGGGTCGTTTGGGTTGGGGCTAATGCGAGAGGCTATATTCCAGAATACCGTGTACCGCTGATCGGGGGACACCACCCTGCCATCGGGGGATTCCCCCGCGCCATCAGTGTGATTAAGGCCTGCGTCACCATTGGCTGCAGCAAGGGGAGCCAGATCGGTGGCGTCATCGTCGTCTCGTAGCAGCGGATCATCATAGTCGAGCGCCAATAGTTCCTCGATACGATCGGACGCCCAAGTCGAGGAAGTGGTCATGGCACTCGAAAAGGCATTGTATCTGATCGAAGTGGTTTGCATCGAATATAGGGCAAAGATACCGACCGTCAGAATGAAAATTGCGACAATCGTCTCAATAAGGGTAAACCCCTGCTCCCTCCCAATTAACAAACCATGTTGTTTCTCAAAGTTATCCTTCATAACCTAGATCCCCATATTTCGGCATTTTACAGTGGCTGTCAGCAGTCTCCGCCGGAAATTATCGTTAAACGGCCCCCATGCAACACCAGAATCAGTTGTATAAACAACTGCATCGGTATAGCCGGGGTCACGGTCTCCCACCCGGGCAAGTATCGAAATAGTCACGGAGCGAATATCGTCGGGAGTGCCTGGCGCTGTCGTTTTGGTGCCATCATCGAGGGTATAGTTGAATTCCATGGCATGAATATTTTCGGCAATCGACCGGGGCGTCACACCGACGATCATTGCCAGGGGTGCCGCACCGCTATCGGCAACACCATCTGCTGGCGCCACATCGACACCTGCCGGAAAACCAAAGGTAACATTCTCATTAGGACCGTCGAGAAGGCCGTCGCCATCGTCTGCGCCACCCAAGGTATCGGTTGTATCCTTAGTAATATGAAGAGCGGTTGCGGTCGCGGAGATAATTCCTGCATTGTTTGACCCTACCGGGTCGTAGCCGGCCATACGGATATCGTCCATCATAAAGTTGATCGCCGAGCGAATGTTTTGCTGCATCTCGACAACCTGCGTCTGGCTTGAATATTGCCGCTGATACGCAGCATAGGCTGTATAAACAACCCCCATGACGAACAACGATATACCCATGGTGATAATCAATTCGACCAGGGTAAAACCTTTATTTTCGGAAATTGATTTGAAGATATGGGAGGTAGCTCTTCTCATAATTGCAATCCTTTAATCAAGAGATACGCCGCCGGCGATACTGAGGGTTACGACACGGGTCCGGCCTTTATCGTTTTGCATGGTCACAGTGCCGCCAAGGAGGCCGATCGGGCGGCCGTTTGGGGTATAACCGGTGTAACCGGTCGCAAAACTATTAGCGCACACAGCTGCCCCCTGGGGCATGTTGATCTGTTTCAGCAAAGGCTCGGTACCATTCTGAATATTATCTCTAGCGACGCCTCCACCGCTACCATCATCGGCAAATATAGCGTAGCCTCCGCCAGGTGATGGGATACCTGGTACGCATACTTTGGTGTCTGGTCTCAAGACGACGTTTTTGTTACGCCGGATGGCCTCGGACTTGGCAAACTGAAAATCTGAGACGAGATCTTGCGCTGCATCCCGCAATCGAGCATTGGCAAGCCAGGTCAGAAAATTGGGGATTGCGATTCCCGTGATAATCGCGATGATCGTGATTACTACCATCACCTCGGTGAGAGTGAACCCACCTTTTGGGAACCTACACCCTAATGTTCTGCTGCTTGATTGCTCCATATTCATCATCAGGTCCTGTGTGAATTGGTTCATATATGTAAGCCTACCATCTTCTTGCATTTTTCGTGCCACCATTACATCAACTGCAGCGAGACGCCCCATACGGCATTGTATAATAAACCAACAACTTAATGCAATTTATTGTTGACGAAAAATATATTTAAACAGAGAGTGCTGAATTACAGTACCTTTTTTTGTCACCACCATGACAAAAATAGAAATATTTTTAATACCTGGTCGAGAAAATCCGTCATTTTTTGAAAAACTCACCCCGCAAAGCGCTTCCTCCTACCGGACTACTTTCATTCTCGCTCCTAACCATAACGTAATTGCTATGACCCAAATTTTCCTAATTGGGTATTTGCCTTGACCGGTATGGTTTTCAGAGATAAATCTCCATGTACACTTTGCATTACACCTCTCATTCAGGGCGGCAACTCAAAGCATGGAGACAACCTTTCCCTATGCTTTCCGTAAATTACAAAAGAAACAGGCTCCGTTTATCAGTTGACTTTGTCATAAAGAGAGTTTATGGTTGTTAACCATATCGTTAAATACTTTAACTGTTAACCCTTTCTATCCTTGGGGTATTGAAATGTAAGAGGACATGTGGTGATATCAAAGTGTTGTCATACCGATTCTACATTCTCAAAATAAAGACGATGAGACAGGAACAAGGAGCGTTATCTTTATGAAACTCAGACACGTAACCGCTTTTGTCAGCACCATGGCCCTCACTCTTTTCCTCGGCTGCCAGCAACAAGAACCTGGCAACGAGAAAATGACCGGCAAGCTCGAAACCGTCACGGTGAGCGTCGCCAAAGTGACAAAACAGATCGCTGGGAACCAAGCTGAGGTCGTCGGGACCATCCAGGCTGTTGATCGAGCCGAGATGTCCGCCAAGATCACCGGGAATATTATCACCCTGCCCGTCGATCTCGGCTCGCGGGTAAAACGCGGCGATCTCCTGGTTGAACTCAGTGCCGGCGAGATTTTTGCCCAGGCCCAGCAGGCCAGAGCCCAACTTGAACAGGCCAAACGAAATCTGGCCCGCGAAGAAAACCTCCTGAAGAAAAACGCCTCCTCTCTGGAAACAGTCAAGACCCATGAAGACAGTCTGCGAATTGCCGAAGCGGCATACAAGACGGCCCTGACAATGCTTGAATTCACCAAGATTACCGCGCCATTCAACGGCATAGTAACCCGCAAGCTCGTTGGTGTCGGCGATCTCGCTACGCCCGGCAAACCTCTCCTGCACATTGAGGAAGAAACCAACCTCCAGGTTTTAACCGATATACCGGAGGCAATGATTCTGAAAATCTCCAAAGGTGACAAGCTTCAGGTCTTTGTCCCGTCAGTGAAACTCGGGTTTGAGGGCACCGTTGCCGAGGTATCGCCTATTGCCGACCCATCATCGCGCACCTCACCGATCAAGCTGCGAATTCCCAACAATCCACAGCTCCGTTCAGGACAGTTCGCCCGAGTCACCCTGGCCCTATCCCAGGCCGAAACCCTGTCGGTTCCCATTGGTGCGGTTGTTCCCTTTGGCCAAATGGAGCGGGTCTTTGTTATTGAGGAAGGCAAGGCCAAACTGCGCCTTATCCGCAGCGGCGCCCAGGGCAACAACCATGTGGAGGTCCTGAGCGGCCTCATTGAAGGAGAAGTCGTGGCCATATCCGGCAATGGCAGCCTCCATGATGGTCAACCCGTCACCGTGCAATAATCTGCCTTCTTTCTGATATCTCAACCCAGTATCTGCCAATCATGCAAACGCCATCACCTACTACCCCCACCGGTTTTGCCGGCCGTCTGGCCCAGACCTTTGTCAATTCCAAGCTGACCCCGCTTGGCATCATTGCTTCGCTACTTCTCGGATTTTTGGCGATCGTCATGCTGCCAAGGGAAGAAGAACCGCAGATAAAGGTGCCGATGATCGACGTCATCGTCGCTATGCCCGGAGCGACCCCGAAAGAGGTTGAAGAGCGGATGACCATCCCCATGGAAAAGCTGCTCTACGAGTTACCGGGGGTTGAATACATCTACTCTACCTCAGCACCCGGCCAGAGCCTCCTGGTGGTGCGTTTTTTGGTCGGAGAGAATCTGGAGACCGCGATCGTCCGCCTCAACCAGAAGCTGGCCACCAATTTCGACCGCATTCCTCATACGGTGGAGATGCCGATCATCAAGCCCCATACCATCGACGACGTGCCGATCATGGCCCTGACCTTCCACGGCAAGGGATATGACCACTACACCCTGCGGCGCATGGCCGCTCAGGTCGATGACGCCATCAAGAGTATCATGGATGTGGCGGAAACAAAACTGATCGGCGGGACGAAACGCCAACTGACCCTGCGTTTTGACCCCCTGCTGCTCGCCTCACGCAACCTGACGGCCAATGAACTGGCGCCGAAAATCCAGGCGGTAAACAGCCAATCCCATTCCGGCACCCTCAAAGCCCTTGACCAGGAAATACAGCTGCAGACCGGAACATTCCTGAAGAACGCCGAAGAGATCGGCCGCATTGTCGTTGGTGTGTACGGCGGCAAACCGGTGTACTTGCATGAGGTGGCCGAGATCATCGACGGCCCTGCCGAACCCACTGACTACGTGCTGCATAGCAGCAGCGCCGCCAACAATCCCGAGGCGGCGGTCACCCTGTCGATTGCCAAGCGTCCAGGGGCCAATGCGGTGGCGGTGGTCAGTGACGTACTGAAAAAAGTCGACACCCTGAAGGGCAGCCTTATCCCTACCGACCTTGAGATCAGCGTCACCCGCGACTACGGCGCCACCGCCTCGGACAAATCGAACGAACTCTTGTTGCATATGGGGATTGCCGTCTTTGGTGTCGCCCTGCTCATTCTCTTTTTCCTCGGCTGGCGGGAATCGATAGTCGTCATGCTGGCCATTCCGTCGACGCTGGCCCTTACTCTGCTTGTCTTTTATCTCTACGGCTATACCCTCAACCGTATCACCCTCTTTGCCCTGATCTTTTCCATCGGCATCCTGGTTGATGACGCCATTGTCGTTGTTGAAAACATCGTCCGCCATCTGCGTCTGCCGAGCAACAGCGGCAGATCGAGCATCCAGGTGGCTATCGAAGCGGTCGGTGAAGTCGGCAACCCCACCATTCTTGCCACCTGGGCGGTCATAGCCGCCATCCTGCCGATGGCCTTTGTCGGCGGCTTGATGGGCCCCTATATGCGCCCAATCCCTATCGGATCTTCGGCGGCGATGGTCTTTTCTCTTGTTATCGCCTTTACCGTCACCCCATGGGCTGCGGTGCATATTCTCAAAAAATCATCTTCCGCCCACGGTCATCCGAGTGAAGACGAGATGCCCGATGACTGGTTTACCCGCATTTACCACCGGATCATGGACCCGCTCCTTGCTCATGGCGCCTGGCGGATGCTGTTTTTTGCGGTTATCACCGCCATGCTGCTCGGCGCCTGTTCCATGGTCTATTTGGGGTTGGTCAAGGTAAAGATGTTGCCTTTTGATAATAAAAGCGAATTCCAGGTCATCCTCAATATGCCGGAGGGTTCCACCCTCGAACATACCGCTAAGGTCGCCATGGAAATGGCCAGGGTGGTGGGTGAGGATGCGGCCGTCACCGATTACCAGATCTATGTCGGCACCGCCTCGCCCTATAATTTCAACGGTCTGGTCCGCCATTACTTTATGCGGTCTGGTCCGACCATTGCCGATATTCAGGTGAACCTCCAGCCGAAACACGCCCGCAGCCAGCAAAGCCACGAAATCGCCACCAGGATTCGTCCGCCGCTCGCAAAAATCGCCGCCAAATACGGGGCGAATGTGGCGGTCGCCGAGGTGCCGCCCGGCCCGCCGGTACTGCAGACCCTAGTGGCGGAGATCTACGGTCCGACCGACGAATCCAGGGTAAGACTGGCCAAAGAGGTGAAGGATATTCTTAGCGGATCAACCGGTGTGGTTGATGTCGATTGGTTCCGGGAGACTGAACGAAAGCGCCAGGTGTTTACCGTAGATAAAGAAAAAGCAGCCCTAAATGGCATTTCCGAAAAGCAGATCACTCGCGCAATTGAGATTGCCGTACAAGGATATTCGCTGGATCTCTATCACCAGCCAGTCGACAAGGAACACGTCGACATCGTTTTGGAACTGCCCCCTGAATATCGGGCGAGGATCGAATCAATCCTCAATATTTCCCTGCGCTCGGAGGACAATAAATCTGCCCTTCTCGTGCCCTTACGGGAGCTGGTCAAGGTCACTGAGCAAGCGGTGGAACAACCCCTTTACCGGAAAAACCTCAAGCCGGTGATTTACGTTACTGGCGATGTGGCCGATGTAGTTGAAAGCCCGGTCTATGCTATCTTTGAGATGAACAAGAAATTGACCGCTCTTGATGGCCGCAACTTCGGCGGAAACAAACAACAGGTTGAAATATTCAACCTTAATCAACCGTTCTCGGAAAACCAACCGGCGATGAAGTGGGACGGCGAGTGGCATATCACCCTTGAGGTCTTCCGCGATCTTGGGCTGGCCTTTTGCGTTGTCATGGTGCTTATTTATATGCTGATGGTCGGCTGGTTTAAAAATTACATCACCCCGCTGGTGGTGATGGCAGCCATCCCCTTTTCCCTTATTGGTATCCTCCCCGCCCATTGGGGCTTCGGGGCCTTTTTCACCGCTACCTCAATGATCGGTTTCATGGCCGGGGCAGGCATTGTGGTGCGTAACTCCATCATCCTGGTTGATTTTATCGAGCAGCGCATCCGCGAAGGACAGCCGCTGGCCAAGGCTGTGGTCGATGCCGGGGCAATACGCTTCCGGCCGATGTTGCTCACCGCTCTGGCCGTCGTTATTGGGGCCTCGGTTATTCTTGCCGATCCTATCTTCCAAGGTCTGGCTATCTCCTTGATGTTCGGAGAGATCGCCTCCCTGCTGGTCAGCCGTATGGCGGTGCCGGTACTGTATTTTGTAATAAAACGACATGAACACAAACACCAGGCGAACGGCAAAACCTCGCACAACCCAGCTTCATAACTGCCATGAGCAACCAAATCTTTGACCCATTCACTGACCGATTAAGCCGTGACCTGCGGAATGATCTTTCCACAGGACTCGCCCAGGCCCTCGATAACGGAGAATCAGGAGAGCTTGTCAATATCGTCGATTCCTACCGACAAAGGGCGCTCGCCGACTGCTACGGCAACTATCTCGAAGACCGGTACACCAGATATAAAAAGGCACTGTCGATCATAAAAGACGGAGGCATCACCGACCCGATCAAGCGCAGCTTGATACTCTGGGATCTCGGCCTTTTCTTTGAGGTGCACGAAGTCCTGGAAAATGCCTGGTATTCGGCAACAGGCTCCATGAAGCTTACCCTTCAGGCGCTGATCCGTGCGGCTGGGGTCTATATTAAAAGGGAGTACGGATATATGGATTCGGCGCGGCGAATCGGAGAAAAAGCGGTGCCGGTGTTGCAGGAAAATCGCGCCCTGCTCGCGGCCTATTTTGACCCGGACATACTAATAACCGCCTTGCGTGATCAAAAGTCCCAGCCACCGACGCTACAGCACTAACAAGAATTTTTTCAGCATTGGATCGGCAATTATTGCCTAGGTATTAAATGTCAGGCATACCAGCTCCGGCCGCAGATCCTTTTCTCCTTCTCGGTGCAGGGTTTTCTCGGTAAACTCTATTCTTCCCGATTCAGTGACGGTGATTACCGCGGAAGATCTGGTGCCGTAGTCGCTGCCATTTATGAAAATAGTGCCGAGCAGCCGTTCCCAGGCAAGCCCCACCCCGGTAGTCGGCAGCTGGTTATCCGGCGGTTGGTGGCGATCAGCCAGCAGCTCTAATAATTTCAAGTGATCAACGGGGTTCGCCTCGACCATATGGGGACGCAGCAACTCTTTGCCGCGGCGCACCTTGGGCCAGGGGGTGTCGAGCAGGTGATTGGAAAGACCGTAAAAGCCCGGAGCCAGTAGCTGGGGTGCATGCAGCCTGTTGGTATAGTAGTACAGCTCCCGGGAGTCGCCGACGATCAGGTTAAAGCCATTAAAAGCAGAGGCCTCCTGCGCCAAAATTTCCAGAAATTTTCCGGGGCTCTTTTTCCCCATCAAAAACTCCAGCAATATCCCGCCGCGTGAAGGTGCATCCGGCCGGTTGGCGACTGGATCGCGATAATTGGTTATGGCTGCAAAGCGCATCTCAGCGCTAATTCCGAGCCACGTCCCTCCGCACAGCTGGTCCCGGCCACCCAAAATGGTTTTTTCCGGGTCGAGATATCCCAAGGGAGCGGTCGACCGGGCCAAGAATTCATCGCGATTGGCCGCGACGACAAGTTCGTAGCCGGGAGTCGTCCGATATGAAAAAAACAGCAGGCACATGGAGTCCCTCGGCTTTAGTGCCTTTGCGGCCAGGCGACGTTATGTTCCTCTTCAATCAGATAGCAAAATGCCGCCCATTCAAATTCCCTTTTTGATACCGGGCATCTGAGGGTGATAGTATGCTCGCCAATTGCCGCAATTTCCCAATCACCCGCACGACGCGACCCCTCAATACGGATTTTTTGCCCAACTCGAAAAGGATATGGCCGGAATACTGTGACATCATGGCTCATGACTTGCTCCTTTGAAAGGTTTCCATAAATTCCTCGGTATCACGGATATAGTAAGTATACCACCTCCCACAAGGATTACTATGCGGAATACCGGTAAACCTGACGAGGCGACAAGGCCTTGCTTTTCATCTAAAAGAGGGTACTTTGTTGAAAGAGTACTTGAAGGCTGAACCTAAACCCTACAACCAGCAAAGAGCCGAATCCGCCATGCTAATCCCCCCCCAGGAAGGCAGTGCAGCCGTTGCCATCATCCGTTGTTGCACGCCTCGGGATAGTTATTTAATCCTCAGGCGAGCAGCACATCCCAAAGATCCTTGGTCAGGACATTTCTCCTTTCCCGGCGGCAGAAAGGATGCAGCAGATGCAGACCTCTTGGCCACCTGCATCAGGGAGACCGCCGAAGAAACCGGGATTATTCTCAAAAATGACCAATTGCAGCAAAGTCTGGTTCTCGAGCCCGCCGGCAGGTTAGTCCATCAGCCACTTTGGGTACAACCCTTCCTTTTCACCCTCGCCGAACCACCGTTGCTTCGCCTTAATCCCCGTGAAATCCAAGGTGCATTATGGCTGGACACCGCCCAGTTTCAAGAACCACAATTGCATCGTCAGGTGGAGATGCTGCCCGGTCGCTTTTTCCCGGCCTATCCGGTTGGCGATTATTTTCTCTGGGGTTTTACCTACCGCCTGCTCCGATCAATTCTTTTCATCAACGATCCTCTAGAAAAGGAATTGACGGTTTTTTCTCAATAAAGAATATAGACAGATCTGTCGCACCTCGCAGTTGAAGAGGCAGTGAGTGTACTTGCCGACCGCCCGAGCAATCTCGTGCCAGGCTCATGAATATAATAGAACAAGGAAGGATGTATGACCTCACAGAAAAACGTTCTCGGCACAGCACTGGAGATGTGCAGCATCGAACCGATGACCGGCTTTACCCGCGAAGGCAGCTGCAAGGTAACTGCCGATGATTACGGCGTGCATGGAGTTTGCGTCGAGGTTACCGAGGACTTCCTGGAATTCTCAAAAATACGAGGCAACGACCTCTCAACGGCAAATCCGCTCGGTGGCTTTCCCGGTCTGCGCCCCGGTGATCGCTGGTGTCTTTGTGCCGCAAGGTGGCGTGAAGCTTTGGAGCATGGAGTGGCGCCACGGGTGAATCTGGCGGCAACCCATGAGATTGCGTTGAATTATGTGTCTCTTGAGGATCTCCTCGCCTATTCGATCGAAAACGGATACAGCTGACACCAAGAAAATTGCCAGGAATCAAATTGCCATGCCCTTGGCCACTGCCTGTTTTTTCTCCGAACCCATGACCATACCGAGGAGGGCCAAGGAAAATTCAATAGAGGTGCCCGCTCCTCTTGAGGTGACACAATTTTTGTCGACTACCACCCTTTCGTCGGCATAAGCCTGCGAGCTGAGTTTCTCGACAAAGCCGGGATGACAGGTGGCATTCTTACCTGCCAAGAGCCCATGATGCTCAAGCACCAGGGCCGGTGCCGCGCAGATTGCCCCATACAGCCTGTTGGCACTCTCTTGATTTTTCAGGAGTTCCACGAGGAGCTCCGATTTTTGCAGGTTCTGCGCCCCGGGGATACCGCCGGGTAATACAATCAAGTCGTAGATTTCGTTACAACATTGAGCAAGAAATAGATCTGCCGTAACCGTAACGTGATGGGAAGAGGTTACCTGCAGATCTTCACCGACGGCGGCCAAGTCGACGTGAGCACCGGCCCGGCGAAAGACGTCGACAATACTCAGTGCCTCCAGCATCTCAAAGCCTTCGGCCAAGGGTACGAGAATTTTCTTATCCATGAGGGTCTCCAGAGGTAACGGGAATGTCATGCAATATTTGGCAAGGTCTACCGGGACAGTACTGCTGTCGTACATCGAATTGCTGGCATTAGGCCCCAGACAGTCTCCATTCACCTGTTATTGAAGAGCGGGACACTTGCACTAGAATACCCACTAATAGCTATCCTGGTCAAGATCGATCGGCGGCATCACATTGACCTCGCCATACAGTTCTTGACAAAAACGGCTGAACCGATATCATCTGCCACATTGAACAACCTGGCACTCTTACCCGCTTTTATCGCACATTTTTTGCGATGCTGACTGGCCGGCAATTCCAGCCAATTAAAGGCGCAAGGTGCAACAATTGCGACGACATGAGTGCGTCACTGGATAAATACCCACGGTGGTACGCTGTCACCCGGAGGTCTTCATGCCGAACGAATTCTCAGTTGAGATACATAAGCACCTCAGTCAAAAAATCCTCGCAGCGGAACAAGCCGCAAAAGCCGACGATGCAAAAACCGCTGCATACGCCCGGGGACAACTTGAGGAACTGCGGTGGATACGCAAATATCTTCAGGAAAACATTGATCTTAAAAACTTTATTTACTACTAACCGGCAACTCCACCATGGCCTATAATTATCTTCTCGATCTGTACCGGGTACTGGCGGAACGGCAGGCGGAAATTGAAAAATCTGCGGGCGCGCCTGAGGCATCTTTGACGGAGGAACCCTACAGGCAGGGCCGTCTCGCCGCCAATCAGGATTTCCTTGCCTTTCTTAAAGAAAATTATCACGCAAAACTGCCGCGGCGAATGCAAAAAGGGTAGTGTTCCTTTCTTCCTCCAACAGAAAAAATCCCAGCAACCACAGGAACAGTCCATGGCAAAGACCCAAGATCTCCTTAAGAAAATCAGCTACATCGAAGCAGACATAGAAATCCACAAGCAAATTCTTTTTTCCCTGCCCTCCGATCAACGGCAAGAGATGGAAAAAACCGTGCAGCTCATCGCCGCCAAAAAGAAGGAAATCGAGGAATTGCTTCAGGAAATCCGCGAGTCAGATCCGGAGGAGTTTAACCGGATCCTTGCCCTTGAGAAAACCATTGATCAGTTCAGGGAGCTTACCAAATCCCGCCAATTCACCGCCATCACCGGCCGGAATATCAACGAGCCCTGCGTTCTATCTCTGCAAAACGGAGATACTATTGAGTGTCTGGTGAAGGCTTGCGACAGTGAAGGCAACTGGACAGTCATTACCCTGGAAGGGCAGCTCCGCGAATACCCGGGGTCCGATGTTGCCGAGAAACCGGTAACGGTCCCCGTTCATTAAACAATTCCGGCGGCTTTCAGATGAAGTTCGGGTCGGTGACCTTGATCATGGCGAAGCCACCTTGGACGTTGCGGGTGTTAGTGATGCCCTGCGCGGTCAAAAACACCTGGGCTTCGTAGGATCTCGGCCCAGTGTCGCAAAGCAGGAAGAATGGCTCGTCTTTTGGTATTTCAATAAATCTGCGGCGCAGCTGATCCTGCGGGAAATTCAGCCACCTGGAGCCGTATTTCGCCTTGAACGGCGCCGCCTCCTTCTCCCCTCGAATGTCGATAACCCGGGTTGGCTTATGGGCGAACTCGTAAAGAAAATCAGCGGCATCGATCGGCCGATTGCCACCGGCCAAGATATTGTCGAGGGCATTACCAGCGTTATTGATCACGTCCATCGCCGAGGCAAAAGGTGGGGCATATCCGGTTTCCAGACTGCAAATCTCATCGACATCGACACCATGGCCGAGGAGTACGGCAACGGTATCCACCCGCGACTTCACGGCATCACCGTTTTTCCCCGCAGCCTCGATACCGATAATCTTCCGTGACTTTCGGTCGGCAAGCAGAGAGATATACATAAGCTCGGAACTCGGGTAAAAATGGGCATGATCGGCCTGGGATACGACGCCATACACCGGATCAAAGCCGGTTTCCCTTGCCTGCCGATAGGTGAGCCCTGCCTTGCTTATCCCCAACTCAAAGAGTTTTAAACAGAAGGTGCCAACCGTTCCCCTGAAATGGCTCTGCCCACCGCTTATATTGGTGGCGATAATCCGACCCTGCCGATTGGCCAGCGATCCAAGGGCCATGAGCATGTTTTCCCCACTGATCAGGTTGCGGATCTCCACGCAATCGCCACCGGCATAGATCGATGGATCGCTGGTTCGCAACCGCCGGTCGACGCTGATCCCTCCCGAAGCCCCCAGGGCCAATCCGGCCTCCCGCGCTAATGATGTATTCGGCCTTACACCTGCAGCCAGAACAACAATGTCAACCTCTAACGATTTCCTCGAGGTCCTGACTATCAAGCGTCCAGTCTCCTCGTTTTCCGAAACCGCCAGCACCTTCGCTTCAAGGAGCAGCTCAACACCGTGACGCTGCAGCTCTACGGCGGCCACCCTGGCAATACATTTACCGAGCAGGGTGGGCAACACCTGATCTTCCATTTCCACGAGCGTTGTCTCAATGCCCCATAAATCAGTCAGTGCTTCGGTAATTTCCAAGCCCACTGCACCCGCCCCGACAACGACAGCCTTATTGACCTTGCCTGCCGACATCAAGGTCTTCAAGGTCTTGGCATCGTGCAGATCTGATACGGTGAAGACCCTCGACAGATCAGCTCCGGGAAATGGCGGACGAACTGCTCTTGCCCCTGTAGCCAGCACCAACTTGTCATAATCAAGGAGATTTTCTTCGCCGGTTTCCAAATTGCATACGAGCACCTGTTTTTCCCGCCGCAAGATCGCCCTCGCCTCAACCCTGGTGAGAACCCTCAGCCCTTTACAGCTCTCAAAAAAGGCTTTATCCCTGATAGCATGCGACGTTGTCTTGCAGAGATCTTCAATATCATTGATATCACCGCCAACATAGTACGGAATCCCGCATCCTCCATAGGAAATAATATCATCCCGGTCGACAAGGGTGATCTCAGCCTCGGGATCAAGACGTCTCAATCTGCAGGCAACCTTAGGGCCCAGAGCCACCGCACCGATGATCACCACTTTCTTCGCCATAACCATTCCTCATCTTGGTGTATTGTATTGCTTCGTCACCACCAGACGGTGACGCGATACGCAAAACATTGTAGTAGGTTTGACGAAACAGGCAATACCACAATGTGTGTATTTCCGTATATTTCCATATTTTTCATAATTCCTGAACAGAACCTGTGAGGCGTTGTTTGATCAAGATATGCAAGAAGAATTGCCCTCCCAAAAAGTTCTCTGGCCGATAGCGGCCACGCTTTATTAATTCCCTTATGCAGTTTGCATCTTCTCTTTCGCCTGAACGTAAAGCTGTCCCAACGAGCCATCATCGGATATTTGAACTGTTTAGACTTCAGACACAAAAAGTACCCGCATCCTCCCGTTTTATTTCTCTGGTAACTTTTAAAAATTCTTACAAAACTCCCTTATTAAAACCGATTGATAATCGCAGCTGTTTATGGTACGAATTTCCTGTTATTTGGGCATCAAAGCGAACTGTCTTCACTAGCCCAGCAAGAAATTATTCGAGTTGTACCTTGAAAAATTGTGCCTTTTTGTCGGCTTGTTCCACCTACCTCCAGCACTGCGATGACTGGCGAGGATTTCGTGTCAAAGTGGCGGCATTTGTCACCTCATTACCAAAGAATACGCTGGAGACGCTGTAACTCTTTCACTGGCTCGAAGAGGGCCGCAATTTAACAAAGGAGTGTACCATGGTTTTAGATCCTACCAAGCATGCGGACTGGGAAATTGCACAAGATGCGGAAAAAACGATGTTAACGATCTATGAGATCGGCGAGAAACTCGGCTTGACCAAGGAAGAGTTGCTCCCCCAGGGTCACTACATTGCTAAAATTGACTTCCAAAAAGTACTCAAAAGATTGAAGGACAAACCGGACGGCAAATACATTGATGTTACAGCAATTACCCCAACCCCGCTTGGCGAGGGAAAATCTACCTCTTCCATGGGCCTGGTTCAAGGCTTAGGCAAAATAGGCAAGAGCGTTTGTGCCGCGATCCGTCAGCCATCCGGTGGCCCGACCATGAATATCAAGGGATCGGCAGCCGGTGGTGGTCTTGCCCAGTGCATTCCGCTCACCCCCTTCTCGCTCGGCTTCACCGGCGACATCAACGCCATCATGAACGCCCACAACTTAGCGATGGTTGCTTTGACCTCCCGTATGCAGCATGAAAGAAACTACAACGACGAACAGCTGGAAAGATTGTCCGGCATGAAGCGTCTTGACATCGATCCTACCAACGTTGCTATGGGTTGGATTATGGATTTCTGCTGCCAGGCCCTCCGCAACATCATTATCGGTATTGACGGGGTTAACGGCAAAACCGATGGCTTCATGATGAAATCCAAGTTCGGTATCGCCGTTTCTTCGGAAGTTATGGCGATCCTCGCCATGGCCACCGACCTGAAAGACATGCGTGAAAGAATGGGCAAGATCGTTGTTGCCTACTCGAAAACCGGCAAAGCAATCACCACTGAAGATCTGCAGGTTGCCGGAGCAATGACCGCATGGATGGTTGATGCCATCAACCCGTCCCTCATGCAGACCCTCGAAGGCCAGCCGGTTATCGTTCATGCCGGACCTTTCGCCAACATCGCTATCGGCCAGAGCTCTATTATCGCCGACCGCATTGGCCTTAAACTTGCCGATTACCATGTAACCGAGTCCGGATTTGGCGCCGATATCGGCTTCGAGAAATTCTGGAACCTGAAATGCCGCTACTCCGGCCTTATTCCCAATTGTGTAGTTATCGTTGCCACAATCCGGGCACTCAAATGCCACGGTGGTGCACCCGTTCCCGTTCCCGGCAAACCAATGCCGGCCGAATATAAAACCGAAAACGTTGACTGGGTTGCCAAAGGTTGCGCCAATCTCATCCATCATATCCGCAATGTCCGCAAGGCCGGTATTCCCTCGGTTGTCTGCATCAATGCCTTCTACACCGATACCGACGCGGAGATCGCCAAGGTTCGTGAGCTGTGTGAAGCGGAAGGCTCCCGCGTTGCACTGTCCAGGCATTGGGAGAAAGGCGGCGAAGGTGCCATCGAATTCGCCAAGACCGTTGTAGAAGCCTGCGAAGAGAAGTCCAACTTTAAGTTACTCTATAGTCTTGATATGCCGATCAAGGAAAGAATTGAGCTCATCGCCAAGGAAGTTTACGGCGCCGACGGTGTCGATTATTCCGGCGAGGCCAACAAGGCAATCGATAGGATTCAGGCCGATCCAAAACTTGCCGGCCTCGGCATGTGTATGGTTAAGACCCACCTGTCACTCTCCGACAACCCGGCCCTGAAGGGTGTGCCCAAGGGCTGGCGGTTAACCATCCGGGAAGTTCTCACCTACGGTGGTGCTGGATTTATCGTTCCCGTTGCCGGAACCATCAGCCTCATGCCCGGCACAAGCTCCAACCCGGCGTTCAAGCGCGTTGACGTCAATCTGGAAACCGGTAAGGTTGAGGGTGTATTCTAAACAATTATGTGCAGCACAAGGGCGGAAGAGACTGAACCTTCCGCCCCTCTTTTTCTTGATTGAATTGACCCAGGATTTTTATCCCCGTAAACGGGGTAAGTACCTTCACGAAATTCTTTTCAAAAAATGAATTTCTACTGTACTAAAAAGGAGCTCAAGCGATATGACTGCTGAAATTATTAGTGGAACCAAGATTCGAGAAGAAATTCTTGCCGAATTGAAACAGGAAGTCGAGGCGATGAAAGCCAAAACCGGCAAGGTCCCGGGCCTGGTGACCATCCTCGTCGGCAAAAGCCCCGCCTCCATCAGCTATGTCACCCTGAAAGTAAAAACCGCGATAGGCCTCGGATTCAATGAAATCCAGGACGATCAACCGGATACCATCTCCGAAGAGGCCCTGCTCGCCCTGATCGACAAATATAACAAAGATCCGAATATTCATGGCATTCTGGTGCAGTTACCCCTGCCGAAACACATCGATGACAAGAAAGTTCTTAACGCTATCGATCCCGACAAGGACGTTGACGCCTTCCATCCGGTCAACGTCGGCAGATTAATGATCGGCGGCGACGAGGTTCGCTTCCTGCCCTGCACGCCGGCCGGTATCCAGGAACTCATCGTTCGTTCCGGCACTGAAACCTCCGGCGCCGAGGTGGTGGTTGTCGGCCGTTCGAACATCGTCGGCAAGCCGATTGCCATGATGATGGCGCAAAAAGGCAAAGGTGCCAACAGCACCGTTACCATTGTTCACACACGCACCAAGGACCTTGCCTCCCACTGCAAACGCGCTGACATTCTCATCGTCGCAGCCGGTGTTCCGGATCTGGTAAAACCGGAATGGATCAAACCTGGGTCAACGGTTATTGATGTCGGTGTCAATCGTGTCGGCATGAATGAGAAAACCGGAAAAGCCATTCTCAAGGGCGATGTTGACTTTGAGAAAGCTAAGGAAATTGCCGGAAAAATCACACCGGTACCTGGTGGAGTCGGCCCAATGACCATCACCATGTTGATGAAAAACACCCTCGCCTCAGCCAAGAAGAGCCTCGGACTGTAAACATCTCCTCTCCAACGATCAATAGAAGCAAAAAAGGCGGAAGAATCGAGGGATCGATTCTTCCGCCTTTAATCTTTCTACTTTAAGAAACTCAACACTCCATGAAGCCGTTCGCAGTCGGCCAGAAGCGTTTTAGTGATGGTGATGACCACCGTCATGGTGGTGATGATGGTGGTCATCATCGTGCTTTGTACCTCCGGCCTCTTGAAGCGCCTGTCCAAGTTCGACATTGACCGAGGCCATAAGTTCCATAGTTCGCTGTATATGACCGGCAAGCGACTTCCGTCCTTCATCGCTCATGGTTGTCCGCCATTTTTCGAACTCATCCATGTGACCTTTATTGTGCTCTATCCAGTGCTGCAGCATGACCCGCAGCTTTTCGACATTGTCCATTCCATCTCCAATTCTTTGAACCTAAAAATATTTTTCAGGTCATCACTTTCGGTATAGATACACCTTACCGGCAGAAAAGTCGATACGACGAATCGCCACCCCCGGCCATGAAGTCGTACCCTCAAACAAGGTGGTAATACTTAAACTGTCACTTAACACTTCAAGGTTTGTGACATTTTCCAAAAGCAACTCCACGCCACCATCTTTTTCCATCATTACGCTTGTCTGACACATACCAACCTCTCTGCCTTACTGCACCGAACTCTACTCAACGACCGGTCGTGGATACAGACCAGATCTTTCAACTATCTCGGGTACTTTGTCTTCCCACTCAATAGCCATAATATGGAAGCCACTGACTCCTTTGCATTCCTTCAAACGCTGAATAGACTCAACAGCGATAGTGATTCCCTCTTCCGCCTGCTTTTCTTTGGGAACTCCCGAGAGTCGCTTGATAAGCTCCTCGGGTACATCCATTCCCGGTACGGCGCGGGCCATGTATTTTGCCATACCCACTGACCGCATGGGGGTGATACCAGGCATAATATACACCTGCTCATGCAAGCCCCTTTCGACAACACCCTTCATCCACAGTTCAAACTTGTCGAGGTTGTAGACACACTGGGTTTGAATGAATTCGGCACCAGCGGCGATTTTTTTAGCCAGACGCGGAACCCTGATCTTGAAGGGATCAGCGAAAGGATTAGCCGCCGCACCAACGAAGAGGCTGGGGGGGCGCTTGATTTCCTCGCCACTGAGGAACTTGCCCTCATCGCGCATATGCCGGACAGTCTGAACAAGCTGCATGGAATCCAGATCAAAGACATTCTGCGACTTTGGATGATCACCGAAACTCTGATGGTCGCCGGAAAGGCATAGCACGTTATTAATACCAAAAGACGCAGCACCGAGTATGTCGGCCTGCAGGGCAATCCGATTCCGGTCACGCACAACCATTTGCAAAACCGGCTCCATTCCCTGCAACTTTAGATGGATACAGGCTGCAAGGCTGCATAGCCTGGTAACCGCTGTCTGATTGTCAGTGATATTAATAGCATCGACATGATTTTTTATTATATGACCCTTGGCGATGATATGGGCAGGGTCACTTGAACGGGGCGGACCGCACTCGCTGGTAACCGCCATAACACCACTCTTAAAGATTTTCTCAAGTTTGCTGTTGGTTTTGGTTTCCACGATTAAAAGCCCTCCAATTTAAATGACCGAGGCCCGCCTGCACGATCTTTCGACCAATCTTTAATAGGGGTTATCTTCTCATAATCATTAAGTTTGCCAAGGGCTTCGAGGCGATCGACAACCAACTGCCAGGCACAATCCAATTCCTTGGAAATCTCGCATTTGCCCTTGGAAGACCCTCCACACGGACCGTTGAAGAGTCGCTTACAACAACGGCTGACCGGACAGACACCGCCGGTGATACCGAGGATGCAATCGCCACAGGCTTGGCATTTTTCAGTAAAATGCCAGTCGGTCTTTACATCACCGAGAAACGTGGTGTTCAAAGCCGGATACACTGGGGTACTCATATATTTTTCAGCGACAAACTGCACACCGATACCACAGGCCATGCTGAGGATCGCCTCTGAACTATCCAGAAGATCTTTGGCTGACTCGAAGAACGGATGTTCGCACTGTCTCTCAATACCGCCGTTCTTAATTTCAATCTCGACACCTTCCTGGGTAGCCCGCATCCGCAACAGGGAGGCGAGAATCTCCGCCTCTTTGTTGCCACCTTGGTGGCACACGGCAACGCAGGTATTACACCCGAATACGGTGAGCTGTTTATGGTCCTTAACCATCCCCCATATTTCATCAAACGGTTTTTGCTGTCCTACTATCATAGCCTCTCCACTCCTTCGTCAGTAAAACGGTAGTTCCGCCACAGGACATATCAGGCGGCCTGTTTTTCATTCTCCGTGGACACTTTTTTCTTTTGAAGGGCAAACCATATGGGCGATGGTCCCATTGCACTGATTTTTTTACTAAACTCAGTGCAGATCTCGGCCCACCTTGGTCCCTGCGCAGCAGAAAGGTTAAAAAACTCCAACCGGGCCGGATCAATGCCGATCATATGCAACATGTCTTTGACCTTCTTAACTCTTTTGGCAGCATTCAAATTTCCTTCCAGGAAATGACATTGTCCCTCAAGTCAGCCGGCGGTAAAGACACCGTCGATGCCACGCTCAAAGGCTCGCAAGATATAAACCTGGTCGAGCTTGCCAGTGCAGGGCAGGCGAACCACTTTGACATTGGGTGGATACGACAAGCGCATGACCCCTGCCAGATCAGCGGCTGCAAAAGCGCAATAATGACAAGCAAAAGCAATTATGTTGGCTTTCCAGTCGGAGGGAATATCCTGTTGTTTTTCCGGACTTTTCGGTTCTTCAATTTTTTCTGCGTCAATCCCCATTATCCATTCCTTCTTGTTGACTTGACCTTCTGAATAATTGTCTTCCCCAAACTCCGCTATCTCTCGTAAAAGCTACTGAATATCAATGCATCTCGGTAACCGATTCGATCATAGCAAGAAGCTGATCGTCCCGGAAATAATTTACCTGATAGGCCTTGGCAGGACACACTCCAGCACAAATCCCGCAGCCGGTGCATTTCACCTCGTTGTGACTGACCCGGCCATCGGTATCGATAAACGGCGCACCGAACGGACATTTCTTTACGCAGGCCAGACAGGACATGCATATATTGCGGTTATGCTTGGAAATGACACCGGAAACGGTCAGACTCTCGTGCGACAGCAAGGCCCCGGTACGACCAGCGGCGGCCAAAGCCTGACTCACCGTCTCCTCGAGATTCTTCGGTGCGTGCGCCAGTCCGGCCAGGAAAAATCCTTCGCTGGGGAAATCGACCGGGCGCAGCTTGACGTGAGCCTCAAGGAGAAAACCATCAATATTGCAAGTAAGCTTGAACTTTTTGGCAAACTCATCGCCATCCGGCTGCGGCCTAAGTCCTGTTGAAAGGATCACGTGGTCGGCATCGATGACCATCTCCCGGCCAAGCACCTTGCCTGCCAAGGTCACCCTGACCTTATCACCGGCCGGCTCAACCTGTGGTTTTTCCTCCGGAACATAAAGAAAGAACAGCACACCAAGATCGCGTGCCTTACGGTAATATTCTTCTTTGAGGCCATACGACCGCATATCCCGATAAAGCACCACGACCTGAGCATCAGGAGCCTTTTCCTTAATAGCAATGCTGTTTTTCAGTGCATCCTGGCAGCAGATCCGCGAACAGTAATTATTGGGTTCCTCGCGTGAGCCAACACACTGAATCATCACATAGGTCTTCTGGTTGTCCGGTCCCTTTTCAGCCAGCAGGGTTTCGAGTTCCCGCTGGGTGATAATCTTTTCGGAATCCTTGTAGCCGTATTCTTCCGGACTGTACTCCGTTCCACCGGTAGCAATGAGAATGGCCCCATGGTTGACGGTCTGACCATTGGTCAACGTTGTCACAAAATTTCCGACAAAACCATCGACCTTGTCTACTGTCGCCGACAAGTGAACGGTTATCGCCGGGCTACTCTCGACTTTCTTAATGGTATCGGCAAGAAATGCCTTGACATCATCGCCCTCAAGATTGGCACGCACATTCCGCAACAGTCCTCCCAATGTCTCGGACCGCTCAACCAGATGTACCCCATAGCCCTGGTCAACAAGAGAAAGGGCCGAGGTCATGCCGGCAATCCCACCACCGATGATCAAGGCGGTGTGGGTGACACCAACCGACGCTGAGGTCACCGGTAAAAGTCGCTTGGTTTTGGCAACGATCATATTGACGATTTCAATCGCCTTTTTGGTGGCATTCTCGTTGTCGTGCATATGACACCAGGAACACTGCTCACGAATATCCGCCAATTCAAACAGAAACCTATTGAGGCCAACCTCGCGGATGGTATCCTGAAAAAGCGGCGAATGGGTTCGTGGCGTGCACGATGCAACAACAACCCGGTTCAAACCCTTATCCTTGATGAGATCCCGAATCTTCTGCTGACCGTCCGGGGCACAGGCGTAAATGATTGTCTCGGCATGAACAACGCCCGGCTCCTTTGCCGCCGTCTCTGCCACCCGCTTTACATCGACAGTACCGGCAATGTTCGTGCCGCAATGGCAGACAATGACGCCGACCCGTGGTTCTTCCGAGGTAATGTCCCGTTCATCAGGCAGTACTACCTTTGTTACCTCGGTCCCCCGGCGATCTCCGAGTAAAGCCATGGCCCCTGCCGCAGCGCCGCTGCCCTGGATGACCGTCTCCGGGATGTCCTTTGGTCCCTGGTAGGTACCCGCCACATACACCCCGTTCCTGGAGGTCTCGACCGGCCGTAGTTTCGACGTCTGGGCAAAACCGTAGGTATCCGTATCGATACCAAAGATCTTTGAGAACTCGGCGGCGTCGTTGCGAGGTTCAAAGCCGATGGAAAGAATGACCATATCAAATTCTTCGTGTACCACCTTGCCGTCTTCGCCGACCGAGTGGATGAGAAGATTACCGGTCTTTGGGTCTTCTATAATCTCGGAGATCATAGCTCGTTTGTAAATGACCCCGGCATCCCTCTTGGCCTTTTCAATATACTTGTCAAAATCCTTGCCAAAGGCTCGCAGTTCCATATAAAAAACGGTGGACTGAACCTCTTTATCATGCTCCTTGGCAATAATCGATTGTTTGGCGGCGTACATGCAGCACACCGAAGAGCACCAGGGGTTGGCGTTGTGGGAGTTTCGAGAACCCACGCACTGCACCCAAGCCAGCCGTTTGGGATGGCGGCCGTCCGAAGGCCTGGCAACAACGCCACTGCACGGACCGGAGGCAGAAAGAAGCCTTTCAAACTGCAGCGAGGTGACGATATTTTTTGCCTTGCCATAGCCGAGTTCCTGACGGATCTCCGGCTGGTAGGTTTTCAGACCGGGGGTAAGGACAATCGAACCGACCTTTACGTCGAACTGTTTGTCCTTGTCTTCGTAATTAATAGCCTTAGCATCGCAGACCTTCTCACATTTACGGCAGACGCCCTTGGTGAGATATAAACAATGAGCGGCATCAATCGCCCGGGTATTGGGCACCGCCTGGGGGAACAAGGCGTATATAGCCTTTCGTTTATCGAGGCCCTGATTGAAGAAATTGGATACCTTTGAAGGACATTCCGGCTCGCAGGCACCACAGCCGGTGCAACGGTCGGGATCAACATACCGGGCTTTCTGTTCGAGGGTCACGGTAAAATTACCTTCCTCGCCGGAAACCTTCAAAACCCGAGTCATGGTGTGCATTTTAATATTGGCGTGGCGACTTGATTCAACCATGCGCGGTGAAATCATACACATGGCACAGTCGCCGGTGGGAAAGGTTTTGTCCAGCCGGGACATCGTCCCGCCGATCGAGGGCTCATCATTGATCATGTGAACCATCAGGCCGCTGTTGGCAAGATCCAGGGAGGCCTGCATACCTCCAATACCTGAACCAACCACCAAAACTGCACCTATCCTGTCCTTGTTGTCTTGCTGCGGAGTAATCCTGGTCACTGCAAAAACCTCCATGGGAAGAGCCCTGATTGGTAATCGCCAGCCATTCAACCTGCACCAGCAATTCAACACACATGCATCAAGGCAATAGGGTGAGATAATGCATCAGTAAAGGATTCGATCGTCTGGCATTATAATAGATAAATATTGTTATCATAGCTTTTTTTCTCTTTTTTGAGCTTTTCGCCCGTTTCCCTGCCCCGGTACACTTTCTCAACATTTCAAGTTGACTATTTCGCTAAAGAAGGACTACAAGACCCTTTCGCGCCATAATTCCGATCACCAGCCATGACCATCGATTCTCTTAAAGTATTTTATTAAAATTCAATACGATCGAATCAACATAGGATTGTCGGTCAGAATCCATGATGGATAGCCAGCTTCTCTAGCATCTGCGCAATCCCGGTTCCAAGCGAAAAGGCCAGGTCGGCACCAATATTTGCTCCGGCACTTCTATCGAAGAAGATATTGAGGCTCGAAGCCAACCCTTCATCGGCCCGCCAATAACATATCATTATAGGAACCAGTGGCAGGGGATGCAGAACAACGGAAACGTCCGACTCAAATTGTTTTTCCACCTCCCGACCATCAAACATGTGTAAAATGTCGTCGAAAAAATCAGTATATCTATCGGCAAGTTGCAGAAGCACCTCTTCTCCACGCTTTTTAAATAGGGCATATTTTTCCTTGCCGCCGGGAAGTTCTCTATAGGAAAGCCATTCACCAGACACCTCACTCCCCTGGCAGTTTAAGACATAATGAAGCAGAGGGACAACTACCCATGGAAGCAGATGCAAGTCCGTTTTAAAACTGCCGTCCTTCAGAATAGAGAAATACTTCCCGAGCATTTTTACATGCAGGGCATCGTCCTTGACATGAGCTCCGATGCGTTGGGCAGTAGCCACGAAGTCCAACTGGCATATCTGTTTTTTTAATCCCGCGACCATCCCTTCGAGGTCGTTTTCCAAGCCATACTGGCTTTCTCCCCCTGAAGCAAAATGCTCAAGGGCCGGGCCAAGCAACCTGGGGCATTCGGCTATCCTTCGCGTTCCACAAAATACTGCTCCCGCAAATGCTAAACAGGTTTTTTCTCCACATTCCCGGCAATTGCTTTTTTCAAGTACCGTGAAAATTTCCATAACATTCTTGGCAACCGCCATATTTTCTCTAACCTCCACTTTTTCGAGTAAATCAGACTTTTAAGAGCAAGCCAAGTTCCTCTCCAGTGAACTTTTTCGACGGAAAAATCGCTCCTGGCCATTTCCCGCAACCAACTCTTGACGAAAACTTATCAACTATAGTATCACTGCGACGTTATGTCATAAGATAATAGTGAACAAAGGGTTCTTAAGCATCTTCCTTTGTTCTCCAAATATCATCACTTCAACCGTCAACTCGCTATGAACCTTAATACCCTGATACGTAAAACTGCAGTTCCCCTTCTTGCCCTCTCTTTGTTCAACCCATTTCCGGCATTTTCACAAACCGGCCTGCCGGTGGAAGATACTGGCGTTCCTGCCCCCCCGCCAAACGCCCCCGGCCCGACAGCGGAGGATGGCTGGTGGACCAGACAGCCCAAGGAAACAAAGATGCTCTATACCAATCTCACCGCGGCAGCTCTTATCGGCGTATGGGGCTTGATTGAGTGGGACTATGGGTCGGAAGGTTGGGTTGACGCCGACGAGGGTTGGTTTGAAAAAGATTCCAAATATGGTGGTGCCGATAAGGTGGGCCATTTTTGGTCAACCTATGCCTTCTCCGACGCCCTGACCGGTCTGTATAAAAGCTGGGGCTACTCATCCGACAGGGCAAATTTATATGCCGCACTTTCTGCCTGGACTGTCCAGATGGCCATGGAAATCGGCGATGGCACCAGTGACTCGCAAGGTTTTTCCTATGAAGATGTAATTGCCAACAGCCTGGGTGCTTTGACCAGCGTTGTCATGGAGCAATTCCCCGAACTTGACCGAAAAATCGACTTCAGGGTCGAATATGTTTTTGAAAATGATGTCAACGGCATCTTTGACGATTATTCAAACCACTACTATTCCATGGTCTTGAAATTTTCCGGATTTGATACCTTTGAAGACAATTTCCTGCAATACCTTGAGGTGCATGGTGGATACTACACCCGTGGATATGGTGAACCTGATGAAGAGGACAGCAGGTCCTTCTATGGAGGTATCAGCATCAATTTCTCCAGGATTTTACAGCAGAATGGGTGGGAGAAGACAGGCAAGACCCTTGAATATCTCCAACTTCCCTATACCGTGCTGAAAGCATCTCATGATCTCGACTGAGATGGACGCTAACAGCCAACGAAAAGCCCAACTTTTTATAGTGTTTTCATTCGTTGAGGCGAGGACCCGACACAACACACCGATACAGTCAACTACAACAGGAGACATCAATGAAAGCAACGATTTCTAAGGAATGCATGGGTGACAGAAATTGCAATAAACTTTGTCCGGAGGTATTTGCCTACGATGAGGACCAGCTGCTCTCCATAGTTAAATTCGATGTTATTCCGCAACATCTCGAAGGCATAGTCCGAAGAGCGGCCGCCGAATGCGGCGCTAACGCCATCACCGTTGAAGAATAGCGGAGATGGCTATGGCCGGATTCCGTACCAGCAGAACCGCACACAACCTTCTTCTGTCTTACTCAGCGGAAGCACAGGCAAGGACTCGGTACAACTTCTTTGCGGAACAGGCCAGAAGTGAGGACCTTATCCATATTTCTAGGATTTTCGACGAAACCGCCGAACAGGAATATGCCCATGGATTACGGTTTTTCAAGTTTTTTAACGGTGGCGAACTGGAAATAACCGGGACCTTTCCCGCCGGAGTCATCAAGGACACTGTTGCCAATCTTATAGCCGCTGCTGATTTGGAACGGTTTGTCCATGACACTATGTACAAGGTGTTTGCAGAGGTGGCGGCAGAGGAAGGATTTCTTCGAGCCGCGGAGACCTTTACCGCAATTAATGTTGCCGAAAAGCACCACGAGTTGCTGTTTCGTCAGCTGGCCGATGACCTGACCACCGGCCGCGCCTTTAAACGCAGTAAAAAAGTCATCTGGCGTTGCCTCAACTGCGGTTACCTGCATGAGGACTATTCGCCGCCTGACAAGTGCCCTGCCTGTGTCAAGCCACCGGGGTATTTTGCGGTGCTATAGGAGAAATGGTAAAAAAAATAGGCCAACGCCCTGCGGTGTTGGCCTATTTTTCTACCCAGCAACTTGCCAAATATCCTTATTCAATCCTCTGCTGTCTCCAGGACAGAGAGCACCTTGTCGATTGCCTTTTGCAATTCCTTGCTATGGATTTTTCCAGCGAAATGTACAGGGCTTTTTCCATATATTGGATCCCAGCCACTCGGGTCGGCTGAACAGAAAAACTGGGTTTCCAAACCAATCTTCCGCACCGCATCATCCACGGGATGGCCAATCAACCTTTTCACCGCGGCCCAAGTCGCACCGCAAGGAGCCCCGCGTACCACCACTACCTCGGTGATTCTTCCATCCTTGATTGCCACGGTAAATTCCGGTGCACCAAAGTGTTCACCATAGCTTCCAAGGCCGACCTGCCTTGGCAAACCACATCAGGTTGGCGGGGTAAAGAGACCTTGACAGGTTATCTTTTTCCCCGAGGCAATAACCGGAATGTTCTTTTTGGCGCACAGCGCAGCAAGATCTGTCGACAGATCGTTATGCTTCAAGAAATCCAACACCAGATCGCCGTCAATATCTTTGGGCAGATACGCGTCGGTATTATCAAGAATTGGCGGCAAAATCCCATTGATATTGTAGACACGGAGGTCGAACAGATCACCGCCATACTCCTTCAGCCCGGCGATCTTCTGTTCACCACTACCGTTTTGCTGAAAAACAATCAGTCTTTGTTGAGTGGACAAGCCTGGATCTTTCACTATCAACCCCATTATCCCAAAATCAATCGTTTCATATATCGAGCCGAACCCATCTGGTACAATATCGATAGGCGGCTTCAATGAGCTTCTTATGGTTTTGTCCGCACTGGGCCAAAACGCCCATATCACCGTTTTGGTTGAGATAGAGTATCAGTCCGCCCTGTAATTCAGTGCAATCTGAGGCGTAACAAATAGTCACAGGGGAGTCTATTGCAGTGATCTCCATGTCCCCATCCTGAAGGCGAAAATACACCATCTGGGCCAGGGCATGAAACTCGTGTTTAGCGTTGCCGACCTCTTTTCTAGAAAAGGTTTTTATATAACCGGCTTCTGTAGCGGCAATCTCCGGGACAACAATAACGGTTTCGCAATCGCTGATTGTTTGTTCAATTCCTTTAATTACAACAAAATCAGACATATTCTCAAAATATCCAATGATCATCAACGAACTTGCCTCCCCAGTCCCGGCGAAAGGAATGGGGAGGCAGAGTTGAATTGAGCAGCGTGTCAGCTCAAATGAAACCAATACCCTTACAGTCCAAGTTTTTGATCTATCTCGCCTCCAGCTTGACTGCGCAGACCTTGGCCTCCATGATCTTGCATACCGGATCCATTGCGTCGCTGGTCAATAGATTAGCGGCGGCCTCCCGGTAGTGGAAGGGGATAAAGACCACCTGCGGCGGAACGATATCGCTCACCTTGGCCTTGAGGCGAATCATCCCCCGCCTTGAGCTGACCGTCATCTGCTGCCCGTCGCTCACCCCCATCGCCTCGGCATCGACCGGATTGACCTCAACAAAGGCCTCCGGCGCCACCGCATTCAGGCCCGCTGATCTGCGGGTCATTGTGCCGGTATGGTAATGAAACAGCTCTCGACCGGTTGTGAGAACAAACGGATATTCTTTATCCGGGAGTTCGCTCGAAGCAACATGTGGTACGGCGGTAAACAGCGCCTTCCCTCCTGGCCGGTTGAAGCCTTCTTTAAAAAGATATTCCGTTCCCGGATGATCCTTTGTCGGACAAGGCCACAAAAGGCTTTCTGTCTCTAAACGCTCATAACTGATACCGGCGATACCAGGCCAAAGACCTGTAACCTCTGTAAATATTTCCGCAGGCGACGGCGTCGTATCAAGATCGGTACGGCCATCGATGCGTTTATAGATCTGATCAATAATAGCAAGATCAGCCTTCGCTTCGCCAGGGGCGTTGACCGCTTTTCTGACCCGCTGGACACGCCTTTCCGAACTGGTAAATGTGCCTTCCTTTTCAGCAAATGATACACCCGGAAGCACTACATCGGCCAACTGCGCCGTTTCGGTCATGAAGATATCCTGGACAACCAGGAACTCAAGGTTGGCAAAGGCCTTCACCGAATGGCTGGTATTAGGATCAGACAAGGCAGGATTTTCGCCGAAGACATACAGTCCCTTCAATTGTCCGGAGAGCATTGCCCCGGTCATCTCAGTTGCCGGCAAACCAGGTTTTCCGGACAAGGTTTTTCCCCATGCCTTCTCAAATTTCTCTCGAACAGTTGGGTCGTCAACCTTCTGATAGCCAGGATACACATTGGGTAGGCCACCCATGTCGCAGGCCCCCTGGACATTGTTCTGTCCACGCAACGGATTGACACCGGCTGCGCGTTTACCAACATTGCCGGTAAGGAGCGCCAGATTGCCGACGGCATGCACATTATTGGTCCCCATGACATGCTGGGTGATGCCCATGGCGTAGTAGATCCCTGCATTTTTTGCCGAACCATAGATACGTGCGGCCTTACGGATATCCCCGGCCGGGACCCCGGTGATTTCTTCACCGAACTCAGGGGTAAAGGAAGCAAGAGACTTTACAAAATCGGCATATCCTTCCGTTTTTGTGTCGATGAATTCTTTGTCTTCCAACCCTTCGGCAAGAATGGCATTCATAATGGCATTAAGGAGAACCGAGTCGGTTCCCGGCCGATGCCGCAGCCAGAGAGTGGCAAACTTCACCAGTGGTATCCGCCGGGGATCGGCGACAATCAGCTTTGCTCCCTTTGCCACCGCCTCTTTCATCCGCAAAGCAATTATCGGATGATTCTCCGTGGTGTTGGAGCCGATAACGAGTAACGCCTCGTTCTCAGCAATTTCGGCAACCGAGTTGGTCATTGCTCCTGATCCAAACTTTGCGGCCAGACCGGCCACAGTTGCACTGTGTCAGTAGCGTGCGCAGTGATCGACATTGTTGGTGCCGATCCCAGCGCGCATGAGTTTTTGAAAGAGATAATTTTCTTCATTGGTACATCGCGCTGAACACAGTCCACCAAGGGCATCGGCACCGTGTTTCGCCTTGATCTCAGTCATCCGTTTGGCAACATAATCAAGGGCCTCATCCCATGTTGCCTTCTCAAACTGGCCACCCTTTTCCCGCCGGATAAGCGGGCTCTTGAGTCGGTCGGGATTGCCGATAAAGTCAAAACCAAAGCGGCCTTTGACGCAGAGCCAGCCACGATTATGGTTTTGAGGATTGGAGTCTACTCTGATAACCTGATCCGCATGGCTGCGCAGGGTCAGGTTACAGCCGCAACCGCAGTAGGTGCACGTGGTATCGGTGAGCTGAACCCCTTCCATTCGCGGTTTACCGGCCCAAAGCCGTCCCGACAATGCCCCGGTCGGACAAACGGAAACGCATTGGCCACAAAACTCACAATCCAGATCGGCACCAAAGGGCGGTGTCACCTTCGCCCCAAAACCCCTTTCCGCATAGCCGATGGCACCAACCCCCTGCACCTCTTCGCAGACCCGGACACAAAGTCCACACATAACACACTTGTTTTGCTCCCTGGTAATAAAGGGATTGGCATCAACACGGTTATGATCGCGCATCGCACCGTCAAAACGGTTTTCACGAATTCCATACGAGTAGGCCAACTCCTGCAACTTGCAGTCACCGGTACCAATACAAACCATGCAGTCATTCGGGTGATCTGAGAGGAGCAGTTCCACCGTCGTCTTGCGCAAACGATACAGCCTCTCGCTCTCGGTTTTCACCACCATGCCGTTGGTTGCCGGCGTGGTACAGGAAGTTACCGGTTTGGCCATCCCGGCTATCTCTACGATACACAGACGACAGGCTCCGTAAGGCTTGAGCCGGGGGTCGTGGCAGAGTGTTGGAACATCAATATTGAGCTGTCGAGCGGCCTCAAGGACGGTGGTACCCTCGGCAACTGCCACCTGTTGATCATTTATTGTCAAATTAATCATGGCTGCGTTACTCCTTTAATACCGCGCTGAATTTACAGGCATCGAAACAGGATCCACACTGAACACACAGGGAATGATCTATCTTATGGGCTTGCTTTTTCTCTCCGGTAATGGCACCAACCGCGCAAGCCCTGGCGCACATGCCACAGCCGACACACATATCGGCCCGGATAAAGAAGGTCAACAGCTTATTGCACACCTTCGCCGGACATTTCTTGTGCTTGATATGCGCTTCATATTCATGGCGGAAATAACGAATGGTGCTGAGAACCGGGTTTGGCGCCGACATGCCGAGACCACAGAGACTCGAATCGCGTACATCTTCGGCAAGTGTCTGGAGGAGCTCAATATCCCCTTCCTTACCATTGCCTTCGGTTATCCGGGTAAGAATCTCAAGCAAACGCTTGGTGCCGATCCGACAGGGAACACATTTGCCGCATGATTCGGCCTGGGTAAATTCAAGGAAGAACTTAGAGATGTTGACCATACAGTCGGTTTCGTCAAGGACTACCATACCACCGGAGCCCATCATCGAGCCAACCGAGGCGAGCCCTTCATAATCGACAGGCAGGTCAATGTACTGTTGGGGGATACAGCCGCCGGATGGTCCACCGGTCTGCACTGCCTTGAACAAACGATCCCCCTCGATTCCGCCGCCGATCTTGAAGATGATATCGTTGAGCGGCATACCCATGGGAATTTCGATAAGTCCGGTATTCCTAATCTTACCGGTCAGGGCAATAACCTTCGTTCCTTTGCTCTTTCCGGAGCCAACCGAGGCGTACCATTCCGCACCCTTGTTGATAATCTGCGGAACATTGGCAAAGGTCTCGACGTTATTGATGATCGTCGGTTTCCCCCATAGGCCTTTATTGGCAGGGAACGGTGGCTTGGCCCTGGGCATACCCCTCTCACCTTCAATAGAGGCGATCAAGGCCGTTTCCTCACCGCAGACGAAGGCACCTGCCCCCAATTTGACCTTTATCTTCAGATTAAAGTTGCTGCCGAAAAGCTTTTCGCCGAGATATCCACGCTCCTCCGCATGTTTTAAGGCAAGACGCAGGCGATCGACCGCCAAAGGATATTCGGCACGAATATAGACATAGCCAATGGAGGCACCGATTGCATAGGCGCCGATAATCATTCCTTCAATAACTGCGTGGGGATTGCCCTCAATAACGGAACGGTCCATGAATGCCCCTGGATCGCCCTCGTCGGCATTACAGATGATATAGCGTTGATCAGCTTGATTGGCAGCGCAGAAACTCCATTTTAAGCCGGTTGGGAAACCACCGCCGCCCCTGCCGCGCAAACCGGAATCCTTGACCACTTGAATGACTTCCTCCGGTCTCATGGTGGTGAGGGTTTTTTCAGCAGCTTTATACCCGCCAACAGCGAGATATTCGTCAATCGATTCCGGATCGATTTTGCCAAGATCGGCAAGAACCCGTTTTGTCTGGTTATCGTGGAAGGTGTGATAATCATCGCCGACCAGCCATTCCTTTATCGGCCTTGCCCCGATAACATGCTCCTTTATCAATCTCGGGACCATATCTTGCTGGATATATTGATATGTGGAAACAACGCCGTCCACAGCAATATCAACCAAAACATCCCGGGCACAGAAACCCCGGCAGCCGACTTTATGAAGCCGACATTTTTCCTTGACGGTGGCGTTTTCGATACCAGCTGCCGCGAATTCTTTGATAAAGGCGGCCATCACCAAGTCACCGCCGGCAGCGATGCCACCGGTACCCATGCACACATTGACCACTATTTCGCTGACCATTGTTTATCCTTTGTATTCACTGAGATTAGTAACGATTTAGTCTGACATCATTGTGTCAAACACCTTGTCGTTCAACCGAATCGGCGGGGTGGTACAGGACCCTGCACTGTCACCACCCGACAGTTACATACCTTACCACTCCGCTGCTATCATGATTACCCTGCGCTCTTGAAACGCCCGGACCGGAGAAGCATCTCGGCACACATTTTCCCGGCGATTTACTCCTCATACATAATCCGGGATTACCTTTGCTGCAAGAAACAATGAAGATTTACGAAGACGTCTTTTTATAACAACCCGACTGTCTCCCTGTTACGAGGAAACGACCCTTGTTCCTCATTTAAAAGACGTCAAAAAAGTGTTGCATCAGCACCGGATGAGCAAAATCCACCCAGCGCTCGCCATGTTACCATAGTTCCAGAATAATCAGAAAATAATTTATTAATTTCTGCCATATTTTGGAGCAATTTGACAAACCTGGGACTATCCTGTAAGTAATCCAAATCCAATCCCTCGACTCTGTTTTCCCAGGCCTGGCGCTGGAGCAGCCTTTGAGCTCCCTTCAACCATAGTCCATATCCCGATGAACAGCCCTCTACTTGCCAGCCCCTATCGAATAACCCTCGAGAAAAAAGGAAGTACCCGTTATACAAAACTGAGTTATCCGACACACTGCGGCATTTTCACGGAAATCGTCTCGAAAAGCTTTGTGCTTCATTTCAACCTCAACGGTGAAATAATCCGGGCCCAAAGAAAAGGCAAGGGTTGGGACCATCCACATGAATGGCTAAAAAGAACCAATGGAAATGACTGGATTTATTACTCTACTGGAGGTTATACCGGAGTTTTTGAAGCCATTGGGGAGTATTACCTACCAAACTTCACCTACCCAACGAACAACCTTTTAGGTGGACATCCATTTACCCACAGGGAAATTAATTCTTTAGCAGATTCATGGCACCAGATACTCAGCCAACTGACTGAAGATATAAAACATCCACCAGAGACGATCCAGCGCTTTCTAACGCAGGCCTTGGCCAATACCCCTGAGCGGCTGGAGGCAAAGGCCGAACGGTTTCGAACAATCGTCGGTGGACGCATCTCCGTCCTCCCTCCAGATGCCCGCCATGTCGACTACAACCTCATCCCCCTGACCATCGCCGATGGCTGTCTTTATAAATGCTCGTTTTGTAAAGTGAAAACCGCGAAACCTTTCACTGTTAAAACAACCGACGCAATTAAACAGCAAGTTGCCGACCTGAAAAATCTTTATGCTGCAGATCTACCTAACTTCAATGCGCTTTTCCTCGGAGAACACGACGCCTTGCAAGCGGGCACTGATCGTATCTGCTACAGCATTGAGGAGGCCTTTCGGCAATTCGGCTTTATTGATTCCTATATTGAATTACACAATACCTTTCTTTTTGGTTCCGTATCCTCACTGCTCGAATCACCAGAGCGTCTCTTTACCGATTTGCATGGACTGCCTGGTATGTTTTATATCAATATCGGTCTCGAATCCGCCGATCAGGCCACCCTCGACAGACTCGGCAAACCTATTTCCGCTCAATTAGTTCGAGAGGCATTTCGCCGCATTCAGGAGATCAACAATCGCTATAAAAATATTGAGATAACCGCTAATTTCATCATGGATGAAAATCTTCCAGCCAATCATTATCCGGCGATTCTCGAATTGATCAGGGAAACCCAGACGCACATGCACCCAAAAGGCGCGATTTATTTCTCACCAATTACCTTCAATCAGCCGTCCCGGGCGCGGCTCTTTGAGTTTCACCGCTTGAAGCTTCTCAGTAGATTCCCGACTTTTCTTTATATAATTCAACGGTTATAAACACAAACGGAGAAATACACATGACCAATGCCGCCATACTCAGAAAAACCATATTGACCACCCGCAACGGACTTTCCGATACAGAAATCACCAAGAGATCATTGGCAATTCAGCAAAGCCTTCTCACACTCGACCACATACGAAGCAGTCAGTCAATTTTCATTTATGTCAGTTTTCGCAGTGAAGTCAGGACACTAGACCTTATCAACAAGCTCCTCGAGATGGGCAAGATGATTACGGTACCGATTACACGGGTGCAAG
This sequence comes from Desulforhopalus sp., assembly GCA_030247675.1. NCBI lineage: Bacteria > Pseudomonadati > Thermodesulfobacteriota > Desulfobulbia > Desulfobulbales > Desulfocapsaceae > Desulforhopalus > Desulforhopalus sp. The sequence goes on along the minus strand of JAOTRX010000010.1, from coordinate 20,541 downwards.
AAAGAAGACTCGATGTCATCCGAATAACCAACCCAGCAGCAGACCTTCAGCCGGGTTATTGCAACATCCCCGAACCAAAGGAAGAACTCTGTCACACTAACCGAATTGCCCCGGAAGCCATCGAGACGATTATTTTACCGGGCTCGGTATTTGATGAACGAGGTGGTCGTTTTGGCTATGGTGGCGGTTACTATGACCGTCTACTTGCTGCAATTCCAAAGGCCACGCGCATCGGACTCGCCTTTGACCTGCAAATAGTTGAAAGAGCACCACTGAGTGCCCACGACCAGATTCTTGATCTGGTCGTGACCGAAAGCAGAATTATATCTGGGAGAAATCTCTGCAGATAACTACAGAATAATATATATATCAGGTGATTACCTGATATGCAGAAACGGAGACACCGTTTTTTATGGTGAGATTTTCGATCCTCCGGCATTCAAACATGCCGCCGAGGCGGGAGAAGGTTTCTTCGGATATGTAAATCATATCCCCTGGGCACACCGATTCAAGACTCGATGCCAGATTAACACCACTGCCGAGAACGGTATAGTCACAGAACTCTGTAGACCCGATGGTTCCAGCTACCACCTCATCGGTATTGATACCAATACCCATCATTATCTCGACACCGATCTTCTGCGCCCATTTCTTTTTCAACACCTGCATCATCGCCTGCATCTCGATCGCCGATTCGACCGCTTTTTCCGCATGATTTTCAAGTGCTACCGGATTACCCCAGACAACCATCATTGAGTCGCCGATAAGTTTATCGACAGTCCCGCCGTTCATCCTGACGATGGAAATAAATTTGCCAAAACAATCCCGCAACATTGCGATGACTTGTTCCGGATCAATAATCTCGCATAATCGAGTAAACCCCCGAAGGTCAGCGAACATGATAGTGACTGTTGTTCGCACCCCGTCTTGGTTGATGATATCTGGATTATTCAGCAGAATATCGGCTATTTGGGGCTCAACGAAAGAGCTGAAAGTTTTCCGCAATCCCTCTTGTTCTTTTTTCAGAAAGAAGTGCTCCCAGCCAATAACTCGCAGTGACGACAGAACACAGCCAATAAGCGGAGCAGCAAGCGGGATATAAAATGACAGACTGGAGCTATACGAATGGATGAGAACGGCGTAGAAAAACCAGATTACCATCGTGTAGATAAAACCCTTCGTAAGGCCTTCTTCCAAAATGAGAATGCCGGGTAAAAGGGTGTGAAACATGACAATCAGGACCATCAGCCCCGTCGGCAAAGTGGTGTAGCGTGTCCCAGGATTGAGAGACAATAACAGCGCGTCAAATTTAAAAAACACACCGGAAAACTGCAGGAAACAAAGGGTAAGGCCAACCAAGACAAAGGCCAACAGCAGCATCGGCAGTCCGAAGCTATTGTCTCTAAGGTGAGAATGAGTAGAAATGCCTTTTTTCAAGAGATTTGCAAGAATACCTTTTCGTTTGCCCAGATGGTCGGGAAATTCGGTTCTTGGAACGTTACAACTTGCAATAGTCATTGTCTACACATCCACTTGATTTGAATTACTTCAGGCCCCCATTTCTACTGCATGCGGGCAATGTTTTCAAGCGGAAAGAATTTCCCTACTTTGGGGAGTTATTGCGATTTCAAATCAAAAGGGAAAAGCGTGGCCAGCCAACCAATGGCGGCACGGTATATTGATGCTCAATAGGAAATGGCCTTTCATCTCTTCGCTCAATGCTTCTTGTTCGTTAAGATGGTGTACAGCTTAAACTACCGTCTGAAAATTTGGATCCACTATAATTACACAAAAGCATGGTTATCCTCCCCCTAATGACACCATAAAATCACTACTCCACCCCAAAAAAAAGGACCTGCAGACAATATCTGCAGGTCCTGAAATATGCTGGAGCCAGCAACCAGAATCGAACTGGTGGCCTGCGCTTTACGAGAGCGTTATTTAGTTTTTACCTGTTCTTACCGGATTGTTGTTTAATGTCATATATTCATTTACTTACAGAGCATATCTTTTACCTTGACTTACCGGGAAATACCCCTATATTGTCCCAATGTGTGGGGAATAGTGTGGGGAATAGATTTTCAGCTTAGGTGGAAACATGGCAACTAAAGAACGATTTAAAACAAATTATCCAGGAGTTTTTTTCATCGAAGGAAAAGCAGTGGGCAGGACCGGCACCGAGAAAATTTATTATATCCGCTACAGACATGACGGCAAGCTCACCGAAGAGAAAGCCGGTAGGCAGTATGCCGATGATATGACCCCTGCACGTGCTGCCGGACTCCGCGCGCAACGTGTTGAGGGCAAGCAGTTGAGCAACCAAGGGAAGCGAGATGAAGCGGTACAGCTTGCCAATAAGCATAACATCGCCTGGTTGTATTCAGAGTATCGCAAGATGCTCGCGAATCCGGAAAAAGCAGATGATGGCAGATTTCGTTTGTATCTGCAGAATGGTTTTGGCGAGAAAGAACCGCATGAGCTGATTCAGTTGGATATAGACCGAGTTGTCAGGAGACTTCTAAAAAGACTTGCCCCGCATACTGTATCCACAGCTATTACCCTCCTGAAACGAACTATCAATTATGGTGTTCGCCGCGATCTCTGCAAGCCATTGTCATTCAGTATTGATCTTCCCAAAGTTGTAAAGAAGATTGATAATAAACGGAATCGATATCTCAGCGTAGAAGAAGCAGGTACTCTGCTAGAAACACTCCGACGACATTCAGAACAGACTTACCGCATGGCTCTTGTTTCCCTCAATACTGGTATGAGATTTGGAGAAATCGCTTCTCTGAGGTGGCAGCACATCGACATCAAGTCCAGGACGATAAAGGTGATGGACCCGAAGAACTCAGAAAACAGAATGGTGTTTATGACAGATGCTATTTTTGAAATGTTCGAAGGATTGGAAAAAGAAAAACCTGATAAGCTGGTTTTTCCTTCTCGAGTTGGAGGTATACAGTCTGATGCGTCCCATTCATTCCACAGGTCAGTGGATGAGCTTGGATTGAATGACGGTATCGATGACAGGCGTCTGAAAGTTGTTTTCCATACTCTTCGACATACGGCTGCATCTTGGCTTGTGAATCAGGGGATAACATTACCTGTAATTGCAAAAATCCTTGGTCACAAAACACTACAAATGACCGAGCGTTACAGCCATGTTAATGACGAATCGGTCAAGAAGGCTATGGCAACCTTTGACCAGCAGCAAACGAAAAAAGACAACGAAGAAACAAAATATAAACAGTATTCTTGATGGGTGAAGACAAAGCGGCAGCCGGACTACCCGCCGACTTCCGGCCCCTTCATGGTTTGCGGCACGTTTACGCAACAATGTTGGCAAGCTCCGGTAAAGTGGACATGTTTACCCTGCAAAAACTTTTGACCCACAAAAGCCCCCAGATGACGCAACGCTATATACATTACCGCGATGAGGCTTTACGCCGGGCCTCTGATACTGTTGACGATATTTTGTCGGATGCGATGAAGGCCGAAGGGGGGAATTCGAGCAATAAAATAATTTCCTTCCCGAGTGACAGTAGCTCCTGAAGAACTTCGAACCCTTGCAGCCTGCCTGGCAATTATTTTCAGGGTTCTTTTTATGGTGAATAATGAAGTGGAAAAAGATTCGTACCGACAAACACGGAGTAGAACATGGCTGAGAAATGACCGTTTCAGCCGAAAAGGAATTTCCTATTCGAAATTGCTAGGCTGGTGACATACCGGGTTGAAGATGTTGTCGGCTACAATCTTGGAGAACTGAAGAGTTTTTCATGACATGATTAAGAATCAACATGACACCCGAGGCAGAAAAGCCCCGAATGGTTTGCAGACTGTCCGTGGCTCATAACCCGAAGGTCACAGGTTCAAATCCTGTCCCAGCTACCATTGGAAATTCAATGGGTTAAGATTAAATCTTATCCCCTTTTTTTATACCTAAATTTTCTTTCCCCCATGCTCTCCCCCACACCGAACACCAAAGCAGCCCCCTGAAAAAATCCAATCAATATTTTGTGATAATTATTTTACCCGGTTGATCTTGGAAGGACGGTCTCATCTGATCAACTCTCGTTCTGCCGGCCGGGCTCTGCCGTCCGCACTCCAGCGACAAGGGGCGTCGATACCGATGACCTTGACCTGCATCTCGTTGCAACTCCCGCTGACGATTTCAGTCACATTCGTCGCTTGAAACCTGTCGCCATATAATCCATCACGAACACAACTGCATGAGACCCCTGACTGATGCCTCCTACGTCAATGCCGGCGACGATGATGGGGTGAGATCAGCCAACGGCCATTATTCACTGTAGTCGCGGTGAACTCAGCGACGGCTTCCATGACCCTTGTTGAGGTGACGCGGAATAGCAAGACGTATCCTGCCTTCACTTTACCACCTGAGCGGCCAGGCCCTATCTTTTCCTCGAATCAGTCCTGCAGCAGTAAGATATTTGTAAGGTTTCAAAGCTTATTATAGTCGGACATGGAGGGACATCAAGATGACTGCTGAAAGACAACGTTCCTTTTAAAAAAACAACCCTAACTTGAAAAAATTACACACCATGACTCAGAATCAACAACAGGATCTCTTGATTGAATGGGACCTCTACCAACCGCAACAACAGCAAGCCATTCTCTCCGAATTCCGTAGACGGTTTCGGGGCAACTACTCTAAAAACGACCTCTTTGAATTTCTCAAACAGAAGCTTGAAATTGAGGGGTACTGGAAAAAAATCGGATTGGTTTGAGCCGAGGTGTTTTTTTAGAGGCGAATGGCAAATGTACAGATCTGTCATTGAGTCCTATGCAAATCCGCGACACAACTATATGCGCGGCAAAATTATCGGAGAGGAGTAAATGAAACAACGAAATCATCCGCGACTAGAGATAAAGAACCTCTCTGTTGATGCTTCCGATGGAGTCGGCTTTTTTCAAGGGGGTGATTTCTGACGTGTCCAGATTCGGCGTATGCTTGACAGATCTGCCGAAGAAACTGAATGGGAAAGCAAAAATAATGACGGTTGTCGTCAGTGGCCAAGGGAAAAACTTTAAAATGAGTGTGAGGCCCAGATGGTCAAACATTGATGGCAACGGACGATCCGTTGGGGTTGAGATCTTGAATCCACCATGGGGTTGGACTGAGTTTATAATGCAATATGAACCGAAACTGCAGGACGATGTTTGGGCCACCGTTAGTCTCTGAGGCAGTCAGATGTTCTATGAAAACAAAAGATTCCTGCGTACAAGAGCACACTCAAGTTCGGTGAACATCAATGGCCTAGTCCTCCGGGATGTATGATTATTTGTGGAAGTCCTGCATTCTCACACAAATTGCAGAAGCGTTCTGATCTTCTCTATGGTTCGAGGTGCAGAACCCTCGTAATGATTGTTTACGTTTAAAAAGACCTGGTGTCGCCGTTCCCGCAGATCGATCACAATATTTCTCAGGTGTAAGAGTTCATCATCCCTTGGATCGACAATATTATCCCAGACATTTTTTGTCCGTTCTTCGATTCCCTGTCGATCCAAACCATGAAGTCTCAGCACTACCGGATCACTCAGTCTATCCTTGAACTTCCCGTACACTTCAAAAATCGAAGGCATGTAATACCCCTGCAGAAATACAGGACCCAGGTGATGCTCGGCGAGAAAATCAAAATACTCATCCTTTAGATAATTCGGATTTCGGATCTCGATGCAATACTTATATCCCGCCGGCAGACCCTGAAGGAAGACTTTAAACATTTCTGTGAAATGACCCAGGCTGGCCATTTTGTTTTTATTCAAGTACTCGAACTGAAACATCAATGGGCCGATATGATCGCCAAGCGGCTCCAAGGTCTGCAGGAATTTCCCCATTAATTCAGTGGAAAGGAAATGTGGGTTGGGGATCAGGGGTGCGTTTTTCTTTTTGTTGTAGTGGTGGGTCAAGGTGATGCTGTTCGGGACTTTGATGCTGAAGATAAATCCCGGTGGTACTGATTCCGCATATTCTCGGACAACTTCAGGTTTCGGAAGAACCACGGTATTTCCTTTGAACAGGGACCAGAACCATTGATCAACTTCGACGGTTGAAAAATGACTACTGTATTCCTTGAGGTAATTTATTTCTTTACCGCGAGGATAGACCAGCCCCTCCCAGGAGTCATACTTCCAGCTGCAGGTACCAATTCTGAGAAAGTCTTCTGTCGCCATAGTCAGAATGATAATATCTTTTTCAGCCAGAACAACAGAACTGCAATGTTGGAGGACACATCCCTGTAAAGAATTTGCCGATGATTCAAGTTTTGAGCGATCCTAATGAGAGGAAAAGATGGACCTGTGCTCTCTGTGTGTGGTTCAGCTGGAGAGAGTGGTCTTGTCAGATCGGAATTTCAAGGATAATTTCATACCGTTTTTTTGATTATCGAGTTAGGATAATTTGGAATTATGTGGACCTTGTCCGAAACAGGTTCAGAGAGCGTCCCCGATGAAAAAACAGAGATTTGGGTCTCTGGCATTCAGGTTCGTTTTGAGTCCCGGCCAGAAAGTTGATATGAGAACCTGCAAAATAGTAAGACAAATCGATCAAACGGATGATAACAAGCTTCTAGATATCACCAAAAAATACGTGTAACCAGTTAGAAACAGGCCTTCCATCAGCATTTTGATTTGTTAAGGCATGCTGGTCTTTGGAGATAGCTGGAAAACTAGACAATAACTTGTTGGGCCTAAAAAAACATGCCAATACAATACCTAATTGATCTTAAAAACAGGATTGAAACAACCTATAGCCTTATAGATGATGATTCTATTTATCACATAAATGGTATCATTCCATTATTGGAGTATGAATCACAATTGCTTGCAATTGTTGATTTACTAATCAGACAATATGAAGCAGATGAAGAATTAAGGGGGAAAATTGAAAAAGCTGACAAAGCAGCAAGGGAAGTTAATGGAGATAATGACGACTATGCTCAGTATTTGAGCGATAATAGAAGTGAATTAATACAAAAGTCAATATTTCAAGATGCTGCACATAGTATGTCAGCAATTGGCATGCTAGCTCCTTTCACAGAATCTTTATTCTTTCATCTATTTCATGGGGTAAAAGAAAATATATACACTATTTTAAATATAGTTCCTAGTAGTAAGAGGTTAGAGCGTACAGGTAAAAAAGTTTGGGACTGCCACTTTTTTTTTCAAAATGACAAATTTGAAAAAAATTTAGTAAGTGGAATAATTCAAATGAATACTGAGCTTGGAGTATCCAGGTATATACCAAATGATTTGGAACCCGCCTTAAAAATTCTGTTTTCATTCAGAAACTCTATGTTTCACTGTGGATTCGAATGGCCAATTAGCGAAAGAAAAAAATTTCAAACAAAGATTGTAGAAGAAAAATGGCCAGAAGAATGGTTAACCTGTTCTACTACCAATGACGAACCTTGGATATATTACTTAACAAATAAATTCATAAATAATTATTTAAAGTTAATTGTAGAGACATTAATCGGCATTTCAAAATACATTGAGATGCTGATCGAATTTAATTTAGATAATAATAAAAGCCCAACAAAACATTAAACAAGGACTCGCTGAAGCTCGCCGGTTAATTTCGCGTTCGGTGTAAAAAATACTGTAGTAGTAAGTATAAACGCTTTGATGAGGGGGATATCAAAGCCAGAAAAATCAATTTAAAGAAAACAATCAAAGCCTTCTTAATAATAATAAAGAGTGTTGAAAACCTGAAAAAGGAATGCATTGCTGTATTGTACATGCATTTTGCCAATACCAACATTTGTCCAGATTCGATAGAGGCATAGAAAAATGAGCATTCTGATAAAAACAGTTCGCATTTCAGGTTTTCGTGGCTTAGAAAATATTGAGGTTCCGCTTGAAGAAACCACAGTTCTGACAGGAATGAACAATACCGGAAAAACATCCTTTCTTAAGGCACTGCAATTATCATTGGGAAGTAGGCAGTTTGTTTCCCAGGATGATTTCTTTATCCATGGAAGCTTGATTTCCGATAAAATTATAATCGACCTATTGATTGTTCCGTTAAGCGACGATGGCACTCAAATGGAAGAATTTCCAGAGGAATGGGAGATACTTTTCACTACCGATAGAGTCCGTAATAATGCTGAAGGAGCAGCTTTCGTTCCGCTTCGAACAGTCATCACATTTGATATAATAAAAAACAATTACAATACTCAACAATATATCCTGCAAGATTGGCCTGAATTCGAACAGGATGATGGTTCTAAATGGTTTGAAGCTGAAGACGCTAAAAGAACAAATTTCCGTTTCGATGAAATACCGTTCTATTATATGGACGCCCAGCGGGACATCCTAGAGGACACAAAACTTAAAAATTCCTACCTTGGCAGGATGTTATCCAAGATTGAATACTCCCCTGGTGATCTCCAGGAAATCGAGGATCAGATAAAAATACTGAATGAAAAGGCCGTCAGTAGCAGCGATATACTGTCGAATATCAAGACGAATTTAAAAGAACTTAATACCGCAATGGATAGCCATGGTGACGGGATAGAAATAACACCATTCACGAAAAAGGTCCGTGATTTGAACAAAGGGTTGACAATTTATTACACTGACAACCGGGACAGCTTTTCGATGGAATATCACGGTATGGGGACAAGAAGTTGGTCATCTCTTTTAACGCTGAAATCGTTTATTACTCTGCTATCTAATAATGCCCAAAAAGATAAGTCTGTGTTCTTCCCTGTTCTTGCAATAGAAGAACCGGAAGCCCATTTGCATCCCAATGCCCAGAAGAAGCTTTTTAGGCAGATAGAAGCCATCGCAGGCCAAAAAATCATCTCAACACATTCGCCCTATATATCGGCTACTGCAACCCTTGCCCAGTTGCGTAATTTTTATAAGGATAGAACAGTGACATGTGGCAGGATGTTGGTGGATATCCTCTCTCCTGAAGACATCAGAAAAATTAATCGACAGGTCATCAACACCAGGGGTGAAATATTTTTCTCAAAACTGATCATATTCTTCGAAGGAGAGACAGAGGAGCAAGCACTGCCCATTCTTGCCCAAAAATATTTCGGAAAGACCCCTGTTGAACTTGCGCTCGACTTTGTGGGCGTAGGGGGGCATGGAGGTTATCTGCCTTTTATACGATTTGCTGAATCCTTTAATATCCCGTGGTTAATTTTCAGTGATGCAGAAAATACACCAGACAAAAATATCAAAGCGAGTGTTAAGGATCAATTCTCGAAATGCGGAAGCAAGAAAGACGAGACAGAGTGTGTTGTATTCCTAGATGACGGTAAGGACTTCGAAAGGCAACTTCTAGATGATGGTTATGGTGATGAAATCAAAAAGGCGATCATATCTTTAGATAATTATGCAAATAAGAAACACAAAGCGGCAAAAGTAAAAGAAATAGCAGATTACAATAATGAAAAATTATATGAGATCATTACTGGAACCAAGACTCAATATGGTCCCGCAATCGCAGAACAGATAATAGGCAGCGAAAAGGCACTGCCACCAAAGGTTGTTGATCTGTTTAGTAGAATATCTGCCATTTTACATTTAGAGGAGGCATAAGCATGACAATCGAAATCAATCTGTCTGAAAAGCAGAAAAAAATTGTCCATGCTGAAGACGGCCCAATTTATGTGAAGGCCAGTGCCGGAAGTGGCAAGACGAGAGTTTTAACGGAAAGGGTCCGTTATCTGATTAATAAATCGAAAAAAAAGATTCTTGCTCTTACTTTTACCAACAAGGCTGGCGAAGAAATCAAGGAACGATTAAGCGATATTTCTGAAATAGAGACACGGACGTTCATTGGGACATTTCATAGCTTTTGCCAGCATATATTGGAAAATCATGGCAATTTAATAGGTTTTTCGAAAATGCCTCATATTTTTGAAGACGAAGCAGATAGGATAGAGTTGGTCAGCCAGGCGATCCAACAGACCCCTTCTTATGCCATTAAATATAAGAAACAAGATGAAAAACAAAAAAAAGATTTCCGATATCGTGTCTTGAGTTTTATATCAGAGGTAAAACGAAAATTGATAGCTGAAAATGAACTCTATAAGCATACCGATGATGAAGATATCGTTTTATTGTATCAAAACTATCAGGATATCCTGCATGCTCAAAATGGGATTGATTTTGACGACTTATTGCTGTTCGCTCATAGCTTGCTCGTAAATTTTCCCAAAACTGCCGCTCTATATCGTCGGAGTTTCTATGCTATCTGTGTGGATGAGGCACAAGATTTAAATAATGCCCAATATCAACTATTGCTTGCTTTGGCTAATAATGAATTCACTAATATAATGATGGTTGGTGACCCGAATCAATCCATTTATCACTTTAATGGTTCTTCTCCTGACTATATGGATAAAATGTTTGTTCGTTTTTTTAAGCCCGTCATTTATGAGTTGAATGAAAATTTCCGGTCTTCAAAAGCTGTTTTGTCAGCAGCAGGCAAAGTTGTACCTGATGCAGAATATATTACTGGAACTGTAAAAGAAGGAATTTTTGATTTAAATGCTTTTTCAGATGAAGAAGAGGAGTCGCTATGGGTTGTTGACAAAGTAAATGAATTAATAGGCATGAAAAAGCATAACGATATTGAAGGGGATATTACCTCAGAGAGAATAGCAGTTCTTGCACGAAACAAGTATATTTTTAAGCCATTAGAAGCTCAATTACGTGACAGATCATTACCATTTTACTACAAGATGACGCCAGGAGCGATTCTGTTTGAGTCAGATTTAATGAAGATATTTGATCTTGCATTACGAGTAAGACTGAATCCACAAGATATCTTGCATAAGCAACGATTGTTTGCCCGTTTGAATATAGGAACTAATGAGAGCACCATTTTAGAAGATATAATTCCGCAAATATCTGATGAGTCGAATAAAGACCTAATAAAATCGGTCATAAAGTTGAATGATGATGGTAACAACCTAAAAAGAATCCTGGAGAAATTTAAGGAAAATTTGTTCATTGAGAACGAAAACGATAGGTTCATGATCTACAATGATATTGATGAGTTGCTGAAACACTGGCATAACTATGCCAAGAAGACAGACACCAAATCATTGCATCAGTTCAAAAACGCTATGGCTCTGGGGCAAACTCATCCATTGTCACAACATACTGGCATAACATTGAGCACCGTACACACGATGAAAGGTCAGGAATTCGATATTGTCTTTCTCATTGGAATGGATGATGAGACTTTCCCTGATTATCGTGCGGTGCGAAGCGGAGGCGTTGAGATGTCGCAGGAGAAAAACAACCTTTACGTCGCCTTCACCCGCGCAAAGCGATTTTTGTTCGTTTCCTGGCCACAAAAAAGAATGATGCCATGGGGCGATTATAAGGCTCGAAAGATTTCTCGATTTTTGAAGGACTTCGATAAAGATTGAAAACTTAGAATAAAAGTAATTTCACCGAACCAGTAAATTCAGCGGAAACCGCAAAAGGCGCGATTCACGCTAAACTTACGATTCTCGGCGACTGCGTCGCCGAGAATCGTGCCGCTGACTTCGTCAAGCACCTTGCCCTTGCGCCTTGCGCCAGAACAAGGTGCTTGGCCGGACACCGCACACCGATCATTCAAACGGGAATGGGGTCGGATCTTTGCTTGGCTGATCTCATATTTAAAATGACTTTAGATGGCAATTTTACAAAAGTTAAGATATCTCCTATCAATCCAGAGATAGTGGAAAGATGTTGTCTAGCGATTACTGATCAACCTTCAGTTTCATCATATTTCACAAAAAACACGCTGACAGCAGTTGTGTTGAATATTTCGAGGAACAGATCAGTGGATTTTGCTTTGAGAGATTGTAGGGCTATTCGAACGTTATTTTGTTGATCTGACCTGTTGAATTGATAATCACTCGATACCTCTACCAAGTAATTTTGTCATCAGGATAACTTAATGGAACCAAAGAATGAAAAAGCCATACAGGTTACTCAGAAACCAGTCAGGCGAACACTGACCTTTCCGCGAGGGTTGAGTGGTAAAGGCCACTTTTCTTTTAATGATAAAGAGAAGTCAGCAATTATATTGATTCTCGGCGAAGACCACTTTCAGGGAGTTGAAGTTGAGTCGATTAGTTATCTTTTACACAAACAATACGATAGTTTTAATCCTGTAGGGTTAAGAAATAAAGAGCTATTGAAAATCAAACACCATGTCGAGGCTTTGGTTGAACTTTTAGAAGATCAAGGAAATGCTAATCACTTATTGAACAATACTGTTGAACTGTTTGGTGATGATATTTGTAGGAAAATTGCAAAAGGTCCATGGACCCAGAAAACATCACTTGAAATCACCGATCACCTAAAACTTATCAAAATGGTATGTACAATTTTTGATTTAAGGTTGAAAGATCAACCTGGTAGACCAAAAGGTACAAAGAATAAAGCCGAATATTGGCTGCTAAATCAATTGTACTATAGATGCCAATTGGTTAACGGGGGGCATCTCACCACGAAACCAAACAACTTGCTTGAGAGGGTAGTAAAAATATTGAGCCAGCCTTTAGGATTTGGAGGTTATTTACCAGGAATAACCAGAAAGGTGATTGAGCAGCGTTCCTCAAAAGGATGAATGTGGGTAACTACCTGGAATAAAAACTGATATTAACGAGATCAGGCATATTTAATGATCCTGGCTAGAATGTCATGAATAATTAAACACTTATGTCTTTTTTGACCTCCTTGTAATTAATATCACATGATATGGATGCGTCAATTCAGCTATTGTCAAAGCATATGAGGCATTTTGGCTAGCAACAATTGACACTTGATTGGAGGCTTTCATGAACATCGAAATAATAAATCTTATAAAAGAACATTGGCATTACATGCTAATATTAGGAAGTGTATTGATATTGTTACGGTATCGAATCGAAATCAAGTATTCAAAGAATAATACAAAATTTGAGTTGAAGTTAAGTAAATGAACAAATTACACACAATGCTTTCATAGCAAATGGTTCGAATAAAACTGAGTCAGGCTTGGCTTATTGACAATCCTTCGTAAGTCAAGATATATCCTCTATGTCAAAACTTCACATGGCGAAACAATATAGCCCAGCCGGGATTCTTTCACCCTCCCTGGTATCTCCGATAGCAGATCCAGCTGAGACCGATAAGAGAAAGTACTATCAATCATCGACTACGGCAAAAATAGAGCAATGAGTAACCACCGGCAAAGCCGGTGGTATTAATATGTGAACCGCTCAAAGCGTTATGTTTAAAAGACTAACTGACCACCATTCGGTGGTCGCCTATTTAAATACCGACAGTTGTTCAACTCGATGGTCTTCCTTCTCTTGGTCTCTGATATAAATTCGTACAGTTTCTTCATCTGCTCCAACTGTGGTAACAAAGTAGCCCCTCGCCCAAAAACTCATCCCACTGTAGTTCTTTCTCTGGCCCAAGTAGGTCCGTGCAATATGTATCGCACTCTTTCCCTTCATATATCCTATCACTTGTGCAACAGAATATTTCGGAGGTATCGAGATCAGCATATGGATATGATCGGGCTGTAGATGACCCTCAATAATCTTGCTTTCTTTTTGCCTTGCCAGTTCATGGAATACCTCGACCAAATTGCTGCGAAACTCACCAAATAACGTCTTGCGCCTGTATTTTGGTATCCACACAACATGGTACTTGCATTCCATTTCGTGTGGCTTAAACATTGTATGTCGTTCATGAAGCCTCATTTTCCGTGACTTTGATCGGTTCACGGTCTCGGAGGCTTCATTATTTTGCTGGAACCGTCAAACTTTTATTGTCCCCCGGCAAAGCCGGGGGTTTACCTAAAGGAAATTATCTTAATTGGTTTTCTGGAAGAAGCTGTGATCTTGAAAATGCATCCTTCTTGTCAGGATATTTTTATTCCCTAATGGTCAAAAACCCTTTCTTGTGTTGCTAGGATCTTGAATCAACTCGTTGATTCCATACAGTAGTTATGACAAATTGAAGCGCTGATAGAATATGAAGACCTTCGAGATGGCAAGATTAACGTGGTAATCACTGGTTTATCCGTTATATTTTCTGGTTATTTACGAGATGGAAATTGATCCCATACTTGGCCTTCAAGTAAGCGACCAGCTTTCTTTTTATTTCTTCCGCCCCATTGCTTGAAGAAAAAAGGCACATTGCTATTCACGCATTTGTCCCTTACGGCGAGTGGCCACTCTTTTTCAATAGCTCTTGCCTGTGGTCCAGACTCACCTCCGACTATGACCCAATCAATGTCAACCAGTGAAAGTTCGGTAAATGGTCCAATCATTGGTTCGATGGACAAGAACTTGATTTTTGCTGAAGACTTACGTAGATTATCTGCTCTATAACAATATTTTGCTGATTCGATTGTAACACCTAGCCAAACATTTTTCGGCCATGGAAGGTGTTGGGCAAGTTCGATCATGCGTGAAGATCGTTTGGTGAGAACTTGGAAGATATGCCTTTCTGCTCTTACCATAGTTTGGAAGACGTGCTGGATGTACTCTAGTGGTATTTTCTCATGAAACATGTCGCCCATTGAATTGACAAACACCATCCTAGGCTTCTTCCACTTCATAGGTTCATCAAGCAGGTCAGGGTGAAGTGTCACTTGGAACCCATTTTGGTAGCGCTTCTGTCCCATAGCTTGCAGCCTGCGAGCCATCTTCGAGGCGTAGCAATTTTTACATCCGTCGCTTATCGGTGTGCACCCTGTCATGGGATTCCAAGTTACATCAGTCCATTCTATTTTTGAAATGCTCATGATTCTCAAGTATTATCATAATTTTTCTTTCGTAGTTATCATCTTTATTCCTGCTAGATATATAATAACCTTTAGCGTCCTTTTGGTCGAGGGAATAGGTTGATATTGGATATCCATCTGCGACTAAGCTTTGTAATGATTGAGTAGTGTGTTTTGGTAGATATTTATTAGTTAGGCCGAAGTGATAAAGGTCGATATTTGTTACTGCTCCAGCTTCAACAAGGTAATTGAGTAATATTTTAGGGTATGGAGAAAATGTTTCTTGTGAAAATAAGGATTTTTGCTTGCCAAGTTTGAAGCCTTTTCCTTGTTCTGCGTCTAGTTCCCATTTTGCCTCTAGCATTTTTTCGTATCCAATATCATTCTGTGAAAAAAGGAACATACAATATTGATTTACTCGATCTCTCTGAAGGGTAAAGGTGTCTACGTATAATTTAGGGAGGTGCAAATAGTTTGCAAACTGTAATCTTAGCGATTCAATGAAATTTGCAACAGATGTGAAACATTGTTGTCCGTCGCAGTATAATTTCTCAAGGAATAATTTTAAATGCTCATGTTGACCATTGTCTTTCTCTTGAGCAGGTCCAACAAAGCGGTACATTGTAGAAATAGGGAGAAATAAAATTAATTCTGATTTGTAATCGCTGAGTATTGATTTAATGATTTGTGGTTGTATTTCCTTATAGCCATAGGGATCGACAAAAAATAGGGATCTGGAAGTTTTGTCTTCTTTTGCTATTGGGAGGGATTTTTCAAGGGCAATAGCAAATTCTTCTTCTGAGAAATTTATGTAAATGTTTCTATGGTACTTTCTTAGGCGAACAATTTGTCTTAAACGTTCAATCTTTGATATGTTCTTCTCAATTTTTGATTTTCCCAAATCGTTAAAATAGAAATGAATATATGGGGTGAAGGTCGGTGGTTTATAAAGAAACTCATCAGCTCTGCTGAGTGCAGCAAGGGGGCTACCCTCATTATTATCTTTGTAAAGACCTTCACCGCAAAACAAATCAAAAACCTTTATGTGGTCAATGAATTTGACATTTCCTAGTACAGCAAAATAGTATTTCAAATAAGTGGAGTAGAGTTCTACTTTAGCTATACTATGTTCTAGGAGTATGGTTTTGCTGCTTTTTTCTAGGGACATGAGCTCTCACCTATAAAAATGGTATATATATGTCACATATAAAGATTTGATCCCTGTTATTATAACGGTGGGCATTACGGGTCGGGCGACGTTTTATCGCCCGGTCACTGTAGATGCCTCGGTTTTGTTTATCTGTATTTACTTAAATCTCCTAAGCCAATAAGACCACCCAATATTGGTTTTGAAGAATCAGATTTTACGCCAATAGTTCTATTATTACTTGCCGATTTCAACTTCTCTATCTCAGTCTCCAGTTCTGATATTTTTAAAGCCAATTGAGTATTTTTCAAATTTAATTCTTTTACGCCTGATCTGTAGGTTGGAATTATTGATCTTTTAATCTTGTCCGAAAGTTCTAATATATCAGAAAAATACGCTGGGTTGTGTCTATTTGTAACTATTTTTCTAAATCGATCGAATAAGTTACGTTTCTTTTTATATGTTGGTTCAATAATGTCATCGTGACCATATGAATCATGGCCTCTCATATTTTTGAAATAAGCTATAATGGGCTTACCAAATTTGCGAGCGTTATTGTATTCCCACCAAGTGATACTTAGTGAATCGCTGCCCGTCATTCTCGGTAGAATTGAACCGTATCTATCGCCTATTAACAATATAGCGAAGTCGCTCTCTCGGATACCGTTCAGGATCTCATTTTTCGATGAATCAGTCGATGCAGGCTTAATATCCAATGCATTTACGTTTAAGCCCATATCGCTAAGTGCATTCGCAACTGATTTCCGTTCTTCTTGCAAATCGATAAATGTCGAACTGATGAAAGCGGAGGGATGAGACGTATGCATATTAACTTTCATTTTTTATCCTTGCTAGAAATCTAACTTTGACTCGATTTAAAAACATAACGTGCTGGTCAGCCGCACCGGGCAGCTGACCTTTAAAAAACAATCCGCAGCCTTCCCGGTATCGGCTGGAATGGCTGTTGGAATTTAACCTCCTAACCCTTTTGATCATTCAACTTCCAATTCATTACGTGACCCCATTCTTCCCTGAATATGCCTTGTTTAACATCTAAACAACGTCCCCTCGTCCCCACATTTAATCAAAGCGACCTCCAAATGAATGAAGTAACATCACTAGGTTTAAAAGTAGTTTCAGCATGTTCAAAATAATCGAACCCACCATATAATTGAAACTCATCCATTTCATGTTCAAATAAAATACAAAAAGGTTCGCAATAAGTTGCATTAGCCCTTAAAGTATCACCGATAAATACTTCATCAGAATAGTCAATATGTTCATTTTTGATCGGATGAGGCGTACAAAAATATTTAGTTTTGTATAAGTTAAATAAGCTTAAATTATCCAGCACAGGAATAGACCTATGTGTTTTACTAGCTATAAAACTTAAATAATGAGAAAGTTGATATAACTTTAACAAATAGCTTGATAGTTTTTCTTCTATTTCTAGAAACCCCTGCTCATCTAAAAAGTTATATCCAGAATGCGGTATTTGGTACGATGTTACCTCTCTAAGGTCTCTCAAAGTTTTTGAAAATTGTTTAAATTCGTCCATCTCAAAAACCTTTCTTCCCCCCTGACAATAGTTATTCATAAACATTTTAATGGATTGACTGTGGCCTAATCTAGGATCAAATTTTTCTATGGGCGTTAAATATAGAACTGATTTAACAGCATGTAAGAACGAATAATATTTGGCAAAAAATACGGATGCGATACAATATTGTTTTTCAGACACTTTAGATTCTATATACATAAGCGAAGAATGAAAAACTTCACGCAGGGCTCTAAAACTCCTAAAATGCCAGTCCATAGAATTTTCATCTATAGAAAAATCTACTTTAGTCTTGAAGAACTCAACATTTGAAGAATGAAATTTATTAATAGCCTTCGGGTTTTTTAATGTCTGGTTCAATAAATTGAAGTTTGCGTGGTATTCAAAAAATTGCTCTAATCGTTCATTCATTTATACGTCCGTATCAAAAAATATAACCGCGGTATTAGTTGGACGGAATTGGTCCAGCTAGTAAGAGTAATTGCTGTGATATTTATAAAAGCAAAAAATATGCCTGATTTGCCAATATTTTCATACGATACCAACAGTTCAAAAATCATGAGGCTTTTTGCTACTTTCGCTGTTTTGCTGCGATCCACAGTTAGTAAAGATACTTCCTCATTATCATAAAAAACGCAATAATATACTTGCGGACTATAGATGTTCGCTGGCAAGCATGAGTTGCAGCTGAATTTTAGAAGTTAAGACTTCCTGATCATTTTGATCTTGACCATGACCAAATATCACGATAAAAATGGAGTATTCTAGCACCTCCGAAAATTCAAGAATATTTCCATAAAATTTCGCCAAATGGAGCGGTTTCAATTATTGATTTTTCCAGAATCTCTATTATTGGGGTTAGCCCAAGTAATAGAGAGCATGCAAACCAGGGGAGGCAATATCGATTTTTTAAAAAACCGGTTGTAATATTAATTGTTTCCAGTCACCTTACAGGCTGACGGCACCTTCAGTTCCGGATGCCTCCCCCAGGTTTTGCATGCTCTCCAGACAGGAGTAAAAATCCGACCCCGGAGGGGCCGGCATTGGGTTAAGCCCATAGGGCATGGTTTACTTGCTTCATTTTTAGTGTCGAGCAATTATGAGTAACCAAGTACGTAGTAACAATTTCGATAACATTTTCATCTTTAAAAATTCCTTCTTGGTGACAATTAACGTCCATATTTTGAAGCAATAGCAAAACCGAATACTAATCAACATTGTTGGAATGGTTTACGGCTGAGCCATTCATCTCTGACCTAGTCCAGAGGACCAGGATTTAATCTTTGATTAAATCAACAGGGATGAAAAATCAGGTGGAGGTTCTGTGGTGGTGGAGGGCACAGGAAAAAATGGGATTCCATAGGTGATTTTGGCGGGATCGTTCTGTCACTTGATGAGGCTTTGGAGTATGTTGTGATGGATGATCCTATGGAATGCCCTTTAGCCATATTGAGGCTTGAACAAAGAATTATTAACGGCGATACTCATGTGGATTATTGATATTCGACACTGGCTCAATGATGAACAAACAGGGCCAGGTGCGCCTCAGTTAAGATTAAAGGTCGAGAAACTGGCCGAGATTATCACCTATGCCACTGCACGAGACCGTGATCTTGTGACCGGGGATCCGCCAAAATGCTGGCGACGCCCAAACCGCAGACCATGCACTGGCAGGTTGAATGTCCAATGTACCGAAGACGATCGGATTTACTGGATTTGTCCGACATGCGGCGATGATGGCATTATTGATGGCTGGCATGGGCTTATCTGGGATGTCAGCTTCTACGTTGAGGACGGCCGTGTTGTGCATTGACACTATCGATTGCCCCGATTGTCAGATCCTGGGGAATCCTGTTTGAAAATCCACAATAGCAGTGAAATATTAGTTCGGTGCGGCACGGGTCTGTATGAGAGACTGGTAAGCATCATAAACCCAGCCTCCCATTCCACAGTCACTTTGTCGAGAGATCATCTTTCTTTCTGTCTGTAACTTGCTGAATCTCCTCAAGCTCCTGAGGCACAAAATACTTGAACCTGACCTGCCTGCTCAACTGACCGGTGAACTCAGAGAAGGCCATGGTTATCTTCCGCGCCTCATCCATGAGGGCAGCTCCTTTTTCATGGGAAATCCCCCCTGGCTCTCCCAATTGCCCCTTGAAATTTGCATACGCCTGGTCGAATTGCCGCAGAACGTTGAACATGATGCTGCCCAATGGTGAGTTGATTTTCATGACTCTTGAGCCACGCTCCTTGACCATGGAGATTTTTCTCTCAAGAATCTCTTCCTTGGTATATCTCTTTTTCTCAGTCGACGTTTCCTGAATTTCTTTCTCCAATTTTCTCTCCCTATAGATTGATAGATTTGATTGATAGATTTTTAAGATTTACCAGTAATCCTGGCATGGTTGCGTTTGATTTTACTTCTCCGCCACATATCTATTAAAAAGACTATCCCGTAAGGCAGTATGGCTGCCACCATGACAAGTAACGAACACCTGGTGGCTATCGGCATGATATTGGGAAGCATGGTCATATAGCCATAATAGATTGCTTCGGCATTTTTGTTCGAATATTGAGCAAGTTGCCAGACCCTTTCCGGGGTGCTCAAGCCGGAGAGTAAGGTGTAGAAAATGTAGATCATAAAACTTTTAAATATCAGTACGAGCATCCTGCCGGTGAAGAAAGCATTGATGGCCTTTCGGGTAACTACACCAATAAAGTATTGACTGATATAGGCGCAAAGGAAGGTGTTGGCGATGACCGGCAGAAAAGGAAAAGAGCCGATCATGATTTTCAAAAACAAACTTGGTGATTTCAAGACAAAAGGCACCAGATAAAAATCAACCGCTGGGAGAAGCAAGAGGAGGAAGAGTCCTTCTGTCAGACCACTTTTCGCCCCGACACCGAAAAACCCCAGAGAGTTTTCCAGTGTCAAATACTCTGCGGGCAAGGCTTTACCCAATTTTTCAGCCATGCAATAATGCTGAATATCCGAAATTACATTAATGATACTCCGTGGCTTTACATATTGACGAGAGTCTGTATTGATGAATGTGGCATTCGGGCTATATG